>DASXHM010000179.1:0-11090 GCA_036488495.1 Myxococcales bacterium | reverse complement strand
GCCGTCCGTACCGCGAATTGCCCGCCATCGATGGGACGCCCAATCCGATCTTCGAAAGCTGGGTTGCGCATCCGGATTACGACGGTTTCTGGCAAGCAATGATTCCTTATGGCGAGGAGTTCGCACGCATCGACATTCCTGTGCTGCAGACAGCGGGCTACTACGGCGGCGGGCCGGGCGGTGCTACGTATTACTTCCAGGAGCACACCAAGTATCGCCCGGGCGCCGCGCATTACCTGGTGCTCGGCCCGTGGGACCACGGCGAAGCCCAGCACGGCACGCTCACCCGTCGCGGGCAGAACGAGAGCGAAATCGATGGATACCCCCTCGATGAGGCCGCGAAAATCGACCTCGAAGAGCTGCGGTATCAATGGTTCGACTACGTGTTGAAAGGGAAGCCGCGGCCCGCGCTGCTTACCGATCGGGTGAATTACGAAGTGACCGGCGCCAACCAATGGCGGCACGCGGCTTCGCTCGAGGCGATGGCGCAAACGACGCAGCGCCTCGAACTCGGGAAAGATCGGACCGTCGAAGTGGACTTCAAGGATCGCAGCGACGTGGACCGCAAGGCGCCGGGTGGCAAATACCTCGACACCGCCATCGACACCTGGAACGGCTTCGCCATCGAAACACAGCCCGTGGAGAAGCCGACCGAAATAAGCGGGCTCTTCAAGGGTCACCTCGACTTCGAGACGAACAAGTCCAGCTTCGATTGCGAAATCGATCTCTATGCATTGAATCGCGCAGGGCAGTATTTCGCGCTCGCCCCTTGGTGGAGCAGGCTGCGCGGGCATTCGGTCGATTTCGAGGCGATGCGGGTGATGAGCCATCTCTTGCAGCCCGGCGATCGGGTGGTGGCGGTCGTGCGGGTGATCAAGGACTTGGGCCGCCAGATCAATTATGGCAGCGCGCGGGAGGTCAGCGATCAAAGCCTGGCGAAAGACGCCGGGACTCCGTTGCGCGTGACCTTCCGCTCGACCAGCCACGTCGATCTGCCCATCACGGAACGGCGTTGAATCGTTGAACGGGACGTGCGCCTTCTTCCGCGCACGCGTTACCGCCAGCGCCGCTAGTGCAAGAACATCGTGGCCGCGCCGGCCGCGGCGATGAAGAACGCGGCGCCCGCGGCGATTTGCTTCTGCCGGCGCGGCGCGCGCTCGATGTCGTCGAGGAGCGCGGCGAGCGACGGATGGCGCGCAGCAGCGTCCGGATGCAGGCCGCGCATCAGAGCCCGGCGGAGCCAGCGCGGAACGTCTGGCGAATGCGCAAACCTCCGACCCGGACGCGCTCCGTGGACAGCTTCCCAGAAGGAGACGCAGAACGAGAATTGATCGCTCGCTGCCGCGGGCCGCGCGCCGGCCAGCACCTCGGGGGCGAGGTACGCCGGGGTCCCGCCGATGTCGTCGTCCTGCCACGGCTGCTCGAGCGGCCGGGCAAGGCCGAAATCGCCGACCACCACGCAGCCCTGCGAAGAGATGAAGACATTGTCCGGCTTGAAGTCGCCGTGGAGGATGCCGGCCTCGTGCGCCGCGCACAGCCCGCGTCCGGCGCGGACCAGCACCTCGACGATGGCCGCGGTCGAGCGCGGCTCCTCCACGAGCCAGCGCCGGAGCGTTCGTCCTTCCACGAACTCCATCGCAATGAAGGTGCGGTCACCGTGGCGCCCGACATCGTGGACGCGCAGCACGTTCGCGTGATCGAGGCGCGCCATCGCCCGCGCTTCCTGGCGCAGCCGGTCCTCGCACGGCTCGCCCTCGGCATCGGCCTCGTGGAGGAGCTTCAGCGCCACCGGCCGATCGAGCTCGGGGTCGTGCGCCGCGTAGACGACGCCCATGCCGCCTGCGCCGAGGACCCGGTCGACGACGTAACGGCCGATCACGGTTCCGCGTCCGATCGGCATCCGTTCGCGCACCACCGCGCCCGAGCGCGGCGTCTCTTGCGCGCCGGAGTCGGCGACCGCGGCCACGAGCTTGCGGCAGGATCCGCATTGGTCGAGATGCAGATGCGCGCGTGAGCTTGCGGCCGCGTCGAGCAGACCCGCGGCAATGGCGTTCACCTCGTCGGCGGAGAGGCACGTCAACCGGCGCCGTCCTCTCGCAGGAAGCGGCCGATGCTCACGTCGAGCTGGCTTTGCAGAAGCCGCATCAAGCTGCGCACGTCGTCGACCGGCGCGCCGCAGAGCTCGACCAGCCTGCGGCGCGTCTCTTCGAAGACCTTCTGCCGGCATCCGATGACCATGCGTCCCACCGTGGCGCGGCTCTTGCCGATGATCTTCCCGATGCTGCCGATGTTGAGGCCGTCGATGAGGTGGAAGCGGAGCAGGTTGCGCTCGCGCGCGTCAAGCGCCTCGAGCGCGCCGCGAAAGGCCGCCCGGAATTGCGGCAGGTGCCGCTCGCGGATGATCATCAGCTCGGGATCGATGGCCACCGCCAGCGACTCCGTTTCGTCGTCGCCACCGCCGCGCTTCTGCTCTTCGAGCAGGTCGAGCGCTGCGCGCATGGCGGCAACCCGCGTCCACGCGCCCAGAGGCCCTTTGCCCGAATAATCGAGAATCTTCGGAGAGACCCCGAGCAAGAGCCGCTCGCTGACGCGCTGTCGCACTTCGTCCACGAACGCCGGCTGCTCACGCAGCTTCGCGATCCACTGCCCCACACACGACAGATGGCGCTCCTCGAACACCGCCAGCGCGGCGCGATCACCTGTCGCGCACGCGAACGCGAGGTACAGATCGTCGGCGTACTTTGGATCCGGTTTCGATGCGTGGTGTTCGGCGAAACGGCTCGTATCGACGGTGAAGCGCGGATGAGCCGCTTGCGCGTGCTCGACCACCTTCCAGACTGGATTCCGCTGTCGCTGCGCCCCTACAGCATCATCGCTTTGCATCGTCTGCTTTCCGCGCGCAAACGCTGCCGGTGGGACGCTCGAACGCGCGCGGCGATTCGCGCGTGAGACAAGGAAAGCGGCGGCGCGTCATGCGGGTGTGACGACACTCCAGACGACGATGATGCTGGCGGCGCTCTGTGCCGCGTGTGGCTCCCAGACCCCGAGCGCCGTGTGCGAGCGGCCGCCGCCCACCACAAGAGCTTGCCAGGCGATGATCTGCGTCAGCGGCGACGCGGCGTGGCGTTTTCAGAAGATGCCGGAGGGCTCGTCCTGTGCGAGCAGGGCAGGCGAGTGCGATGCAGCGGGAAATTGCGTGAGCAGGCGCGCGGCGGTGAGACAAACCGGCGCGGCGGCGGTCAACCCGTAAAGCCAGCGCCGACCGCCGCTGCTCGCAGCAGCGTCGATGCTTCCGACGCGAGGAGAGCGAACGATGCCGAGATACGTGGTGGAGAGGAAGTTTCCCAACGGAATGCCGATCAAGCCGGACGCCGAAGGCGCAGCCATCGCCGCGAAAGTGGTGGAGCGAAACGCCGCGCTGGGCGTGACGTGGCTGCACTCGTATGTCGACGAGAGCAAGACGAAGACTTTCTGCATCTACGACGCGCCCGATCCGGAGGCGGTGCGGAAGGCGGCGGAGCGCAACGGGTTGCCGGTGGACGCCATCACCCAGGTGCGCGTGCTGGATCCGTACTTCAATCGGTAGCCGCGCCATCCCCATAGTTCAGCCAGTTGGTGGTTGCAGTGTGACACCTGACGCGCTATTCTACGTCATCTGTCACGGAGGCGAGCGTGGGGTCAGATTGGCACGAGGTCATCCGGCTCCTGGGCGGTGAGGCGGCGCTTGGCTCTCGCCCCCGGACGGAACGGGATCTCGTCGGCCTGATTCGCGAGGGATTTTCGACGCGAGTTCTGGTGGCGATCATGGAGACGGTGGGCGGCCTCGATACCTTGGCGGAGGTCACTCATTTGAACAAGCGCACGCTACAACGGCGACTCGAGGGCGGCCCCCGAGCCACCGCGCGAAACCGGCTCACCGCGGAGGAGTCCGAGCGCCTCGCTCGGCTTGCGCGAGTGGTTGCGGCAGCCGAATCGGTTTTTCGCGATGAAAAAAAAGCGAGGACCTGGCTGGGTCGCGAGAACCGCGCTCTCGGACAAGTGCCGATGACCCTCCTCGACACCGACCTTGGCACGCAGGCCGTCTTGGACGAGTTGGGCCGCATCGCGCACGGGACGTTCGCGTAGCCGTTAGAGCTCCTGCATGAACGTCTGGCGCCTTTGCAGCAGCGAGCATACTGCGTTCGACGGCGAAGGCGCGCGTCTGTATGGCGGGCGGTGGAACTTCCGGGGAACGCGGATGGTTTACACCTCATCCTCGCGTTCGCTGGCGCTGCTCGAAAAGCTGGTCCATACGGATTCAGACCTGCTTCCCGCCGACTTGGTGTTCATCGGCGCGGATTTTGCGGACGAACTCGTCGAGACGCTCGATCCGACTACTATCTCTCCGAACTGGCGTGACCCTCAGCCGCCTCCTGAGTTGGCGGCGTTCGGTTCACGCTGGGCGGCTGAGAATCGGTCCATCGTGCTGCGCGTTCCGTCCGTGCCGATGCCATACGAGTACAACTATCTCATCAACCCCGCGCACCCCGACTTCAGGCGCCGTGTGGTGGTCGGTCATCCCGAACCATTCGCGCTCGATCTCCGCATTGAGCTTCCGCGCGGGTAGTACGCGGGATCCATGCCACTCGACCGTTCGCGCACCGGTCAGTCATGTTGGACACGCGCGTGAGTCTCGATAGATTGCCGTCATGGCAGGCCTGACGGTGGATGAGGTGACCCAACAGCTGGCGCCACATGTCGCGGAGTTGCGCTCGCGGGGAGTGCGTTCACTCGATGTGTTCGGCTCCACAGCACGCGGAGACGCGCGGCAGCAGAGCGACGTCGATCTGCTCGTCGAGTTCAGCGACACCCCTGGGTTGATTGGATATGTCCAAATTCAGCAGCGACTCGAAGAAATCCTCGGCCGCCGCGTCGACCTCGTGATGGCGTCTGGCCTGAAACCACGCATTCGTGAGCGCGTTCTGAGCGAGGCACGGCGTGTCGCGTGATTGGCGCCTGCGTGTCGGAGATGTTCCTTACGCGAATGGTTCGTGGAGTCACTGGATGAGGGCGGTCGCGTCGGTACCACGTCGTAGCTTTACTTTCGCTGGCCGCAGGTTCTCCTGATGTCGCTGGCCCTCGCAATGCTGCTTGTGGCCTGCGCGTCGGGTCCTTCGGCGCGCGATCTTCTGGAGCGAGATTGGCAGGCAGAAGGTGCGCCGCTCGATCATCTCGAGCCGGTCCCAACCGGATGGCACGATGACGCGCAGAAGCGGCTCATCCGTGCGCTTATCCTGGACAGACGCGTCCAGTTGCAGATGATGAAATTCCCGGCGTTCAGCCGACCGTGGTTCGTGTATGTCACGCGCGACGACATGCTGGCTTTCCGACGCATCACGTCCCGGCGAAGTGAGCCTCTGCGGATCGAAACGAACTCCGTTCCGATCACGTCCGAGACCGTCGACGCATTGGACGGTCTATGGGATGCGGTCCTTAGCGACGTAAAAGGCCCCATCGATGATGACGAGATCGTTGTGTGCACCGATGGCAATATCTTCGAGTTCGCGGCCCCGTTGTCGTTCGGAGGCCTCGTTGCGCGCACGACCAACTGTGCGTTACCCGTCCGCATGAAAGCGCTCGCAGCCATCGGCCAACGCATGGCGGACCTGACACATGCGCTGCCCTCGAAACGCGCCGATCTCGAGCGACGGATCCGTGAAGCTGCGCTTGAGTTGATGAAGCATTTCCCGTCTGCGGTCGCAAACTAATCGCGGGGATCGCGGGCCGGCAACGCGCGTTTTGGTCGCGGCTGCGCCGCTCGCTCTTGCGTTTCGGTGGCGGTAGCGCATGGGAATCGAACCCACCGAACGCGCCTCTCGGCACGTGCCACCGGTTTTGAAGACCGGGCCGGCCACCAGATCCGGACGCGCTACCGGGATCGTTCTTACCCCGCAACGGTTCGAGGCGCACGACCTTTTCGCCGCCGCTCAGCGGCAGGCGCGGACGATAACGCTCACGGCGTACGAACGCGAGTCGGTGGCCCTTCCACCAGCGCCGCCCGCTCCTGTGCGCTCGGCAGGGCCGGCCGAATCGGCGCGCCGGTCAGCGCGGACTCGATGATCGACAACCGCTCCTCGATGGCCTTGAGGCGCTGGTCGGTGCTGGCGGGCACGTGCATCGCCTCCAGTTCCAGCTCCCTCATCCGCAGCTTGTGGTTCTTGTTGACGAAGATGATGCCGACGGGGAACCCGAACACCGCCAGGACGGCGATGATGGGGATGAGGCTGTGCAGCAGAATGGCGAGGGTTCCCGGATCCATTCGTTTCTCCTAGCGCCGCCCGCGGAACGGTGCAAGCGGCGCCATGTCGGCGCTACCAGACCCCGCAGCGGTTGGGCGGCGCCATCGGCGAGCCGTCCTTGCAGGAGAACGCCTTGGCGAAGTCCGGATTGTCGCTCACTGGCCCGTTCACCCGCCACATCGGCGTCGAGTGGGGGTTGGTGGCCGCCTGCAGCTTGAGCTGCTCGGGCCGCGAGTTGGTGCACCAGGTCTGCGCGAAGGCGATGAAGAAGTTGCGGTCGGTATCGGGCGTTGCTTTGTCGCCCAGGCGCTTGTGCAGCGCGGAGAGCGCGAGCTTGAGGCCGCCGATATCGGCCAGGTTTTCACCCAGCGTCAGCTTGCCATTCAAATGCACGCCCGGCGTCGCCTCGTAGCCGTCGTACTGCTTGGCGACGCACGCCGCCCGCTCTTTGAACTTGTCGCTGACTTCCTTCGACCACCACTCGCGCAGGTTGCCGTTGCCGTCGAACTGCCGGCCCTGGTCGTCGAAGCCGTGGGTCAATTCGTGGCCCATGACCATTCCTTCGCCACCGTAGTTCGCGGCGGTGGCGGCGTCGGTCTTGAAGAACGGCGATTGGAGGATGCCGGCGGGGAACACCATTTCGTTGAGCAGCGGGTTGTAATAGGCGTTGACGGTGGGTGGCGTCATTCCCCATTCGCCGCGATCGACCGGCTTCCCAATCTTGTTCAAATCGCGCTTGGTCTCGAACCGCGCTGCCGCGATGGCATTGGCCAAAGGCGATTCGCGGCCAATCTCCATGGTGGAGTAATCGCGCCACTTCGAGGGATACGCGACCTTGTTGTTGATCTTCTCGAGCTTCTCCAGCGACGCCTTGCGGGCGGCGTCGTCCATCCATTCGACGGTGGCGAGGTTGCGCTGGAAAGCGTCTTCGATGCCTTCGATGATGTCTTTCGCCTTGGCCTTGCCCTCGTCTCCGATGGTGGTGGTGACGAAGGTGCGGCCCGACGCCTCGCCGAGAGCGCGGTCGGTCTGCGCCACGCAGCGCTTCCAGCGCGGCAGGATGGCCTTGGCGCCGGTGAGGGCGCTGGTCATCCGGAACGCCTCCTCGACGAACGCCTTGCCCAACGTATCCTGCGACCCCTCGATGGCCTTCCAGCGCAGATACGCCTGCAGCGTCTTCCAATCCGGCTTGGCCAGAATCTTGTCCATGCCCTTGAAGAAGTCGGGCACGGCGACGCTGATGGCGGTGACGTCATTGTCCCCGAGCGCGACGAAGTATTCGTTCCAATCGAAGTGCGGGGCCGCCTTTTCCAGGCCCTGCCGATCGATGCGGTTGTAGATGGCGTACGGATCGCGCCGCTTCACCTTGTCCATCGAGACCTTGGCCAGCGCCGTCTCCAGCTTCATGATGGCGCCCGCTTCTTTCTTCGCCTGGGCGGCCGGCTCTCCCGCGAGCTGCAGCATCTTGGCGACGTGGTCGACATAGAGATCGCGCAGCGGCTTCTTGTCGCTGTCGAAATAGTAATCGCGGTCGGGCAGGCCGAGCCCGCCCTGGTCCGCGCCGCCGATCACCTGCGTCGCGTCCTTGAAGTCCTGCTGCGAGCCGAAGCCGAAGAACGCGTTCGCGCCCACCGCCTGCAAGAGGCCCACTTCGGTGGCGAGCGCCTTCTTGTCGTGGATGCGGTTGATCTTCGCGAGCTCGGCTTTGAGCGTCTCCAAGGAGCCAGTCTCGGCCTTCTCTTCGTCCATGCAGGCGGCGTAGTAATCGCCCACCTTCTTCGCGAACGGGTCGGCAGGGTCGGTTTCACCCTTGGCGTCCTTCTCCATGATCTCGTGCAGCAAGGCTTCGTTGCGCTGGTGGATCTCGGAGAAACCGCGTCCCCAATTGGCTCGGTCTTCGGGAATGGGCGTCACCTTCAGCCAACCGCCGCAGGCGTATTGATAGAAATTGCTGCACGCATCGGCGCTCTTGTCCATCACGCTCTCGTCGATGGGCTGCGGCTCCGGCGGCACCTGCTGTGACGCGGTGATGGGCTGCGTTGAAGCCGGGCCGGTTCCGGGTTGTCCGGCGGGCGGCGACGTTCCGGGCGCTCCGCTCACTTCGCGGGCCGGCGGCTTCGCCGGCGAGGGCGTCTGCGCGTTGGATTCGGTGGAAGGCTTCGTGTCCGCGCCATGGCAGGCGGCAATGCAAACCAATGCGACCAGCAATCGTTTCATTCGCGATGTCTCCCAAAAGTCGAGCTTACGAAACCGTCCCCAAGCTATTTCGCCGAAGCCGTGCGCGGGCGGGCGTGACCGTCGATCCAATCGAGCACCGTGTGGTACCAGAGCTGGCTGTTGCGCGGCTTCAAGACCCAATGGCCTTCGTCGGGGAAATAGAGGAGCTTGGATTCGATGCCCCGCCGCTGCAGCGCGGTGAACATTCCGAGCCCTTGTTCGACCGGCACCCGGTAATCCAATTCGCCTTGGACGACGAGGGTCGGGGTGCGGAAGTTTTCCACGTAATGGCTGGGGCTGAACTTGTCGTACTGCTTCGGGTTCTGCCAATAAGGCCCGCGGAATTCCCATTCCGGAAACCAAAGCTCTTCGGTCGAGCCGTATTCACTCACCAGGTCGAAGACGCCGTCGTGGGAGACGAGGCACTTGAAGCGGTCGGTGTGGCCGGCGATCCAGTCGATCATGTAGCCGCCGAAAGAAGCCCCCGCGGCGCAGCCGAGCCCTGCGACGTTGGGCAGCTTCAAGGCGGCGTCGGTCGCGCGCTGGATGTCGTCGTAGGCGAGCCCGCCCCAGTCGCCGCTGATCTCCTCCTTGAACTTCTGGCCGTAGCCGCTCGAACCGTGGAAGTCGGTCGCCACCACCACGTAGCCGCGGGCTGCGAAGGCAGCCATGTTCCAGCGCATGCTCCAGGCGTCTTCCCAGGAGCCTTGCGGGCCGCCGTGGATCAAGACGAGCAGCGGCGCGCGCGGATTGCCCGCCGGGCGCACGACCCAGGAGTGGATCTTCGCGCCGTCTTTTGCGGTGACCCACAGGTCTTCGGCGGTGCCCAGGTCGAGGTCTTTGTATTGCGCGTCGTTGAAGTGCGAGAGCCGTTGTGGCTGGCCGCCGGGCGGGACCACGAAGACCTCCGGCGCGTGGGTGATTCCGGCCATGGCCACCACCGCGCTGCCGTCGGGTGCGAGGTCGAAATCGGGCGCGAGCGGCGCCGGCGAGAAGCGACGGTGCGACCCGTCCAGCCCCACCGCCTCGAGCCAGATACGCGCGTTCTCGATGACCGAGACGACGAGCCCCTTGGAATCGCGCCGCCAGACGATGGTGCCCGCGTCGTTGGTGTCGAAGTCGACCGTGTGCTCGCTGCGGCCGGCCAGGTCGCGCAGCCGCAGCTTCCATTGATCGGATTCGTAGCCGTCGCGGCGCTGGGCGGTCCAGGCCAGCACACGGCCGTCGGGACTCAGCCGCGGTTGGGCGTCGTCGCCGGTGTTCGTTTGGGTGAGGTTCTGGGCCGGCCGATTCGCGTCGAAAAGATAAAGGTCGCCGTTCGTGCTCCACGCTTCCTTTGCGGCAGGCTTGGAATGGACGATGAGACCGCCGCTCGGCGTGAATTCGTAATCGTCGCCGCCACCGAGGCTGAAGACCGGCCAATCCTGATCGCCCGGCGTGAGATCGCGCGGCTCGCTGTTGGGAGTCAGGACGAACAGGTGAGTGCGCTTGCCTTCCTTCCACTCCGTCCAATGGCGCGCGAAGAGATGGTCGACGATGCGCGCCTTCGTTCCCTTCGCCCGTTCTTCGGCAACGCCCTTGTTGCAAGCGTCTTCCAATGCTGCGCGCGTTCGCACTCCGCCCGTCGCCGGCAAAGCCGTCTCCTCCGATGCTGCGCGCTGCCGCGATCCATCCGGCGTGCATTGCGGGTACACGTCGCTGGTGAACGCGATGGCCTTGCCGTCCGGCGAGAAGATACCGCCATCGGCGCCGGTCGAGAGCGAAGTGATCTTCTCGCCGTCGCCTCCGTCCAGCGCATACAACCAGAGCTGGCCGTCGCGCGTGACCAGGATCTGCTTGCCGTCGGGAGACCAGCGCGCGTGCTCGCTCTTGCCGTTGCGAGTGAACTGCCGCGCTTCACCGCCGTGCAGCGGCAGAAGCCAGATGTCCTTCAGGTCCTTGTTGGAATCGAGGTCCTTCTGCCGCACCGTCACCGACGCCCACTTGCCGTCCGGTGAGACGCGCACGTCGTCCGGCCTGCGGGTCTGCAAAAGCTCTTCGGGGCTGAAGGGTCGAGCGGCCAGAAGCAGCGCAAGGAGGAGGCTCTGCATGGGTGGCGGTCTCTATCACGCCGCAAGCTCGATGTGTCACGCTTGTGGCGGCCCGCGCCTAGAGAGGGAAAGGCCGCGCATGGGGCGCGGAAAAGTCCGCCGCGCCAAGGGCCGCCGGACAGGAGGACGAAGATGAAGAAGAAGATGCTTGGGGCGCTGTTGGCGGTGGCACTGGCGGTGCCCGCGGTGGGTTGGGCGGGGGCGAAGGCGATGCAGTCGCACGGCTCTGCGCCCTGCGGCGAACACTGCCCCCTTCCGGACTGCCCGCTGAAAAAGTAGTGGATCGCGCGGAGCTGACACGGCTCCTGGTTCGGCTCAAGGACGGAGACCGGGAGGCGTTTCGCCCGGCCTTCGCCGTCCTTTGGCCCCTCTTGCGCGCGTTCACTGAACGGTATGCCGGCCCGGGTGACGCGGAGGACGCTGCGCAGGCCGCGTTGATCGCGGTGTTCGCGCGGGCGGCGGAGTTCGACGAGACGCGCGACGGCGCCGCCTGGGCGCTCGGGAT
>DASXHM010000170.1:0-10929 GCA_036488495.1 Myxococcales bacterium | reverse complement strand
AAGCGCCGCGCGTCCGCCGAAGTGTGCGCAAACCCCACGCGACCAAAGCCCGGCTCACGACTCGATCGCCGCCTGAGCGGCCTCCAGCTCTTCCTGTTGGTGCTCCCAGCGCGCGTACAGCTCCTCGAGCTTCTGCGAAGCGTCGCGGTACGCGGTGACGAGCGGCGTGGATCGGGCGGCGTCGGCGAACACCGCTGGATCGGCGAGCTGGGCCTCGGCGTTCTTCTTCTCCTCTTCGAGCGCGGCGATGCGCGCCTCGAGCTGCGCGATCTGCTTCTTGATCGGCCCCAGCGCCTTTTCCCGCTGCTCGCGAAGCTGCGCGCGTTCGCGGCGGGCCTGCGCGCCCTGCCCGCCCGCGGTTTGCCGCTCCACCGCTGGCGTCGCGATCTCGGCCGTCTTTCGGCGCGCGAACCAGTCGTCGAGATCGCCCGGCTGGGCGTCCACCATTCCTTCCCGCACCTCCCAGATTTGGGTCGCGAGGCCATTCACGAAGCTGCGGTTGTGCGAAACGAAGAGCAGCGTTCCCTCATACCCGGTCAACGCATCGATCAGCGCTTCCGACGAATCCAGGTCGAGGTGGTTGGTCGGCTCGTCCATCAAGAGGAAGTTCGAGGGCACGACCAGAAGCCGCGCGAGTGACACCCGGGCCCGCTCGCCGCCGGAGAGAACGCCGATGCGCTTGTCGACGTCGTCGCCGGAAAAGAGGAACGAGCCCAAGACCCCGCGCACCCACGACTGAGGCTGCGTCGGCACGAGGCCATGCACTTCTTCGAGGATGGTGCGCGCGGGGTTCAACAATTCGGTGTGGTGCTGGGCGAAATAGCCGAGCTCGACGTTGTGGCCGAGCGTCACGCTGCCTTCGTCCGGATGCAGCTCCTGGGCGAGGAGGCGCAAGAGCGTGGTCTTGCCGGCGCCGTTCAAGCCGACCACGCCGATGCGCTCTCCGCGCAGCACCTGCGCATTCAATCCCGAATAGATGATCCGATCGCCGTACGACTTGCGCACGTTCTCGAGCCGCGCCACTTCCCGCCCGGACCGCGGCGCCTCGGGAAAGCGGAAGCGCACCGTGGCGCGCTCCTCGCGCACCTGCACCACCTCTTCCTTCTCGAGCAGCTTCACCCGGCTCTGCACCTGCCGCGCTTTGGTCGCCTTGGCGCGGAAGCGTTCGATGAAGGCTTCCATCTGGGCGCGGCGCTTCGCCTGCTTCGAGGCCTGCGCTTCGAGCTGCTCCTCCTCGGCAGCGCGCAGCTCGAGATAGCGCTCGTAATTGCCGGAATACGTGCGCAGGCCTTCCGGCTCGAGCGAAACCACGCGATCGATCTGCCGGTCCAAGAATTCGCGGTCGTGCGAGACCAGCAAGAGCGCCTTGCGCGAGCGCTTGAGGAAGCCGTCGAACCATTCCAGGGTCGGCACGTCCAGGTGATTGGTGGGCTCGTCGAGGAGCAAGAGCTCGGGGTCCTGCAGCAGCAGCGCTCCCAGCGCGGCGCGCATCTTCCAGCCGCCGGAGAGCTGGGTGGCGGGTTGGGAAAAACGCGCCTGGTTGAAGCCGAGACCGGTCAGGATCTCCTCGGCGCGGTGGCGGCCGTAGAGCTCATCGTGATGGGCGAGCTCTTCGTGCAGCTCCGCCAGCTCACCGCCCAGCTCGAGCTGCTCTGCTTCGGAGGCGGCTTTGTCCAGCGCAGCCTGCGCCGCCTCGATGCGTTCTTCGAGAAAGACCCGGCCGGGCACCGACGCGAGCACGCCTTCGATGACCGATCCCGGCGGCAGCTCCGACAATTCCTGCGGCAGATATCCCGCGCGAGCGCGCCGGACGAGCTGCACCGACCCAGTGTCGGGCTCGATGCGCCCGGCCAGCACCTTCATCAACGTCGACTTCCCGCTGCCGTTCGGGCCGATCAGACCCGCGCGATCGTGATGACCGAGGGCGAAGCTCGCCTCCTCGAACAGCACCTTCGGCCCGTAGCGGACCGCGAGCCCGCGCGCGTGGAGCAGCGACATCTATGAAGTCTCGAGCAGAAGCTTGCGCAGCCGCGAGAGCGCGTCCTGCGTCTTCGCGCGATAGGCGCCCTTGCCGCCTTGCTGCAACGTCTCTTCGTAGATGCGGATGGCCTTGTCGACGAGCCGCCGCACTTTCGCGCGCAGTTCTTGCGAGTACAGCGCGCGCTGCTCTTGCGTGAGCCCGTTCGGCAAGGGCGCTTGGACGAGCTCGCCGTAAAACGCCTCGTACATCTCGCCGATGCGAAAGCCGGCCGCGGTCGCCCACTCGCCGTCGCCGCGGCGGATGGCATGCAGGTAATGATCCTCGGCGGAGAGCAAGAAGCGCGACTTCGTCTCGATGGCCTCCTGCAGCTTTGCCTCGTCCATCCGCGACGGATCGATGGCGATGGCCAAAAAGCCGGTTCGCTCGCCCTCGCCCAGCCAGAAGTCGGCTTCGGCGAGAAGCGCGGGCTCCGGGTCGTCGAGCTTTCCGGCTTCGGCCACCGCCTCGCGCACCAGATCTTCACCGGGTACGCGCGCACCGCTCTCGATCTTGCACACGCCTTCCTGCAGCAGCGCCTCGACGCGCAGCCTTGGCTTCAAATCGCTTCTGCGCCGGAGCGCTTCGAGCCGCGCGACCGCCGAGTCGAGCCGATGAAGCTGGTATTCGGCATAGGCGGCGTGGAACTGCGCCTCCGGCTCGTCGTGCACGGCCAGATAGGCTGTCAGCCGGCGCAGCGACTCGTCGTAACGCGCCAGCCGCTCGTAGGAGAGCGCGGCGTTCCAGAGCGCCTGCGGCGCTTGCGGCGAATCGGGAAAGGCTTGCCAGAGGCGATCGAACGCTTGCGCGGCCTGCGTGAAGTCGCCGTCCTTGAAGCTGCGCGTTCCTTTGTCGAACAGCGTCGCAGCATCCAGATCGGCCAGTGGCGCGAGCGCAGGGGGAGCGGCGGTCACAATCATCGGCTCGCGGATGTCGACCTTCTGCGCAGAATGCGCGCAGGCGGCGAGCGCGAGCGCAGCCATCATTGCGGCCCTGGGCGCTACCGCAGCGACTCGCGTGCCCGCGAGCGCCGTCGGCAATTTCCGCTCGAGCGCCCCTACGGCGGGTTTCACCCCAGCACCGTCACGACCAGCTTGCGATTCCTCGGCCCGTCGAACTCGCAGAAGTAGATGGCCTGCCAGGTGCCGAGCCCGAGCTTGCCGCCCTGCACCGGCACGGTTTCGGAGAACCCCAGCACCGCAGCCTTGGCGTGCGCCGCCGCGTTGCCGTCGTCGTGCTTGTAGTACTTCTCGTCCGCCGGCACCGCCCGGTCGAGCGCGTTCAGGATGTCGGTCTGCACGTGCGGATCGGTGTTCTCGTTGATGGTGACGGCGCCGGTGGTGTGCCCGCAGTAGACGGAGCACAACCCGTTCTGGATGCCGCTTGCGGCCACCACCGCGCGGACGCGCTTCGTCACGTCGATCATCTCGTGCTTCTTGCTGGTGGGCAGCTCGATGGATGCGCTGTGGAACATCACTCGCCTCCGGTTGCGCTCGCGAGGAAGCTGTCGATCTGCCACAACCCGGCCAGATCGTGAACGTCCTTCCGCAGTCTCGGCACCTGGAAGAGCGGAACCCCGGCCAATTCACGCCGCAGCCGCGCAACTTCGCGGCGGTCCACGTCCGCGAGCGTCGTCTGCTCGGTGAGCGTCTGACAGAGCCTTTCGGCGAGGCCGTCCTGGTCCTTGATCTGCGCCAGTGTCAGCGCCTCACGGAGCGCCGCGACGTTGTCCGGCCCGCCCTGGCGCTTCGGATCGCGCTGCACGCGGTTGACCACCACCGCCGCGGTGGCGATGCCGTCGTCCTTCAGCGCGCGGTGGAAGAAGAGCGCTTCCTGGATGGTGAGCGGGTTCGGGCTCGTGACCAGCACGAACGCGACCGCTTTCGACTTGAGCAGCGCCCGCACTTTTCCCGCGCGCTCCTTGAACCCGTCGAAGAGCCCTTCGAACGCCATCAGGAAGTCCGACAGCTCGCGCAAGAACGCAGCCCCGGTGAACCGCGCCAGCGTGCGCAAGACGATGCCGGACGGAGCGGCGAAGAGCTTGAGCCCGAACTTCCCGGCCTTCATCATCGGCCCGAAGAGGATCTTGAAGGCGCTGTTGTCGAGTACGTCCAGGATGCGATCTGCCGCATGGAGAAAATCCATCGCGTTGGTGGTGGGCGGAGTGTCGAGGACGACCAGATCGTAGCGGCCGCTCGCGTGCACTTCGTACACCTTCTCCATCGCGATGTACTCGAGCGAGCCGGCCATGGCGGTGGAGAGCGACTCGTAGATGCGATTCTTGAGGATGCGCTCGGCTTGCTCGACGCTGCGCGCTTGCCCTTTGACGAGGTCGTCCCAGGAGCGCTTCAAGTCGAGCATCATCGCCCACAACTCGCCCTTCGGGACCAGCTTTGGGTCGATGCGCGTCTCGAGATTTCCCAGCTCCTTGAGGCCGAGGCTGTTGGCGAGCCGCCGCGCAGGGTCGATGGTCATGACGAGGACGCGTTTTCCCTCGGCGGCGGCCTGCAGGCCAATGGCGGCGGCGGTGGTGGTCTTGCCGACTCCGCCCGAGCCGACGCAGCACACGACCGCGCGGCCGCGCAAGAGCTCGAGCAACTTCACGCAGCGGCAAAGATGGCTTGCGCCACCTTCTCCACCGCGGCGAGGCCGAAGCCTCCACGGTCGAAGAGGAACGGCACCTTCACCACCTCCCTCGGCACCGCCCCGCGCAGCACTTTTTCGTAGTGGGTGGTGAGCTGCGCCCGCGACTCGTGGTTGTCGGCCGCTTCGCCGGCTGCGAGCAAGAGCGGCCCGCCGCGGGTGACCGCCGCCACCTCCGCCGGCGAGAAGCGGCTGTCGAAACACGCGTTCAAGAAGAGCGGGCCCTTGGGAAAGCCGTGCTTGCGGAGCGCCTGATCGAGCTCGATGGCTTCGTTCGCCGGCATTTCCTCCGGCAAGGTCGCGATGCAGATGGCGCAGCGCTCCGGATCCGCCAGCATCGACTGCATGCCGCGCATGTCGCGCGCGAGGGGACCTTCGTCGACGAGCCCCAAGAACACCTCGGGCACGGTGAGGAACGTCAAGCCGTGGCCGGTGGCCGGCGCATCGAGGATGACCACGTCCCAGCGAGGCTTCCCGCGATCCAAGTCGTGCGCCGCGTGCCACCACACCTTGCCGAGCATGACGATTTCGGAGAGCGAGGGCGCCGCGGCGAGGAAGTAGCGGGCGGCCGGGTTCTCGAAGGCGATCTTGTAGAGGGTTTCGTACTTGAGGGTCATCAGCGCGTACTCGCGCATCGCCTCGCGCGGCCGGACTTGGACGCTGGAAAGATTCGGGAGCAGCTCATGGATCTTCGGCCCGGACGGCGGCTTTCCGAACAGCTCGCTGACCCGCTCGCGCGCAGCCACCTCGCAGACGAGCGTGCGCTTGCCCTGCCGGGCGGCTGTCAAAGCAAGCGCGGCCGAAAGTGTGCTCTTGCCGGTGCCGCCCTTGCCGGTCACCACCACGAGACGCCGCCCGAGGATCGATTCGATGAGGGCGCTCATGAGGGCGCGGGACTTTAGTGACCGGCCGGAGCACCGTCAATGGAGCGCCAGAGCGCGGCGGAGCCGCGAAAACGTCGCCTTGACATGCCGCGGCAATTCGGTTCAGATCTGCGTCATTCGCGGGCCGCGGACCGCTGACACCCGCGCCGCAGTCCCCTGAACCGACTGGAAAACGCATGATTCGCGAGAATCCCATGTTCAAGAAGATGATCGAGACCGGCGAGGAGCGGATGAGCAAGCTCGCCTCGCAGATCCTGGGCAACGAGAAGTTCATGGGCGCGCTGCAGAAGACGGTGAGCGCCGCCATGGACGCCAAGAACACCGCCACGGTCGCCGCCCAGACCGCGCTCGGCGCGATGAACATCCCGACCACGGGTGACGTGAGGAAGCTGGAAGGGAAGATCGACGAGCTGGAGAAGGTGTTCGAAGGGCTCTCGGCGAAGATCGCCGAGCTGCAGAAGAAGGAAGCCGCCACCCAGACGCACTGACCGCGGCCGCCGAGAGGCGGCTGAGCGGTTACGCTTTTGCCGTGCTGCGGCGGCCGCAGGCCGCTTAGCACCTACGCTGTTGCCGTTGCGGTCAGGCGGACTCCTGCTGCGGCTCGAGCTGCGGCACCCCGTCGACGTACACCACGGTGTTCTGGAGCTGCGCCGGAATGCGCGGCCCGGGCGTGAGGATGCCGGCGAGGTTCAACGGGTCGCAAGCGCTGACCGCCACCCGCTCGCGGCCGTTCTTCGGCAGCCTGCGCACCGCCCGAAGAGCATCCACCGCCTCGGCCAGCGCGAACTGCTCGCCGGAGAACGCCTGCGCGAAGCGGCCGCCGCGAAGCTCGCCGCGATCTTCCAGCCGGCGGTAGACCTGCAAGAGCTCGCGCCAAGGCGGGCTCTTCGGCTCTCGCGCGAGCAGATCGCGAAAGACGATGCCGTAGCGCCGCAGGTACTGCCGCGCCATCTGCTCGATGAAGGCGCCACGGGGCGGCTCCTGCATCGGCCGCAAGAGCGACCACCGGCCGCTCGCGCCGTGGGGCTTCCCGTCGAGGAGCGAGCGCAGCGCGGCAATGCCGTCGCAGGTGGCGCGACCCGAGGCGACGAGCTCCCAGAGCATGCCGTTCAGCTCCCGGCCGTGCTCGCCCAGGGTCGCGCGCAATTCATGCGGGAAGAGCGCGCCGCGCTGCTCCAGGAGCGCGAGCAAGAGTCGCGCGCGATCGCCGAGCGGCTCCGGAGCGCCGCGGGTGGCATCGAGGAGCCATTCGAGATCTTCGCGGCGGACGATGGCGATGGGAGTCGCTCGTCCGGGCGGCGTCCTTCGGACAGGCTCGCCGGCGGTGGTGTCGCGGCAGGCAAGGCGGCCCCAGACGATCTCCCCCGAGAAGCAGAGCTGATCGAGGAGCGCCTTGTCGTAGCGCGCCACCCGCGAAGGCAGGATCTCGCTCTCCCACGCCCCCGCCGCCGCCTGGAAGCCTTGCAACTGCGCGAGCACTTCGGAAAGGCCGAGCGCGCCGTGGAGCTGGGTTCCGTCCTGCACGTGCTGCCAGCGGAAGAGGAAGCGCAGGAAATCTTGGGTGGAGGCGGGCTCGATCTCGCGGCGCAGCCGGCCCAGGGTGCGCGAGTGGATGCGCGCGAGCAGGGTCCGCTCGCACCATTCGGTCTCCAGCGCGCCCGCGCGGTAGCGGCCGCGCAACACCACTCCTTCGCTCTCGAGCTGGGCGAGCTCGACGTCCAGGTTGGGGACGCGAAGCCTCGCCGCGACTTCAGGCGCCGTCACCGGCCCGAGGATGCCGAGCCAACCGCGCACGGCGTCGACCAGCGCCGCATCCGCGCGTTCGACCGGCCGCCACGCACCCTCGCGCAAAAGGACGCGCCCTGCTTCGCGAAGCTCGTCCAGATACCGGCGCCACGCTTCCGGCACCTCGTGCAGCATGCAGAGTGTGAGAAGCGCGTCGTGCAGATCGTCGGCATTGCGGACGTCGGGAAACGCATTCTCCACCACTTCGCGAATGGCGTCCGCATCGAGCGCGCCCAGCTCGGCGGCGTCCTTCGGGTCGAGCGAGCGACGGAGCTGCACCGCACGCGACCTGCGCTCTTCCAAGGGCGCATCATCGAGATACGCGTACGGCGCGGAGTTGAGGATTTCGTGGCTGAGCGGCGAAGGCTCGGCGGTGTCGCGCGCGAGGAGCCTCAGTTCGCCGGAGCGAATGCGGGTGACGAGGTCACGCAGGCCGGGCAGGTCCATCGCCTCGGTCAGGCAGTCGCGCAACGTCTCGCGCACCAGCGGATGGTCGGGCGGCTCGATGGTGCCGGTCGCGTGCTCCTGGCACTGCGCCTGGGCGGGAAACACCTGCGCCAGCAGATCGTCCGTGCGCATGCGCAGGATGTTGAAGGGAATCTTCTTCCCGGCCCGAGCGCGCAGCACCGCCAGCGACCGGGTGGCGTTCCAGCGCCAGCGAACTGCCCACATGGGGGCCCGCAGCGCTGCCTGGGTGAGCATCTCCTCGAGCGTGTTCGGGGAGAGGAAGTCGAACACGGTCTCGAGCGGAAAGCTGTTCTGCGGGCCGAGCGAGAGCAACACGCCTTCGTCGGTGGCCGCTGCCTGCAGCTCGAAATCGAATGTGCGGCAGAAGCACTTGCGCAGCGCGAGCCCGAAGGCGCGGTTCTGCCGGGCCCCGAAGGGAGCGTGCACGATGAGCTGCATGCCTCCCGAGTCGTCGAAGAAGCGCTCGGCGATGAGCGTCTTCTGCGTCGGCAACGCGCCCAGCGAAGCGACCGCGGCGCGCAAGTAGCGGACGATCTGCTCTGCTCCTTCCGGCGGCAGGCCGCAATTCTCGACCAGGAAGGCGACCGCGCGCGCAGGGTCGGCGAGGAGCGGCTCGATCTCTTCGCGCAGCCGGGCCACGTCGGCGGACAATTCGGGAGTGCGGCCGGGTGCCTCGCCGTTCCAGAAGGGCACCGAAGGCGGCGCGCCGTGGGCGTTCTCCACCCGCACCCGGCCAGCCTCGACGCGGCGGATCTTCCAGCTCTCGTTCCCGAGCAGGAAGATGTCGCCCGCCATGCTCTCCACCGCCCAGTCCTCGTCGACCTGGCCGATGGTCATGCCTTCCGGCTCCGCCACCACCGCGTACTGCGCGGTCTCCGGAATGGCGCCGCCGCTGGTGATGGCGGCGATGCGCGAGCCGCGGCGCGCCTTCACCTTCTTGTTCACGCCGTCGCGATGGAGCCGCGCGCCCTGCGCCCTGCCCGCCCTGCGCGCCACTCCCTCGGCGTGCATCTCCACGAGCTTGTCGAACTCGTCGCGCGGCAGGTTGCGATAGTTCCACGCCCGGCGAACCAGCTCGTACAGCGGCGTCTCGTCCAGCTCCTCGCAGGCGGCCATCGCCACGATCTGCTGGGCGAGCACATCCAGCGGCCATTCCGGGATGCGGGTGATCTCCAACGATCCCTGGCGCAGGCCCCGCACCAGCGCCGCGCACTCGACCAATTGGTCGCGCGTCGCAGGGAAAAGCCGGCCCTTGGGCGTTCCGTAGCGGCTGTGCGATGCGCGTCCCACGCGCTGGAGCGCGACCGAAAAGCTGCGCGGGCTCTCGAGCTGGACCACCAGATCCACCGCGCCCACGTCGATGCCGAGCTCGAGCGAGGCGGTGGCGACCGCGCAGCGCACCTTGCCGGTCTTCAGCTTTTCTTCCGCCAGAAGCCGCACCGGCCGCGCAAGGCTGCCGTGGTGCGCCACCACCTGGTCCTCGCCGAGGCGCTGCGCGAGCGCGAACGCCACCCGCTCCACCTGGCGGCGAGTGTTGACGAAGACGAGCGTCGTCTTGTGCTCGAGGACGAGCTGCGCGACCCGTTCGTGCATCTCCTCGCGCTGCTCCTTGGAGGCCACCGCGGACAACTCATCGCGCGGCACTTCGATGGCAAGGTCGAGCGCGCGGCGCGTGCCCGTCTCCACGATTGCGCAGGGCCTGCCGCCGGTGAGAAAGCGGCCAATCTCCTCGATGGGCCGCTGGGTGGCGGAGAGCCCGACCCGGGTGCAACGGCGGCCACAGAGCGCGTCCAGCCGCTCCAAGGAGAGCATCAGGTGCGCTCCACGCTTGTCCCGCGCGACCGCGTGGATCTCGTCCACCACGCAGGTCTTGACGGTCTTGAGCAGCTCGCGGCCGCGCGCGCTGGTGAGCAAGAGATAGAGCGACTCCGGCGTCGTCACCAGCACGTGCGGCGGGTGCTTGAGCATCGCCTGCCGCTCCGACTGCGGCGTGTCACCCGTGCGGACCGAAGCGCGAATGGCCGGAACGCCGGGAAGCTGTCGCAATTCGGCGAGCGGCTCGAGCAGGTTCTTCTGCACATCGTTCGCCAGCGCCTTGAGCGGCGAGACGTAGAGCACCTGCGTCTCGTCCCGCAGGGCCTCGCCCTCGTGGATCATCGAATCCAGGCAGGCGAGAAAAGCCGCCAGCGTCTTGCCGGACCCGGTGGGCGCGGCAATCAGCGTGTCCTCGCGGTTCTGGATCCGCGGCCAGCCGAGGAGCTGCGGTTCGGTGGGCGTGCCGTAGCGCGCCTCGAACCATTGCGAGACGGAAGGATGAAAACCGTTCAGCATGAGCGCCTACTTGACGAGCTGCTCCAGCTTCTTTTCCAGCTCGGTCAGCCGCGTGTGCAGGCGCTCGATCTCCGACGAAAGTGCGCCCGGGCCGCCCATCGCATCCACCGCCTGCTTGACCGCGCCGTCCAGCTTCGTCTTCAGGTCGTCCACCGCGCTCGCGCCCGCCGCCATCAACGGGGAAGTGCCTTCTTCGCTCTTGCGAAAGATGCCGGTCACCCCGCGCACCCGTTGCTCGAAGTCCTCGCGCAGGCTGTCGGTCTTGGTCTTGAGCTCGCCGAGCTTGCCCGCGAGCGTCCCCGCCTTCTCCTGGTAGAAGCCCGCCACCGCCTCGCCGCCGTGCCGGATGATCTCCCGCAGAACCCCGAGCGGCATCTGGGAGCGCTTCTTCTCTTCTTCGAAGATGATCTGCGCCAGCGTGACCGAGGTCAGGTCTTCCTTGCTGCGGTTGTCGATGATCTTCACTTCCGCGCCGGCCTTGATCATCTGCGCGATCTCATCGAGCGTGACATACCGACTTTCGACGGTGTCGTAGAGCTTGCGATTCGTGTAACGCTTGATGACCTTGGGCTCCTTCTTCTCTGCCAAGGCCGGATCGGTTTCCGCATTGGTCGCGGCTGGCTGCTCGTGCTCACTCATCTTTGCTTGCTCCCTGCGGCCGTGGGCGCGGTTGCGGTCTTGACGCACGCAGACGCTGACGGCCATTCCCCCACAGGCGTCCGGGTGTGTCAAGGAGCGACGTTCAAGCCACAAATCGCTGGACATTTCCTTGCCGCAGGCGCGCGCGGCGCGAGAGAATGA
>DASXHM010000083.1:0-2736 GCA_036488495.1 Myxococcales bacterium | reverse complement strand
CACAAGTCGCGCAAAGCGCTGTTCACGCGGGGCATCCGGCGCGGCTTTCTCACGCTCGAAGAGATCGACGAAGCGCTTCCCGCCGGCAGCTTGACAGACGCCGAACGGTGGCTGCTCTACTATTCGCTGCACGCCGCCCGGGTGGAAATCCTGGACCACCGCGGTCGCCGCATCGGCATCGACGACCTCCGCTCCACCCGCGACGAGCTCGAAGGCACCTCCGACTCGCAGCACTGAACTCTCGAGTCGCTCGCCGTCGCGATCGGCGGCGGCACTCGCCTCGCCGTAGCCCAAGCAGGCAATCTCCTTTGCGGACATGAAACCGGCGCGCGTCTTGACGCAGCGCCGCGTCCGGTTACGTTCCCCGCCACAAAGACGGTCCGAGATTTTTTTGCGGGCTCGTTCGCCGAAATGCTCGGGCGCCCGCGCTGTTCTTTTCGGGAACGCCCCTTCTGGAGGTTTCATGCACCGCCGTTTCACCGTGCTCGTTGCTCTCTGCGCAGGCTCCCTCGGAACGCTGGCCGCGCTGCCCCTCGTTTCGGCGTTCCAGCACCGCTCGACCGATGCGTCGATGCTCGCTTCCGAGGCACACGCCGCGAACGGGTCGAGCACCGCTTCCGACGTGAGGCAATCGCAGCCCATCACGTCCGGCGTCCCGTCGCTCGCGCCGCTCATCAAGCAATTGCGGCCGGTGGTGGTGAACATCAATTCCCGCTTCAAGCCGCGCCGTCCGGCCATGGCCCGCCGCGTCCCGCGCAACCGGATGCAGCAGCCGGACGACAACGACAACAGCAACAACAACGACGACGGCAGCGGCAACGACGACCAGCAGGATCCGATGGAGCGGTTCTTCCGCTTCTTCGGCCAGGGCGGCCCACAAGAGGACCAGCAGGAGCGCCACGGCCTCGGCTCCGGCTTCTTGATCGGCGACGGCCTCGTCCTGACCAACAACCACGTCGTCGAGGTGCAGGACGAGAACAACCGCGGCAAGTTCCGGCCGATGGACGAGATCAAGGTCATCACCGACGAGAGCGCGCCCGGCGGCGCCCGCGAGTTCAAGGCCAAGGTGGTCGGCAACGATCCCAAGGCTGACGTCGCGCTCCTGCGCATCGAAGGCAAGGACGTAGGCGCCCTCAAGTACGCGACTCTGGGCGACTCCGACGCCTTGGAAGTGGGCGACTTCGTGGTGGCCATCGGCGAGCCCTTCGGCCTGCAGGCGACGGTCACCCAAGGCATCATCAGCGCGAAGGAGCGCTCGCAGTTCGGCAACGCCTACAGCGACTACCTGCAGACCGACGCGTCGATCAACCCCGGCAACTCCGGCGGCCCGCTCTTCAACTTGAAAGGCGAAGTGGTGGGCATCAACGCCGCCATCATCAGCGGCGCCAACACCATCGGCTTCGCCATTCCCATCGCGGTGGTGAAGCAGATCCTGCCCCAGCTCAAGGAGAAGGGGCGGGTGGTGCGCGGGTTCTTGGGCGTCCAGCCGCAGGCGGTCACCTCCGACATGGTGCAGCAGCTCGGGCTCAAGTCGACGCGCGGCGCCCTGCTCGCGGACGTGGTCAAGGACGGCCCCGCTGAGAAGGCGGGCCTCAAGCCGGGTGACGTGGTCGTGGGCCTGAACGGCAAGCCGGTCACCGACAACAACCAGCTCACCCGCGACGTGGGCGTGGTCCCGCCCGGCAATACCGTCCACCTGGACATCGTCCGCGACGGCAGGCAGCGCACCATCGACGTGAAGCTCGCGCCGCGGCCCGACGAGACGGAGGCGGTGGCCAGCAACACCCACGACGGCAACGGCGACAGCGAAAAGGGCGACGCGCTCGGCCTGACGGTCAAGGACTTGAATCCGCAGCTCGCGCGGCGCGCGCAGGTCGATCCCTCCACCAAGGGCGCGGTCATCACCGACGTGGCGTCCGACTCACCCGCGTCCGAGGCGGGCCTGGAGCCGGGCGACGTGGTGCTGGAAGTGAACCGCCAGCCCATCGGCTCGGTCGCCGACTACAGAAAGCTGTCCCGGTCGCTGCGGAAGGGCGATACGGCGCTGCTCCGGGTCCGGCACGGCCAGCAGTCGGCGTACGTGCCGCTGACGGTGAAATAGGGCGCTCGGGCTCGCACGAGCAAGGCGCCTCCCCTGCGCAAGCACTGGCGCTCGCACGAGGCACTCCCGCGGACGGACTGGGGCTTTTCCACCCCTTCCGTCCGCGTCGTTTTGGGGGCACTCGCAGTTTGTGGGATAGCGGCATAGATTGAACCCAGGGGGTCCCGATGCAGGGGCGCTTGGGTGCAGTGTTGACGTCTGGACTGGCGGCCATCGCGATCGCGCTGGCGTTGCTTCAGGTGTTCGTCGTTTCCCGCAGCCGGATTGGCGTTGCTCACGCCTCGGCTGCGCCGCTCGGTCCGTCGAACCGCTACTCAGCTCCGGGTGGACGCTCCGCGGTGCCTTGGGCGCCGTTCAACACTGCGCAACCGGACGAAGCGCGCGGGCGCCAGGCGCCCAAACGAGAAGAGCGTCGCGCGCCCACGCCGCCTCCGTCGCGCTACCACAGCTATCCCCCGCGCATCGGCCCGACGCCGGCGCGCAAGGTGACGGTGTAAGTCGCGGACGCGCACCGTCTCCATTCCCGCTTTTCTTGACGCTTCGGTCCCGCGAACCTACCGTGCAGGCAGGCTCGCAGCATGGGAAGCGGGAGCACCTCGAACGATGGCCAGCCGCACCGAAAAGCTGCCGCGAGC
>DASXHM010000072.1:0-4643 GCA_036488495.1 Myxococcales bacterium | reverse complement strand
GATCTCCGGAGAGCGGGCGAGCCCTTCGCGCAAGAGGTGGGCGATGCGGTGGGTGAGCACCCGCGTCTTGCCCGAGCCCGCGCCCGCCAGGATGAGGAGCGGCCCGTCGCCGTGGCGCACCGCTTCGAGCTGGGGAGGATTGAGCAGCTTCGCGAGCGGGTCCATCGCAGGACGTCTCGTAACACGCGTCGGCGCGTGGCGCGTCCTTGAAATGCGGCGCTCGCGCGTAGGAGAAGAAGGCCGTGCCGAACGCATCCGTCCGCATCATCCCGCTCGGGGGTTTGGGCGAAGTGGGGATGAACTGCATGGTGGTGGAGTCGGGCGGCGATCGGGTGGTGATCGACTGCGGCCTGATGTTCCCCAACGCCGAGCAGTCCTTGGGCGTGGAAGTGATCGCCCCCGACCTGTCGTATCTGAAGGGCGCCGGCAAGCTCGACGCGATCCTGCTCACCCACGCGCACGAGGATCACATCGGCGCGCTGCCGTACCTCTTGCGCGACTTTCCCGAAACGAAAGTCTTCGGCACCCGCTTCACGCTCGCGGTGGTGAAGGAGAAGCTGCTCGAGCACGGCCTCGTGGCCGACTTCCAGGAGCTGTCCCCGCACTCGGTTGGCAGGGCCGGAACCGGCCTCGAGTTCGAGCCGCTGCAGGTCGCGCACTCGGTGCCGGATAGCGTCGGCTACGCGGTGCGGACGGAAGCCGGGCTCGTCGTCCACACCGGCGACTTCAAGGTCGATTGGAGCCCGGTTGACGGGCGCCTCTTGGACGTGCGGCGCTTCGCGGAGCTGGGCGACGAAGGCGTGTTGTGCCTGCTCTCGGATTCGACCAACGCCGAGCGCGAAGGAACCAGCCCCTCCGAGCGCGAAGTGGGCGAGTCGCTCTTGCGCATTTTCGCAGGGCCGCTCGCCCGCGGGCGGGTGGTGACGGCGATGTTCGGCTCGAACATCCACCGGGTGCAGAGCGTCATCCGCGCCGCCTTGGCCAACAATCGCAAGATCGCGGTGTTCGGAAGATCGCTGCAGACCAATCTGCGCCTCGCGCTCGACCTCGGCTACTTGCGCTGCGCGCCCGATGCCTTCGTCGATCCGGAGGCCGCCGGCCACTTCGCGCCGCACGAGCTCTGCATCATCTGCACCGGCGCGCAAGGCGAGGCCCACAGCGCGCTCACCCGCCTCGCCCTCGGCGAGCACAAAGCGGTCTCGTTGGAGAAGGACGACCTGGTCATTCTTTCCAGCCGTGTCATTCCCGGAAACGACCGCGCTTTGGGAAACCTGATCGATCACCTGGTGCGGCGCGGTTGCCGCGTGCTCTCGTCATCTTCGGGCTCGACCGAGCTGATCCACACCACGGGGCACGCCGCGCAGGGCGAGCAGCGGATGATGATCGACCTCGTCCGCCCGCGGAACTTCGTCCCCATCCACGGTGAGTACCGGATGCTCGCCGCCCACGCGCGCACCGCCGAGCTCGCCGGAGTGAACCCGCACGCCTGTCTCATCGCGGAGGACGGAGACGCCGTCGAGCTTCGCCGCAATGAGCTGGCCGCGGTGGTTCCGAGCGCCGTCAGCGCCGGCCGGCGCTATCTGGATGCGCGGGTTTCCATCGCCGACGTCGGGGAGGTGGCGCTGCGCGACCGCCAGCTCCTCGCCGAGACCGGCATGCTGGTTTGTCTTTGCGTCTTCGACAAGAAGAGCGGCGAGCTGGTGCGGGGCCCGGAGCTGCTCGGCAAGGGCGTCGCCGGCCTCGACGAAAGGCGGCTTTCCCAAGCGCGGCAGGCCGCGGTGGACGCGCTGCAAGAGCTGCTCCCCGCGCAGCGAACCGACCATGGCATGGTAGAGGAGGCGCTCCGCCGCGCGGTCCGCTCGGTGTGGAAACGCGGAGTGGAAAAGCGCCCGATGGTGCTGCCCCTCGTCTTGGAGATGTGACATGCCCAGCTTCGACATCGTCAGCAAGGTGAGCGAGCCCGAAGTCGACAACGCCTTCCAGCAGGCAAAGAAGGAGATCGACCAGCGCTACGATTTCAAAGGCACCGAGACCTCGCTCGAGCGGGTGACCGCGCCTGAAAAGGGCATCAAGCTGCGCAGCACCACCGAGCAGCGCCTCGAAGCCGCGCGCAGCGTGCTGGTGGAAAAGCTCGCCAAGCGCGGAGTGCCTTTGCGAGGGGTGAAGTACGGCGCCGTCGAGCAGAGCGGCAAACACGTCTCGCAGGTGTTGAGCTTCCAGCAGGGCATCGAGATCGAGAAGGCCAAGGCGCTGGTGAAGGCGATCAAGGACTCGAAGCTCAAGGTGCAGGGCCAGATCCAGGGCGACAGCGTGCGCGTCACCGGAAAGAACCGCGACGATCTGCAGAGCGCGATGGCGCTCACCCGGGCGAAGCAGGACGAGCTGGCGGTGGATCTCGTGTACGAAAACTTCCGCGATTAAAAATTACAAGCAATCGCAACTGCAAAATCACACGACGCGCGCCGACTTGTGATCGAACGCCCAATTGTGGCTTTTTGATCATCGTCCACACAGGGAGGGCGGCGGATGCTGAAGAACCTGGCTTGCGCCTTGTGCTCGGCGGTGATCGGCCTGATTGCGGCGGCTCCCGGAATCGGCTCGGGGTCGCAAACGGCGCCGGCGAAGGGCGCCAAGGCGTCCGCGGAAACGGTCAATCCGGCGGACCTGAAGTGGGGCGATGCGCCGCCCGTGTTTCCCAAGGGCGCGCAGCTCGCGGTGCTGCACGGCAATCCCTTCGCTGCAGGGGCCTACGCGCTCCGGCTGAGGCTGCCTGACGGCTACAAGATCGCGCCCCATTGGCATACCCAGGACGAGCACCTCACGGTGTTGTCGGGCGCGTTCGTCTTGCACATGGGCGACTCGATGGACGCGAACGGGCACCAGATCGCCTCCGGCGGTTATCACTTCCTGCCCGGCAGGATGCACCACGCCGCGCTCGCCCAGGGCGAGACGGTGGTGCAGGTGCACGGCAACGGCCCCTTCGACATGCACTATCTGAATCCGGCCGACGATCCGTCGAAGACGCCGGAAGCAGAGAAGTAGCGGGAGCGCGTCTTTCTACTGCACGCGGATGAACGCGATTGTCCGCTGGCCGACGAGTTGCAGATCGCCTTGGTCCGGCTGCTGCACGGCATAGGTTTCCGAAGCGCGGCCGCTCGGGAAGAAGAGGGTGAGCGCTGCCGAAGTGCCGACGACCCTGAACGGCTGGCTCGGGCCGGCCTCGACGTGGGCAACGCCCGTACCGCCGATGCCTTGATCGGTCGCGAGCAGCGTCATCTCGTAGAACGAACCCAGGAGCGTGAAGGGCTCGCGCCAGCTCCCGGCAATGGGCGGAGGCGGTCCATTCTGGCTGCCGCCACAGCTTGCGGCCAGGAGTGCGGTCGCCACGAGTATCGAAACCGAGGCTTTGCGGAGCATCCGGACCTCCCTCGCGGTTTGGATCCCGTTCGCGCCCCTGTTATAAGCCCGGCCCCCCAATGGCTGAAACGTCTCCCACCCTCTATCTGTTGTCCCTTGGATGCCCGAAGAACCGGGTGGACAGCGAGGTCATGCTCGGCAGCCTCCTCGACGAAGGCTACCGGCTCGTCGACGAGCCGAAGGACGCCGAGGTCATCCTGATCAATTCCTGCGCCTTCATCGGCGAGGCCAAGCAGGAGTCGATCGACGCCATCTTGGAGCACGCGCAGCTCAAGGAAACCGGGCGCTGCAAGGCGCTGGTGGTGGCCGGGTGCCTGACCCAACGCTACGCGGACGTGCTGCAGACCGAGCTGCCGGAGGTCGATTACTTCGTCGGCACCAGCGCCTATCCGCGCATTGCCAGCATCTTGAAGGGCGAGCGCGACCGCGCGGTCATTCCCGATCCGGACTACATCGCCGACGCCCGCACTCCCCGCCGCAACTCGATGCCGCGCTTCACCGCCTATGTGAAGATCAGCGAGGGCTGCGACAACAAGTGCACCTTCTGCATCATCCCGACCTTGCGCGGGCTGCAGCGCAGCCGCCCCATCGCCGACATCGTCGAGGAGGCGCACCGGCTCGTCGCCGAAGGCGCGGTCGAGTTGAACCTGGTCGCGCAGGACCTCACCGCCTACGGCCACGATCTGCCGGGTCGTCCCAAGCTGCACGAGCTCTTGAAAGCGCTCGAGGAAGTTCCGGCCAGGTGGATCCGGCTGCACTACGCCTATCCGCGCGACTTCCCCGAGCCGCTCATCGAGGCGCTGGCCCGGCAGCCGAACCTCGCCCGCTATCTGGACATGCCGCTGCAGCACATCGCCGATCCGGTGCTGCGGCGGATGAAGCGCGGCCGCGACGCTGCCTGGGTGCGAAAGCTGGTTTCGAGAATTCGCGAGCACGTGCCGGACCTCACCTTCCGCACCAGCTTCATCGTCGGCTTTCCGGGCGAAACGGAAGAACAGTTCGAAGAGCTCTGTGACTTCGTCGCCGAGATGCGCTTCGACAAGGTGGGCGTCTTCCAGTTCTCGCGCGAGGAAGGCACGGACAGCTTCGCGCTCGATGGGCAACTGCCGCAGCGGGTGAAGGCGCAGCGGCAGAAGAAGCTGCTCGGCATCCAGCGCAAGATCAGTAAAGCGCACCAGGCCGCCCTCATCGGCAAGACGCTCGATGTTCTCGTGGAAGGGGTCAGC
>DASXHM010000061.1:0-14499 GCA_036488495.1 Myxococcales bacterium | reverse complement strand
GATGCCGATCTCGCCGATGCCTTTGACCCCCGCCGGATTGACGTGGTCGTCCTTCTCCAGCGGCAAGAACTCGGCGTCGATGTGCACCACGTCGGCGTGGGTGGGCACGTGATAGTCGGCGAGATCCTTGGTCATGATCCGCCCGAGCTTCTGGTCATAGACGGTGTGTTCGTGCAAGGCCATTCCGATGCCCCAGACGATGCCGCCGATGAACTGGCTGCGCGCGAGCCGCTCGTTCAAGATCCGGCCGGCGGCGAAGCAGGCGACGACGCGCTCGACGCGGACCATGCCCAGGTCCGGATCGACGTGCACTTCGGCGAACTGCGCGCCGAACGAATGCAGCGAATACTTCTTCCGGTCTTCCGAGGGATCGGTGTGCGCGCGAGCTTCGACCGCGCCACCATTCTGCTTCGCGATCTCCGCGTAGCTGACGCTCTTGCCGCCGCCTGCGATGGCGCCGTTGTCGGCCTTGGCATCGGTCGCGCCCACGAGCGGGCCTTTCCGCGCGAGCAGGACCAGCTTCTCCTTCAGCGCCGCGCACGCCGCCTCCACGGCGGTGGCCACGCTGGCGGCGGTGGTCGAGCCGCCCGAGCGCGGCGCCTCCGGCATGTCGGTGTCGCCCAGATCGAAGCGCACCTTCTCGACGTCCACCCCGAGCGCGTCCGCGGCCACCTGCGCGAAGACGGTGTAGCTGCCGGTGCCGAGGTCGACCGCACCGCTCTCCACCAGGACGTTGCCCGAGGAATCGATGCGCACCGAGGCGTCGCTCTTGCCCTGGTTCGCCGGATAGGAAGCGGTCGCCATGCCGTAGCCGACCAGCTTCCCGTTCTTCATCGGCAGCGACTTCGGGTCCTTCTTTCGGTGCTGCCAGCCGAACTTGCGCGCCGCCTGCCAATAGCATTCGCGCAAGGACTTGCTGCTGAAGGGCTTGGCGTCGGAGGGGTCGCTGACCGCGTGGCAGTCGAAGCGCACCCGCATCGGGTCGCTGCGGATGGCGTTCGCCAACTCGTCGACGGCGGACTCGAGCGCGAAGCTGCCGCTCGATTCTCCGGGGGCCCGCATGTAGGTGGGCGTGCCGATGTCGAGCCGGACCAGCCGGTGTTTGGTCTCGATGTTCCGGCAGGAATACTGGTGCCGCGAAACCAGCGCGGCGGGTTCGACGAAGATATCGAATTGGGAAGTGGGCGAGGTGCTCTCGTGGCGGATGGCCGCGAGCGTTCCGTCCGGCCGCATGCCGGCGAGGATCTTCTGCTGCGTGCGCGGACGGCCGCCCACCATGCCGAACATCTGCGGCCGGGTGAGCGCGATCTTGACCGGTCGCCCGAGCTGCTTCGCGGCCAGCGCTGCGAGCGGCACGTGCGACCAGGGCGTGCCCTTGCAGCCGAAGCCGCCACCGACGAACTTGGTGAGCACCCGCACGTTCTCGGGTTTGAGATCGAAGCTCTTCGCCAGCTTCTTGCGCACCCCAAAGATGCCTTGGGTCGCGTCGTAGACGGTGAGCCGATCCGGCGCCGGCCAGATGGCGAGCGTCGCGTGCGGCTCCATCGGGTTGTGCGTTTCGTAGGGGGTCTCGTAGACCGCCTCGATCTTGGCCTTGGCGAGCGCCATGCCCTGCTCGATGTCGCCGATGGTTTCCTCGGCGGGCTTCTTCTGACCGCCGGTCTGCAGGTCGTGGGGAAACGCGTTCTTGAGCTCCGCCTCCATGTCCACCGTGAACGGCTCGGGGGCCTCGGTGACCCGGACCAGGTGGGCCGCGTGGAAGGCGCGCTCGAAGGTGTCGGCCACGGCCAGCGCGACGGGCTGGTTGCTGTAGAGGATGCGATCGTCCTGCAGCACCTGCACCGCGCGGTCGCCCTGGTCCGCGGGCTTCGTGCCACCAGGCAACTTCATCGCGTTGAAGGGGGTGAGGACAGCCAGCACGCCCGGGTGGCGCTGCGCATCGCTGGTGTCGATGGCGGTGATGCGTCCTTTCGCACAGCGGCTCGTCACCATCACGCCGTAGACGACGCCCGCCACCGGCACCTCGTAGCTGTAGCGGGCGGAGCCGGTGACCTTGTCCTTGCCGTCGCGCCGCGGGACGGGCTTGCCGACCGAATTCATGCCGCCTCCGCCGAGGTGAGGAGCGCGCGCACGACGCACCGCTTCGCGAGCTCGGCCTTGAAGGCGTTGTCTCCGCGCGGCTGCGCGCCTCGCAGCGCAATCTCCGCGGCCTTGCGGAACGTCTCTTTCGACGGCTGCGCGCCCACCAGGGACTGTTCCGCTTCCGGCACCCGCCAGGGCTTGGTGCCGACCCCGCCGAGCGCGATGCGCGCGGACCGGATGCTCCCGCCGGCAACCTCCACTCCCGCCGCGCAGGAAGCGAGCGCGAACGCATACGACTGCCGATCTCGGGCTTTCACGTAGCGCGACTTCGCTGCCGCGGCGCTCGCCGGAACGAACACGTGGGTGATGAGCTCGTCCGGCTGGAGCGCGAACTCGCGCTCCGGATGATCGCCGGGCAAGAGATGCAGGTCGCCAAACGGCAGCTCGCGCTCGCCCTTCGGACCCTTGACGTGCACCACCGCGTCCAAGGCCGCGAGCGCCACGCAGAAGTCCGACGGGTGAGCGGCGATGCACTTGTCGCTTGTTCCCAGGATCGCGTGCATCCGCGTCCAGCCCTCCATCGCGTCGCAGCCCTGGCCGGGGTTGCGCTTGTTGCACTTGGTGGCGAGGTCCCGGTAGTACGCGCAGCGCGTGCGCTGGAGCAGGTTGCCCGCCACCGTCGCCACGTTGCGGAGCTGCGGCGAGGCTCCGGAGAGCAGCGCCTGCGAGATGCCCGGCCAGCGCTGCTTCACGTCGCCGTGCTGGGCGACCGCGGTGTTGGTCGCGAGCGCGCCGAGCTTCAAGCCCTTCGCGTCCGCCTCGATCTTGCGCAGGTCGTCGAGCTTCGCCAGATCGACGAGCCGGTCGTAGTTCAAGACTTCGATCTTCATCAGGTCGATGAGCGACGTGCCTCCGGCGAGGAAGGTGCCGCCCGCAGAGATGGCGTCGTCCAAGGACTTCGCCCGCTGGTAGGTGAAGAGCTTCATCCCCGCACCTGCGCAATCGCGGCGACGATGTTCGGGTACGCCCCGCACCGGCAGATGTTGCCGCTCATGCCTTCGCGGATGGCCTCGTCGTCCGCAGGCCGCCCTTCGTGGAGGAGGCCGACCGCCGAGAGGATCTGGCCCGGCGTGCAGTAGCCGCACTGGAAGCCGTCGCAGTCGATGAACGCCTGCTGCATGGGGTGGAGCTTGTCGCCTTTGGCGAGGCCTTCGATGGTGGTGATTTGGTGGCCTTCGTGGGCGACCGCGAGCTGCAGGCAGGAGTTCACCCGGGTTCCGTCGATCAAGACCGTGCAGGCGCCGCACTGGCCCATGTCGCAGCCTTTCTTGGTGCCGGTGAGCTGGAGCTGCTCACGCAAGGCATCGAGGAGACTGACCCGGGACTCGATGCGCAGCTTCCGCTTCTCGCCGTTCACGGTCAGGGTGATGTCTTGCAGGTTCGGCCCGGCAGCCGGCGGAGTCGGCTCGTCGTGCGTCTTCAGCCCCGCGCACGCCTGGGCGAGCACGAAACCCACCGCCGCCACCAGCGTTCCGGCGAGCAGATCGCGACGGCCCATCCCACCGCGCGACCGCAGCCGGGCCTCCCGCACCGCGGCCAGCAGCGTCGGTTCGACCGGTACCGGCGCATCCGCGTCCTTGCGCATGCGGACGTTCGCGTTCTCGTCGTAGACCAGCACCGTCAAGGGCGCGCCGCCCCGCTCGGCTCCGCGCGCTCCCTGCTCTTCCCAGAACGAGCTCGCCGCGAGAAGCGGCTTCGGATCGCTGTCCGGCGAGAGCCAGACGCCGCCCTTCGGCGTCAACACCACGAGGTCCGCGCCGAGGCCGCGCAATTCCGCGCGCAGCGCTTCCCCTCCCCCGCCCTCGGGGAACGAGGCGCACAAAGCGACGACGCAGGGCAGCCGGGGCGAAATCCGGTTGCCGCCGCTCGCGAGCACGAAGTCGAGGTTGCCTGGCATTCTTTGCTCTCCCGGACGTTGCCGCGTGTCCCATACACGAGGACGGAAGGGCATGTTTTGCACAACGTTGCGACCGTTGCGCACGCGACGATTGTGCCGTGCGCGCTAGGATGGCGGCCGTGCGAGTGCTCGGCATCGGCGAATCCCACGATCTTGGCGACCTGTACCGCCGGCTCTCCTCGCGCGGCCACGAGGTGCGCGTGTTCGTCTCCGACGAGGCCTGCCACCAAGTGATGGACGGCATCATCGAGAGGACGCCCGACTGGCGGCGCGAGCTCTCCTGGGTGGGCAAGGACGGTCTCGTCATCTTCGAGCGCTGCGAGCACGGCGACGAGCAGGACGGCCTGCGCAAAGACGGCTATCGCGTGGTCGGGGGCGGGGCGCTCGGCGAGCGGCTGGAGAATGACCGCGCGTTCGGGCAGTCGGTCCTCCGCGCAGCCGGATTGCAGACCGCTGCCACGCACGACTTCAAGAGCTTCGACGAGGGCATCGCGTTCGTCGAACAGCACCCGGCGCCGTATGTCTTCAAGCTGAACGGCGATTACGCTTCGTCGCGCAATTACGTGGGCGAGCTCGAGGACGGCGCGGACGTGGTGGCATTCCTGAATACCCAGAAGGCGCAGCTCCGCGAAGGCAGCTTCGTCCTGATGGAGCGGCTGCAAGGCGTCGAGATGGGCACCGGCGCGTATTTCGACGGCGAGCAATTCCTCACCCCGGCCTGCCTCGACTGGGAGCACAAGCGATTCTTTCCCGGCGACCTCGGCGAATTGACCGGCGAGATGGGAACGCTCGTCACCTATCGCGGGGCGGAGAAGTTCTTCAAAGCGACGCTCGGACGCTGCGCGGACGTGCTCCGGCAAGGCGGATATCGCGGGTATTTGAACCTCAATACCATCGTCAATGAGCGAGGGATCTGGCCGCTCGAATGGACCTGCCGCTTCGGGTATCCCGGCTTTGCCATCCTCGACGCGCTGCACGTGGATGCGTGGGACACCATCCTGGAAAAGACGCTCGAGCGAGAGACCCCGCGCACCTTCCGCACCACTTCCGAGTTCGCGGTGGGCGTGGTCCTGACGGTGCCGCCCTTCCCCTACGCGCAGGCGACCGCGCCGGCGGACGGGCTCCCGATCAGCTTGCGCAACGGATTGAAAGCCAACGACTTCCATCTTCATTATGGGGAAGTGCGCAGGGCGGAAGGCCAGCTCCTCACCTCCGGGCCTTCCGGCTATGCGCTGGTCGTCACCGGCGCCGGCGCGACGGTGCCGCTCGCGCAAGCCGACGCCTATGCGCGAGTGCGCAACGTGCACATCCCCAATTCAAGATACCGCAACGACATTGGCGCGCGGTTCGTGCAGTCCGAAGGCGCCGTCCTGAGAAGCCTCGGTTGGCTGTAACCGCCACAGCTCGCGCCGATAGCGTTCGAAACAACGCGCGCCCGCGTTGAGCCGCATCAGCGCGCCCTCCGCAATGGCCCTCGCCGCCCGCGGCTCTTCGGCGACGAGCGTGAAAAGCACCTCCTGGTTCCAGGCCTGGCTGTGCTTCACGTCCAGCGTCGCGTGGAGGGTGAAGTAGCGCCGCAGCGACTTGGGGATGCCGAGGCGCTGCAGGCCTCGGTCGACGTAGGCAACCCTGGTGGGAGCGGTCAGCTCGATGGCGCCGAGCGCCCCCGCCGAGTGGTACGCGTAGCGGCGATCTAGGGCGAGCGCGACTAACAGATTGCCCAACGCCAGCGCCTCCCAGACGATGCCTTTCGGCTCCGCGTCCACATCCAGGCTGCGCGCAAGCTGGGCGAGGAGCGGCCCGTGCATGGCGGGTTCGCGGCCGCGGCCCATCTCGTCCCAATAGTTGCGCGCGAATTCGAGCTTGGCCCGGACCGGCATCCGCACCTGGGTGAGCGCCACCAGGTCGTCGAAGCCCGCCTCGCCCGCCACTTCCTGGGTCAAGAACCAGCGCATCTCTTCCAAGCTCGCGCGCGATTCCAGCCAGGGAAAGAGTGGATCGCCCTGACCGGGACCGTGCTCGCGCAAGGACGCGAACCACTCGACGAACGCCCGCGGCTCGGAAGGGGCACGCGCCGCCTGTTCGCCGACGTTCGCGCGCTCTTCTTCGACGAAGGCTGCTTCGGCGGAGCGGAGCTGCGGGTCGTCGCGGTCCTCGGGCGCGTCGGGAAAGGCGGGACGAAGGCGGCGCTGGGCGAAATATGCGAGCCGCAGGTGGAGCAGATCAGGATCCATGGGCGGAAGCATTTCAACTGCGCGGCGTCCGCGCTCGCCTGCTCCGCCTCACTGTTCACAGCTTGAATGCCTCGAGCGCCACCACCGCGATCCGCTCTACGTGAGCGTACGCAGGCCGCAGCAATTCTTCGCCGAAGACGTCCGGGTCGAGCTCGCGGTAGTCGAAGCGGGTGTTGCGCAACAAAGGCTCGATCGCAGGCCAGAGAAGATGCCGGCCGTCGATGACCGGCGTGGCCGTGTAGAGGAGGAGGCGGCCACCGGATTGCAACCGATCGAGCGCCTCCTCGCAGATGCGGACGGAGAGCGCGGTGCCGAGCGCGCCGCCGCCGTCCCGATAGCTCCGGCCAAGGTCGTCCGCCAGGTAAGGCGGGTTCGCGACCACCAGGTCGAGCGGTCCGTCCGCCCCCGAAAGGACGTCGGACATCGCAGTGCGCACGCGCGCGCCGTTCAAGGCGGCGTTGGCGGAGGCGAACTGCAAGGCGCGCGGATTGATGTCGAGGAGCTGCACCGATTTGGCGCGCGATGCGAGCAGGATGCCGCCTGCGCCCGAGCCGCAGCCGACGTCGGCAACGTTCCCAGCGGTCTGGATCCGCGCCTCGAGGAGGCTCGCGAAACGGTACGTGTCGGGCCCGAAGAACACCGCGTCGCTCTCCACGGTGGGAAAAGCCGAATGCGCGAACAGCCTCCCTTGCAGGCTGGAGTAGCGGACCGCGCTCTTCCACAGCTCACCCGCGCGGACCGCGAAAGGACCGAGCAGCTCGAACAGGTCAGCCGGAAGCGCGCCAGCCGCAAAAGGCCTGCTCCAGCCGAACACGTCCCGCAGCGTTTCACCTCGGCCGCCGCGGGCGAGGACGCGCTCGTGGGTGGCCGGCGTCACCGTGACGAACGAATACCCGAGCGCGCGCAGCCGCTCCCCGACCGCGTACAGCCGCTCTTCGTCCGTCACCTGCGATCGCCTTCTGTCACCAGACCCGCACGCGCTCTTGCGGCGCAAGGAAGAGCGCCTGTCCAGGCTGAACGTTGAAGGCCGGGTACCACGCGTCCAGGTTGCGCACCGTCTGCGCGCGATAGCGGGCGGGAGCGTGGCCGTCGGTGATGATCTGCTGGCGCAACGCCGCTTCGCGGGTCTTGTTCCGCCAGCTCTGGGCGAAGCTCAAGAAGAAGAGCTGATCGCCGCTGAAGCCCGCTTCCGAAGGCGCCGCCTGTCCGTTGAGCGAGATGCGGTAGGCGTCGTACGCAGCGTTCAGTCCGGCCACGTCGGCGATGTTTTCGCTCAGCGTCTGCTCGCCCTTCACGTGCAGCCCCGGGAACGGCTCGTACTCGTCGAACTGCTTCGCCAGCGCTTTGCCCGAGGCTTCGAAATGGGCGAAGTCCTCGGGCGTCCACCAGTTGCGCAACCGCCCTTCGTCGTCGAAGAGCGCGCCCTGGTTGTCGAAGCTGTGGCTGATCTCGTGGCCGATGATCGCCCCCGCCGCGCCGTAATCCATCACCGCCGCGCGCTCCGGATCGAAGTACGGCGGCTGCAGGATGGCGGCGGGGAAGTTGAGCGCGTTCATCGCCGGCAAGTTCACCGCGTTGACGAGCTGCGGATTCATCACCCACTCGCCGCGGTCGACGGGCTGCCCGAGCTTGGCCAGGTTCCGCCGCAGCTCGAAGAGCTGGGCGCGCTCGAAGTTGCCGTACGCGTCGTCGCGAGACACCTGCAGGCTCGAATAATCGCGCCACTTGTCCGGATAGCCGACGCCCACCTTCAACGCCTTGAGCTTGGCCTTGGCGGTCGCCTTGGTCTTGGGGGACATCCAGTCGAGCGCGTCGATTCGGCGGTCGAAAGCGAGGAGCAGGTTCTTGACCATCTCCTCGGCCCGGGCCTTCTCCGCCGGCGGGAAATAGCGTTCGACATAGAGCTTGCCGACCGCCTCGCCCAAGGCGGCATCGGTCGCGCTGACCGCGCGCTTCCAGCGGTCGCGGAGCTGCGGAGTGCCGGCGAGCGTCTTGCCGTGGAACTGGAAGCTCGCGTCGACGAATGCCTTCGGCAGGTAGGGCGCCGCCCGGGAGATGGCGTGGTAGGTCAGCCATTCTTTCCAGACCTGGAGCGGAACCTCGTTCACCAGCCGGGCGATGCCGGTGGTCGCCTTCGGCTGCCACACCACGAACGTCTTCTGTTTGCCGAGGCCCGCCGCGTCGAAGAAGGTGCGCCAGTCGAGGCCCGGCGCATTCTTGGCGAAACTCTCCCGCGGCCAGTGGTTGTCGGACTTCGTCACCTCTTCGGTCTCGAGCCGGGTGGCGTGCACCTCCGCGATGCGCTTTTCCAGGTCGAAGATGCGGGCGGCCTTGCCCTGCGCGTCGGGCTGCTTCGCGAGATCGAGCAGCGTCGCGATGTACGCCTGGTACTTCTCGCGGATGCCCTGCATCCGCTCGGACGGGTCGAGGTAGTAGTCGCGGTCCGGCATGCAGAGGCCGCCCTGCAAGAGGAACGGCGAATAGCTCGTCGGATCGTCGAGGTCCTGCGCGACCCAGAGGCCGAAGATGTTTTCGGTGCTGACGCGGGTGTTGTTGAGGACGTCCACGTCGGCGCGGATGGTCTGTCCCAGCGCCTTCGCCAGCGCGGTCTTGTTGACGATGCGGGCGATGGCCATCAGCCGCGACTGCAAGGGGGCGAGGCCTTTCGCCTCGATGCCCGCCTCGTCCATGTAGGCCGCGTAGTAGTCGGCGATCTTCTCGCCGTCGCCTTCCTTCGGCGCGTGCGCGATCAGGTCGGCGGTGCGCTTCGCGGTCAGCTCCACCAGGACTCCGCCGGTGCCGTAGCTCGAACGATCGGGCGGGATTTCGGTGTTCTTCACCCAGGTGCCGTTGGCGAAGGAGAAGAAGTCGTCGCCGGGAGCGACGGTGCGGTCGATGCCGGCCAGGTCGATGCCGGGCTTTTCCCCGCCGTGCCCTGCCGCCCCTGACTGCGCGCTCTCGACCGGCTGCGCGACCGACTGCGATTGCGTCGCGGACTGCGGCTGCGAGGCGGGCTGCGGTTGCGAGCCGGTCGATTGCGGCGCGGGCTGTTTGGACGCGCAGGCGACGGCGCAGGCGGCGAGGAGCGGAAGAGCTTTCATGTGGTTCCCTTTCGGACGCCTTCGTCTACACCAAGAGAAGCGCCCGCGGGCCCTTTGTGGCGCGCGAACTCCCACGCCACCACCGACCAGTCGTCGGTCGCGTCGCGATAGCGATGGACTTCGACGAACCCGACCCGCGCATGCGCCCGCAAGGAACGGACATTGCGAACCGCGATCTCGGTGACGACCGCTTCGAACCTGCTGCCGTACAGATTGCGGTGCGCTGCATAGGGCGCGTCGAAGACGCCGGTCTTCCGGTATTCGCGGGCGACGCAGATCTGCCCCATCACGTAGAAGGGCGGCAAAGCCAGCTTCGACAGCTCGTCGAACATCGGCCGCAGCACCGGCACGAGCTCCTTCGCCGCAGGCAGCATGGTGAGCGCATAGCCCGCGAGCGCCGCGCCGTCCTCCGCCACCACCGATGGCGCGAGCTCGTGCATCCGCCGGAGCGTCTCTTCGTCGTGCCGCACGGTCACGAACCCTTCCGTGGCGGCTGCGGCACCTGCCGCCTCTTCCAGGTTCGAGCGCTGCAAGCGGAGGATCCGGATGAGGTCCTCGGGGAGGGCGGCGCGGACGATAAGTGTCATAAAGTGAACGATAACGAACAGAGAGACGTGCGGTCAGAGGACCGTGCAGCCGGGGGGCCGATTGACCGTACGGCGGGCGTTTGTCAGAAACAATCCCTTCAATGAACGTCGGGATGACCCCGGCGAGAAGGGACAACATGACCTCCGTTCGACTCGGGCTCCTCGCTGCGGTGCTCTCCACAGCCACATTGGCAGGGCAAGGACCGAAGGCTCGCGACCTGGGCAGGCTGTCGGCCGTTTCCTCAGAGCAGGTGACGGCGACCGTCGCCCTGAAGCTCCGCAATGCCGACAAGATCGACGCGCTGGTGGCGGCCATCTACAACCGCGCGTCGCCGCAGTTCCACCAGTTCCTCACCCCGGCGGAGTTCCAGGCGCGTTTCGCGCCCTCCGCCGCCTCGGTGAACAAGGTGGTCTCGGCGGTGAAGAGCGCGGGGCTCTCCGTGGAAGTGGTCAACGGCACGCTCGTGCAGGTCGCGGGTAGCGCTGCCGCCATCGAGCGCGCCTTCGGGGTGGAATTGCACCAGTTCCAGGCCGGCGCCAACGTCTTCCACGCTCCGGTGGGCGCTCAGCACCTCCCGGCGACCCTCGCGGGCGAAGTGGCCGGGGTGGTCGGGCTCGACACGCATCCGCGCTACACCCCGCGCCTCCACCGCGCACCGCTCGCGGTTCGCCAGCACCTGACCCCGACGGGCGTCTCCAACGTGAACGCGACGCCTGACGCTCCCGGCGAGTGGACCGTCACCGACTTCGCCCAGTACTACAACGTGAAGCCGCTCTACGCCCGCGGCATCACCGGCGCCGGCAGGACCATCGGCATCGTCACCCTCGCCTCGTTCACTCCCAGCGACGCCTTCGCCTACTGGTCCAGCCTGGGCCTCAAGGTGGATCCGAACCGCATCACGGTGGTGAAGATCGACGGCGGCGCCGGCAAGCCCAGCGATGCCTCCGGCTCCGATGAAACCACCCTGGACGTCGAGCAGTCGGGCGGCATCGCGCCGGCCGCGAAGATCATCGTCTACGTGGCCCCGAACACCGACAAGGCTTTCTTGGACGCTTTCGCGCGCGCCGTCAGCGACAACGCCGCCGACGCCATCTCCACGAGCTGGGGCGAGTGGGAAGAGTTCCTCGTCCAGGGCACTGCCATCAGCGATCCCAAGGCCGCAGGTCAGCTCGCCGCCTTCCACAACGTCTTCGTCCAGGGCGCGATGCAGGGCCAAAGCCTCTCGGCCGCGGCGGGCGACGCGGGCTCCTTCGACAACAACGGCGAAGTCCCGGCGAGCTTCTCGAACGTCCTCTCCGCCGACCACCCGGCGTCCGACTCGTTCATCCTGGCAGCCGGCGGGACGACGCTTCCGGGCGTGCAGAAGTTCACGCTCAACAACGGCAGCGCCTTCAACGTCAACGTCACCAAGGAGCGCGGCTGGAGCTGGGACTACCTGAACGGGTTCTGCGCGGCGCTCGGCTTCGACCCGGTGAGCTGCGGCATCTTCCCGGTCGGCACCGGCGGCGGCGTCAGCGCCGTCTTCGACGTTCCGTACTTCCAGGCCGGCACCCCGGGACTGCGGACCACCGAGCCGAAGCAGGTCCTGCAGGACAACAGCACCACCCCGCCCACCGTCTTCCTGACGCTGCCTGCGAACTTCGCGGGGCGGAACCTGCCCGACGTCTCGTTCAACGCCGATCCGGAGACCGGCTACACCGTCTTCTACACCTCGGATCAGTCGGGCTTCGGCGTGTTCGACTTCTTCGGCGGGACGAGCTTCGTCGCGCCGCAGCTCGCGGGTGTGTCGGCGTTGATCGCGCAAAACGCCGGCAAGCGGGTGGGCCTGCTCTCCATTCCGCTCTATGACCAGGTCCAGGCCGGCACCGCGTACGCCGGCAAGACCCCGGCGATCCGCGACATCACCGACGGCAACAACGAGTTCTACCCGGCTCACGTCGGCTACGACCAGGCGACCGGCGTCGGCGTCCTGAACGTCACCAACTTCGCCGACACGCTCAAGTAGAAAACCGGTTCGATGAAAAGAGAGCGGCTCGGGCGAAGATGGCCCGGGCCGCTTTTCTTTCTAGAGCTGTGGCGGTCCGCGTGGAGGACCGCGGCACACGCCGCGCGCTCGCGCGAGCTACTTCGAATTCGAGCCGAGCTGCTCCTGCACGTTCTTCGCGTGCTGGAGGTGGCCTTCGAGCGTGGGCACCGTGTTCTGCAGCGCCTGCTTCACTTCCGCGTTCTTCGCGCCCGGGATCAGCACCTTGTTGACCGCGTCGATGACGGCCTGGTGATAGGCGACTTCCGCGTCGATGTAGTCCTTGTCGAACTTCGCGCCCTTCTCGCCCTTCAGCTTCTTCTCGGTGTCCTTCGCTCCGTCCTTGAGGGACTTGGTGACCGAGCTCTCCTCCGGCTTGACGCCGAGCTTCTTGGCGAGGGCGAGGACTTCCTCTTTGCCCTGGGTGTGGTCCTTCACCATCTGCTCCGCGAACTGCTTCACCTCGTCGTTCTTGGTCTTCTTCAGCGCCATCTTCCCGCGGGTGATGTCGATCTGGTGCGCCGTGAGAGCGACGGTGGCGATCTGCGGATCGTTCAAGTCTTCGGCGTTGGCTGCGAGACCGAGGAAAAGGACTGCGAGCATCAAGGTTTTCGTCATTTGGTGAACCCTCCGTTGGCCGTCATAGAGAGCGCGGCCGTGTGGAAGGTTCCCGAGGCGTCCCCGCCGATCCAGAATCGCGGCCTTCGCGAAACGCGATTCGCGATGGCTCCATCGCGTGTTCGCGCTACGCGGCGATGCGCCGGAGCACGCCCGCGACCACCCGATCGCAACGCGGTGCATGAAACGGCAGCACTCCCTGCGGTTCGAGCTGCTCGAGCAGCGTCCTTCGCAAGAGCGCGCGCGCACGGTGCAGCCGCGTCTTCACCGTCTCTTCCCGCAGCCCGAGGACGCGCGAAGTTTCCTCGATGGACAGCTCCTGCACCTGCCGGAGGATGAAGACGATGCGGAAGTGCTCGGGCAAGGCGTCGATGGCGCGGGTGAGGATGGCCCTTCGCTCGCGGTCCGAGGTCTCTTCCTCGGGCCCGCGGCCGCGCGTCTCCAGCAGGTCGAAAGCGCCTTCGTCCGGGGCGGTGCGCAACCCACGCTTCTTCCGCGCCAGCGCCTCGTGCACCGCGATGCGCGTCAGCCAGGTGGCGAAGGTCGCCCGGGCCTCGAATTCGCCCAGGTGCGCGAACGCGTGCAGGTAGGCGGCCTGCATGGTGTCCTCGGCTTCCGCCTCGTCTTTGAGGATGGAGCGCACCGCGCGATAGACGCGTTCGTTGTGGCGGCGCATCAGGAGCTCGAACACGGGCGCATCGCCGGAGAGAACGCGGGCGATGACCTGCTCGTCGGTCCAAGGCTCCTGCGCGGTCCATTTGGCGGGAAGGGTCATCCTGGAATGGAGATGTTACCCCACGGGAAGGTTCCGGGTGTTAGATTCCTGGCCTCCGATGAAGCTCTCGCGCGCAGAAGAGCGCATCCACGAGCACTCGTCCTCGCCGCACCCGTGGAGCGAAGGGGACCTCGTCCAGCTCGACCCGGACCATCCCGGCTTCAAGGACCAGGACTACCGCGCCCGCCGCAACGCCATCGCCCGCATCGCGCTCGAGTTCAAAGGCGGCGAGGTACCGCGGGTCACCTACACCGAGGCCGAGAACGAGACCTGGCGGGCGGTGCAGAAGAGCCTCTCGCCGCTGCACGACCGCTACGCCTGCCGCCAGTACCGTGAGGGCGCGTCGATCGTCCGGCTGGATCAGGGCGGCGTCCCGCAGCTCGCGGACGTCAATCGATCGCTGGAAGGCGCGACCGGCTTTTGCATGCGGCCCGTCGCGGGCCTGGTCGGCGATCGCACCTTCCTCGGCTACCTCTTCCACCATACCTTCCTCGCCACCCAATACATCCGCCACCCGTCGCGGCCTCTGTACACGCCGGAGCCGGACGTGGTGCACGAGCTGATCGGTCACGCCCCGACCTTCTGCGAGCCGTCGTTTGCCGCGTTGAACCGCGCCTTCGGCGAGGCGGCCGAGCGGGTCGATGCGGAGACGCTGGCGCGGGTGGCGCGGCTCTATTGGTACACGCTCGAGTTCGGGGTCTGCCGCGAACGGGGCGGGCTCAAGGCGTATGGCGCGGGGCTGCTCTCGTCGTTCGGCGAATTGGGCGGCTTCGAAGAGCGTGCGGCATTGAAGCCGTTCGACCCGGCCGTCATTGCCGAGACGCCTTACGACCCGACCGACTACCAGAAAGTGCTCTTCGTGGCGGAGAGCTTCGCCGAGATGTCCGAGCGGACGTGTGAGTGGCTCAAGAGCTTGCGCGCCACGGCCGCGGCTCCGGGCGCGACCTGAACCCGTCACCGAGTCGTCACACCGCGAAGCGGGTTGCCCCGGCAGAATCCGTCATTTCCCGGAGCGCGCGTGGACGTCCTTTCCGTCTCGAAGCAACCGTCCGACGCCGCCGCGCTGAGCGATCCGCGCAACTTCGTCAATCGCGAGCTGTCGACGCTCTCGTTCATCGAGC
>DASXHM010000043.1:0-6873 GCA_036488495.1 Myxococcales bacterium | reverse complement strand
GGAAAAGTTCTGAAAGGCGAACAACACGAACCACCCCAGCAAGAACGGCTCGCGAATGCCGTAATGCGCGAACACCACCAAGGCCGCCGCGAGAGCGATGGCCGCGGACACCCAGGAGGCGAGGATCTCGGACGGTTTGCGCCGGACCCCTTCGATGATGGCGAGCATCATCTGGCCGCCGTCGAGCGGAAGGATGGGCAAGAGGTTGAAGCCCGCCCAGACGAAGCTGCAGAAGCGGATGAACTCCATCGCCATCGCCGAGGGCGACTCCGGGTCGGGAGGCATCGCCCGGCCCAAGGCCCAGGCTGCGGCGCCCAACCCGATGCCCGCCAGAGGTCCAGCCACCGAGAGCACGAACTGCTGCAACGGCCCGGGCCTGCGCCGCAGCCGCGGATAGGTGACTCCGCCCAGCATCTGCAGGTGGATCTCCGGCTCGCCGCCCAAGAGCTTGCCCACCACCGCGTGGCCGAGCTCGTGGATGAGGATGCTGACGAAGACCACCGCCACCCAGACGAGCATCTGCCAGCCGAGCCCGAAGCCCGGCCCCAACAGGAACGCGCCCAAGAAGAAGACCGGGTAGACGACGACCGGAAACGAGAAGACCTTGAAGCTGAGCATTGGCGGCCGATGATAGCCGCGGCGGCGCGAGCGTGCGACTCGCGCGAGAGCGGCCGGCGTTGCACCGCGATACCGATGCTGCCTTAGCCGAAACACAGCGCGGCGCGTGCGACTCGCCTTGACCCAGCGAGGACGGGCAGATAGATGCCGCAACGGAGGCGTTCCCTTGGCGACGAAATCCGAGCAGCCGTTCCATTACCCGCTCGAGCGCGCGTTCGTGGAGCCGGACTGGAAGCGGCTCCCGGGCTACGCCGGGGTCACCCGCGAACAGTGGGAGGACGCGACCTGGCAGCGGAAGAACACGGTCAAGAACCTGCGCGAGCTGAAGGAAGCGCTGGGGCCGCTCTTGCCCGACGATCTGGCGAACGACATCGAGCGCGACCAGGCCGAGCGCGCCACCATGTCGCTCTTGATCACGCCGCACATGATCAACACCTTGGACGAGCGGAACCTGCGCGAGGATCCGCTCCGCCGCTACATGCTGCCGGCGTTTTCCGACCGGCGCACCGATTGGCCGAGCCACCCCAAGGCCTCGCGCGACTCGCTCCACGAGCAGGAGATGTGGGTCGTCGAGGGCCTGACCCACCGCTACCCGACCAAGGTGTTGGCGGAGATGCTCTCTACCTGCCCGCAGTACTGCGGGCACTGCACGCGGATGGATCTGGTCGGCAACAGCGTGCCGCAGGTGAAGAAGCTGAAGTTCGCGGTGCCGCAGAAGGACCGCCATTCGCAGATGCTCGACTACCTGCGAAAGACGCCCGGCGTGCGCGACGTGGTGGTGTCGGGCGGCGACATCGCCAACATGCCCATCACCGCGCTGGAGCCGTTCGTCAGCGGCCTCCTCGACATCGAGAACATCCGCGACATCCGCCTGGCTTCGAAAGGCTTGATGGGCATTCCCCAGCACTTCCTGCAGGACGAAGTGCTTTCCGGCCTCGATCGGCTGGCGAAGAAGGCGTTTTCACGCGGCGCGAACCTGTCCTTGCACACCCACGTCAACCACGCGAACCAGGTGACGCCGCTCTTGGGAAAGGCTGCGTCGAAGCTCTTGTCGATGGGCTTTCGCGACGTGCGCAACCAGGGCGTGCTCTTGCGCGGCGTGAACGACTCGCAGAAGGCGCTCCTGGACCTCTGCTTCATGCTGCAGGACCACGCCCGGGTGCTCCCCTATTACTTCTACATGTGCGACATGATCCCGAACAGCGAGCATTGGCGGACCAGCGTCGCCGAGGCGCAGAAGCTGCAGCACGACATCATGGGGTATCTGCCGGGGTTCGCCACCCCGCGCATCGTCTGCGACGTGCCTTACGTGGGGAAGCGCTGGGTCCACCAGGTGGCCGAATACGACCACGAAAAAGGCATTTCCTATTGGACCAAGAACTACCGCACCGGCATCGAGCAGAACGACCCGCAGGCGCTCTCGCGCAAATACGAATATTACGACCCCATTTATTTGCTGCCGCCGTCCGGGCAGGAGTACTGGCGAAGGTACGCCACAGGACAGCTCCCGGTCGCGAGCTGAAGTCGCCGAGACAGGCCGGCCAACCCGCCGCGCTGGGCGTCAGTTGTGGTCGAGCAGCGCCAATTCGGTGGCGCCGCCGCGCTCGGGAAGTGCGGCATCGGACAGCCGCGCGATCATCGCGATGGACGAACGGCGCTCCGCGGCGGGGAAGAGCCCGCGAAGCTGCGCCACGGGCCAGAAGCGCAGCCGCGGCCGCCCGGTGCGGTGCATGCAGTCTCGCAGGCCGCCCAAGAGCGTGTCGCGCGCGGCGTCGGTGGTCCAGGCGGCATCGAGGACGTCCACGCTGTCGCGGCCGAAGCGCACCATCGCGCCGCCATCGCCGGCGCGGCCCCCGACGACGACTCCCCATTCCGGCTCCGAGACTCCGCGCGCCCGTGAGAGCTCGCGCAAGCGGCGAAGCTGGAAGCGCACCGTCCATTCGTCGCGCAACAGATGCAGCCGCGGCTCCTCCCGCCGGGAAGCGGCGAAGATCTCCGCCAAGAGCGGCTCGTCCCCCGCGGTGGCCGGGCGAAACCCGCCCGCAGGGCGCGGGAGCTGGGAGCCGGTCACGCTCGACTCGCGGCTCTCCACCGGCACGAACCCGAGCCGCTCGTAATAGCGCACGTCGATGTCGGAGAAGAGCAAGGCGCCGTCGGCGCCGGAGACGCGCGCGTCTTCGACCGCGCAGCGAAGCATCGCGAAGGCGTGACCGTTGCGGCGCAGGGCGGGCGGCGTGAACACCGCGCCGATGCCGACGATGCGCAACGGCCGCCCCGCGATGGTCCCCTGCAGGTCGTACTGCTTGAAGGCCGAGAGCAGCCGGCTTCCTTCGAACCACCCGAGCATCCGGTAGCGGCCGCGCGCCTCCGGCGCCTCGGCGAGGCGGCGCTGAAAGGCGAGGAAGCGCGCTTCGTCGAGAAGACCGCCCCAGATGGGATGGATGCCGCGCAGGTACGTCGTGCGTTCGTCGCCGGTCAATTGGCGCAGCATGGCGACGACGCTAGCACGGGCACCGCGCGGTGCGACGCCAGTCGAAAAAACGGTACAACCTGCTCATGCGCAGGCCGCACCCGGCAGTCACCACCGCGTTCGCCACCTTCTGTGTGCTCCTCTGCGCAGCGGCCATCCGCGCCACGCCGAGCGTCTTGATCGTGCCGCTCGAGCAGGAGTTCGGCTGGAGCCGCGCCACCATCTCGTTCGCCATCTCGGTCAACCTATTGCTCTACGGGTTGATGGGACCTTTCTGCGCCGCCATCGCCGCGCGCACGGGCATCTGCCGGACGCTTGGCTTCGCGATGGGCGTCCTCGCGCTGGCGCTGTTCGCCGCGCCGTACGTGCGCACCTCCTGGCAGCTCGTCTTGGTGTGGGGATTCTTCGTCGGCGTCGGGACGGGAATGGCGGCCATCGTCATCGGGGCGGTGGTGGTCACCCGCTGGTTTCACACCCACCGCGGGCTGGCGATGGGCATCCTCACCGCTTCCACCGCCACCGGGCAGCTCATCTTCCTGCCCATTCTGGCCAAGGCGGTGGAGAGCGACGGCTGGCGGACGGCGGTGCGCATCGTCGCCATCGCTGCCGTCGCCGCGCTCGGCATGGCCCTCCTGTTCGTGCGCGAATCGCCTCACGCGCTCGGGGTGCCCGCCTTCGGCGCGACCGAGATCGTGCCGCTGCAGCCGCCTGCCGAAAACGCTGCGGCCGTCGCCCTTCGCACCCTCGGCCGGGCGGCGAAGCGCGAGGACTTCTGGTTCCTCGCCGGAACGTTCTTCATCTGCGGCGCGAGCACGAATGGCCTCATCGGCACCCACCTCATCCCGGCCTGCGTCGACCACGGCATCCCGGAGGTCCGCGCCGCGGGCCTGCTCGCGACCATGGGGCTCTTCGACCTGGCGGGCACGACGTTCTCGGGGTGGCTCACCGACCGCTTCGACGGGCGCAAGCTGCTTTTTACCTATTACGCCCTTCGGGGGCTCTCGCTCGTGTTCCTGCCCCGGGCGCTGTCGGCCAACGCCGGCTTGTTCGTGTTTGCCATGTTCTACGGCCTCGATTGGATCGCGACGGTGCCGCCGACCATGCGGCTTTCCACCGAGAGCTTCGGCGTCGGCGAAGGGCCGATCGTCTTCGGCTGGGTCGTCGCCATGCACCAGGTTGGCGCCAGCGTCGCCGCGCTCGGCGCCGGAGTGGCGCGCACTGCATTCGGCGACTACCAATTCGCCTTCATCAGCGCCGGCGCGCTTTGCCTGCTCGCCGCGCTGCTCTCGCTCGCGGTGGGCCGGGTCCGTTTCGCGACGGCCGCAACGGCCGCGCCGTAGCGCCGAGCCGGTCGGCGGCTGCCATGAGAACTCGTGCTCGTCCTCGTTTCCGTGCTCGGAGTCGAGGTGGTCTTGGTGCTGGCGCTGGCCTTCGGCTACTTGTGCGCGATCAGCTCGATCTCGACCCGGGCGCCCTTCGGCAGCGCCGCCACCTGCACGGTCGAGCGCGCCGGCGGAGCGCCGGCAAAGCGCTTCCCGTAGATCTCGTTGACCGTTCCGAAGTCGCCCAGGTCGGCGAGGAAGATGGTCGCCTTGACCACGTCCGCGAAGCTCGCGCCCGCCGCCTTGAGCACCGCGCCCAGGTTGTCCATCACCCGTTCGGTCTGGACCCGGATGTCGCCTTCCACCATCTGCTGCGTCTTCGGATCGAGCGGGATCTGCCCGCTCGTGAAGATGAGATTGCCCGCCACGATGGCCTGCGAATAGGGGCCAACCGCCTTGGGCGCCGCGTCGGTCGAAACAGGGTTTCCCATAGGGGCGCGCAATCTGCTTCCGGTCGCGCGAAGAGTCAAACGGCGTCTGGGTGCACTGCCGACGATCGGAACCGGACCGAAGCCTTGTGCTCGTGCTGGTCCTCGTTTTCGCGCGCGACTGACGTGGTCGCGCGCGGGCTCGACCACGAATGCCGTGCACGATAACGAGGACGTGCACTCGCACGGCTTATCTGAGGGACTTCATCTACACCCGCTCGACCGAATGCACGCCCTGGATGCTGCCGATGGCGCGGAGCACGTCGTTGAGCTGCTTCACGTCGGCGATCTCCACCTCGAAGGTGGAGACGGCGCCGCGGTCGCCGCCCGCCCGGGCGTTGGCCTGGACGATGTTCACGCCGACTTCCGCGAACGTTTCGCTCATCGCGGCGAGGAGGCCCTTCCGGTCGTCGCTGTGCACGCGCAGGTTCACCACCCGCTTGAACTCGCCGTGCACGTCCCAGGCGACGTCCACCCGGCGCTCCGGATCGGTCTCCATCGCCTTCTTGCAGCCGCGCACGTGCACGGTGACGCCGCGCCCGCGGGTGATGAAGCCGACGATCGGATCGCCCGGGACCGGCGCGCAGCACTTGCCGTACCGCACCAGCACGTCGTCGACGCCGCCGATGCGCACCCCGCCGGTGGTGCGGTTCCGCTGCGCCACCCGGCGAAACAGCTCGGTGAGCCGGCTCGCCGCGCCATCGCCGTTCGTCTCCGACAGCGCATCGGTCGGCTTGCGCTCCGCCAGCCGCTCGGGGGGAAACAGCTTGTGCAAGACGTTCGCCGGCGAGAGCTTGCCGTAGCCGACCGCGCTGACCAGGTCGTCCGCGCGCGAATGCCCCATGTCGTTCGCGGCGCGCAAGAAGTCGGAGCTCTTGGCGATCTTGCCGAAGTTCAAGTCGAAGCGCTTGAACTCGCGCTCGAGCAGGTCGCGGCCGATGTCGATGGACCGCTCGCGCTGGGTGTTCTTGATGAAGGCACGGATGCGCGCCTGCGCCCGCGAAGTCTTGACGAACGAGAGCCAATCCTTGTTCGGCCGCGCGGTGGGGCCGGTGAGAATCTCCACCGAGTCGCCGTTCTTCAGCTTGTAGCGAAGCGGCACCATCTTGCCGTTCACCTTCGCCCCGACGCAGTGCGCGCCCACTTCCGAGTGCACGGCGTAGGCGAGGTCCACCGGCGTCGAACCGGTAGGCAGCGACTTCACGTCGCCCTTCGGCGTGAAGACGAAGACCTCGTCCTGGAAGAGATCGACCTTGACCGTCTCCAGGAACTCGCGCGGGTCCTTCAGGTCCTGCTGCCACTCCATGAGCTGCCGCAGCCAGGCGAACTTCTGCTCGTCCTTGCCGCCGGTCTTGCCTTCCTTGTACGCCCAGTGCGCCGCGATTCCTTCCTCGGCGATGCGGTGCATCTCCTCGGTGCGCATCTGGATCTCGATGCGCTCGCCGTTGGGGCCGATGACCGTCGTGTGCAGCGACTGGTACATGTTCGGCTTGGGAATGGCGATGTAATCCTTGAAACGGCCAGGAACCGGCTTCCACAGGCTGTGAATCAATCCCAACGCCTCGTAGCAGGCAGGGACCGACTTCAAGATCAACCGGAAGGCGACGATGTCGTGGAGCTGGGTGACGGAAGAGAGACCGTTCTTCCGCATCTTCTTCCAGATCGAATAGACGTGCTTGGGCCGGCCCTGCACTTCCGCCTCCAGGCCCGCCTCCTTCAACTTGGTCTTCAAGAGCTCGACGACGTCGACGATGTACTTCTGCCGGTCCTTCTGGGTCTGCTCGAGCTGCTTTTCGGTGTCGTGGTAGTCGTTCGGCTTCAGGTACTTGAAGGCGAGATCCTCGAGCTCGATCTTGATCCACTGGATGCCCAGCCGATTGGCGAGCGGCGCGTAGATGTCGAGCGTCTCCTGGGCGATGCGCTGCTGGCTGTCCGGCTTCATGTGCTCGAGCGTCCGCATGTTGTGGGTGCGGTC
>DASXHM010000379.1:0-1905 GCA_036488495.1 Myxococcales bacterium | reverse complement strand
CGATGCGTGGCGCGATGAAGAGGCGCAGCTCGTCCCACAACCCGCGCCGGAGAAATTCGCCGTGCACTTGTGCGCCGCCTTCGACGAGCACGCTGGTGATGCCGCGCTTTGCCAACCGCCGCAAAGCCGAGCGCAGCGGTCCTTGCAACTCGACGATCTCGCCGGGCTCCTGCCGCATCCGGGCGCGCCGCGGCAGCGCGCCCAACACCACCCGCAACGGCGTTCGCCCGCCGCGCACTCCGCGGACGGTGAGGAGCGGATCGTCGGCCCGCACGGTCCCCGCGCCCACCAGAACCGCGTCGAGCTCGTTCCGCCAGCGATGGACGAGCGCGCGCGATTCTTCCGAGCTGATCCACTTCGAATCACCCGCCGCAGTCGCAAGCTTCCCGTCGAGGGTGACGGCAGCCTTGAGCACCACCCACGGCAGCCCTCGAGTGATGAACTTGATCCACGGTTCGTTCGACGCATCGCACTCGTCCGCGAGAAGCTGCTCGACCAAGACGCCGGCCTTCCGCAGTCGCACCGCTCCGTGGCCGTCGACGCGCGGGTTCGGATCGGTGCTGCCGTAGATGACCCAGCGTACGCCCGCCTCGATGATCGCCTCCGTGCACGGCGGCGTCCGCCCGTGGTGGTTGCACGGTTCGAGGGTGACGTAGAGGTCGGCGCCCTTCGCTTTCTTGCCCGCGGCCCGCAGCGCATTCACCTCGGCGTGCGGGTGCCCCGCGAGCTCGTGGTGGCCGTGCGAGAGGATCCGCGAGCCCTTGACGAGGATCGCTCCCACCACCGGATTGGGGTGCGTCCGCCCGCGCGCCTTTTCGGCCTCCGCGAGCGCCAGCCGCATGAGCTCTTCGGGCTTCACTTCTTCGGAGGGATCTTGCGTTCGGAGATCAGCTCTTTGAGCTCGCTCATGAACTCGCCCAGGTCCTTGAACGACCGATACACCGACGCGAAGCGGACGTACGCCACTTCGTCGAGCCGCGCGAGCTCGCGCATGACGGCCTCGCCGATGACGGAAGTAGGCACTTCCTTCTCGCCCATTTCTTGTAGGCGCCGCTCGATGCCGTCGACCAGCGTCTCGAGCTGCTCGGCGGAGACGGGGCGCTTGTTGCAGGCGAGCTTCAGGCCTTCGAGGACCTTCACCCGATCGAAGGCCTCGCGGCGGCCGTCCTTCTTCACCACCATCGGCAGGATCTCTTCGACGCGCTCGTAGGTGGTGAAGCGGCGCTGGCAGCCCAGGCATTCGCGGCGCCTGCGGATGACCGCCCCCTGGTTGGAGAGCCGCGAGTCGATGACCTTGTTTTCGAGCTCGGTGCAGAACGGGCACTTCATTTCCGGCGCATCCTAGCCGAGGTAGCGCGATCGTGCAGGTTCGTCGCACAGCAGGGGCAACGGGTCGCCGGTGGGGGGCACGCGCGCGGGCCGCTCCGGCAGGCTTGCCCCTCCCGGGCTTTCCCCGGCCGTCCCTGAACTTCGGGCAAGCCCTAAAGTCACGGCGCCGCGCGCATGCCCCCCACCGGCTCCTCGCGCGCTTTTGTACTCTCTGCGAATGTCCCTCGATCGCGCGGTCTGACCTGGCTGGTTCCGCCGTGTTCCTCGTCGCCAACCGCGCCCGAAGCCGACGCCTGGACCGCGCGCGACCGATACCCGCCGTTTCAAGCCTGACTGTGTCTGGTGGGCGGCGTCTGGCGGCTGCGTTCGGGAGCGAGTGTGCGAAGACCACGACAGCAGAACCGGCCAGGTCAGGCCGCGCGCTCACGGGAGACTGCGGGACAGCCCAAAAGCGCGTGAAAGCTGGCGGGGGGCGTGCGCGCGGCGCCGCGACTTTAGGGCTTGCCCGAAGTTCCGCGACCGCCCGCGCCGTCCGAGAGGAGCAAGCCTGCCGGAGCGGCCCGCGCGCGCGCCCCC
>DASXHM010000374.1:0-43697 GCA_036488495.1 Myxococcales bacterium | reverse complement strand
GCCAAGGTCAAGCGCGGCGAAAAGGAAAAGGCCCCCAAGCAGTCGAAGAAGGCGGCCAAGGTTTCGGACGACGAGGAGGAGGTCGCAGCGGTTCCGGACGCGGAGGGCGACGAGGACCTGGACGCCGCCGTCCCCGAAGCGAGCGACGACGACGACGCGGACGCTCCCGAGCTGGTCGACGACGACGATGACGACGACGTCGTTCCAGCCAAGAAGGGCAGCAAGGCCACCGAGCGCAAGGAAGTGAAAGACCTGCTCGCGATGGGCCGCGACAAGGGCTTTCTCACCTACGACGAAGTCAACGACGCGCTCCCGGCGGACATCGTCAGCTCGGATCAGATCGACGACGTGATGTCGATGTTCGGCGACAACGACATCGCCATCGTCGACGAGGCCAACAAGGTCAAGCTGCCGGAGACGAAGCCGCCCGAGCCGGAGCCCAGCGCCGCCAAGGAAGACAGCGACGCGACGCCGGCGGAAAAGGCCGAGCGCGAAGAGGAAGAGGACGCCTACTCCAAGTCCAACGACCCGGTGCGCATGTACCTGCGCAAGATGGGCTCGGTCTCGCTCCTCACCCGCGAGGGCGAGGTGGAGATCGCGAAGCGCATCGAGGACGGCGAGAAGGAAGTGCTCGACGCCGTGCTCCACTCGTCCATCGCCATCAAGGAGATCATCCAGATCGGCGAGCGCCTGAAGAAGGGCAAGATGCGGGTGCGCGAAGTCATCCGCGACGCGCCGGACGAGGACGACGAGACCTTCGACGAGCAGGGCCGCACCGACCAGGTGGTGAAGCTCATCGACAAGATCCGCCGGCTCGACAAGGACAACGAAGTCCTCGCCGAGCAGCTCGACTCCAAGACCAAGAAGCTCTCCGACGCGCGGCGCAAGGAAGTGCGCGACGCGGTGGTCCGCAACGAGCAGGCGATGGCGGAGACGCTGCAAGAGGTCAAGCTCAACAAGCGCCAGATCGAGCGCATCATCGAGAATCTGAAGAAGCTGATCGAGCGCGTCGATCAGGTGGACCGCGAGCTGCGCCAGATCGAGGTGCGCGCCGGCGTTCCTTTGAAGGAGCTGAAGCAGCTCCTGCGCGAGGCGGAGGACGAAGGCAAGCTGGGCCTCACCGCGCGCAAGAAGCTGAAGGGGATGGGCCTCGAGGGCGACGACCTGGGCGAAGTGTCGCGCACCATCGCGGCCGCTCCGCGCAAGGTGAAGCGCGTCGAGGAAGAGGCGCTCCTGCCGATGGACGAATTGAAGCGCAGCTTCGGCGCCATCATCGCCGGCGAGCGCAAGGCGGAGAAGGCCAAGGCGGAGCTGGTCGAGGCCAACCTGCGCCTCGTCGTCTCCATCGCCAAGAAGTACACCAACCGCGGGCTGCAGTTCCTCGACCTGATTCAGGAAGGCAACATCGGCCTGATGAAGGCGGTCGACAAGTTCGAATACAAGCGCGGCTACAAGTTCTCGACCTACGCGACGTGGTGGATCCGCCAGGCCATCACCCGCGCCATCGCCGACCAGGCGCGCACCATCCGCATTCCGGTGCACATGATCGAGACCATCAACAAGCTCATCCGCACCTCGCGCTACCTGGTGCAGGAGATCGGCCGCGAGCCCACGCCGGAAGAGATCGCCGAGAAGATGGAGCTGCCGCTCGACAAGGTCCGCAAGGTCCTGAAGATCGCCAAGGAGCCCATCTCGCTCGAGACGCCCATCGGCGAGGAAGAGGACTCGCACCTGGGCGACTTCATCGAGGACAAGGCCATCACTTCGCCGTCCGACGCGGTCATCAACATGAACCTCGCCGAGCAGACCCGCAAAGTGCTGGCGACGCTGACGCCGCGCGAAGAGAAGGTCCTGCGCATGCGCTTCGGCATCGGCGAGAAGTCCGACCACACCCTCGAGGAAGTGGGCCAGGACTTCGAAGTGACGCGCGAGCGCATCCGCCAGATCGAGGCGAAGGCGCTGCGCAAGCTGCGGCATCCTTCGCGCAGCAAGCGGCTCCGCAGCTTCGTCGAGAATTAGGGTGGCCGGGCGCAGCGCGCGCGTCGCCGCCATCTGCCTGTCGCTCGCATGCGCGACGGGCCGGCCCGGAGCCGCGGCGCGGACGCCGCAGCGGTTGTCCGGAGTGGTACTGGACCGCGATGGCGCGCCGATTTCGAACGCGACCGTGATCGTCCGGGGGCCGCCCGGGGTGAGGCTCACGCTCAACGCCGGCGACGACGGAAAGTTCTCGCTCGTGCTGTATCCCGGCGTGTACGACGTGGTCGCCCGCACCGGAATCGGCAAGGACGCGCCATATGCCTGGGAGCGCGACGTCGCGCTTCGCTCCGATGCGCCCGTGTCGCTCAAGCTGGTGGCGGAGCCGAAGGTGGTCCCGCCCGAGTGCAGGCATCGGCAGCTCACGCCGCCGGCGAAAGTGTCCGGGCCGGACCCGTACTACACGGACGAGGCGTGGGCGCGAAAGCTCGAAGGCACCGTCAAGCTGAAGTGCATCCTCGCCGTCGACGGCATCGTCCGCGGCTGCCTCCCGGTGCAAAGCTTGAGCAGTTTGACCGAGTCGGCCATCGAGGCGGTCGAACAGCGGACGTATTCGCCCGCGCTCTGCGACGGAAAGCCAATCGAAGTCGATTACACGTTCAGGCTCCAATTCCGGATGCCGAAGTAGCCTCGGGCGTACCTGCGCGGCTTTGCGGGTCTCGAGCTACGCGTAGACGAGCTGTTGGGCGCGGATCCGGAAGACGATTACAGCGTGGCGGCGGCGCGGTAGGCGGCGAGCAGATCGGCTGGCAGGCCTTCCGGAGCAACTGCCGGTTGCCAGCCGGCGGGGTCGAGGAAGCGGCCGGTCTCGAATCGCCAAGCGTTCCTGCCGTGGCGTATGTACACGAAGAGCTGCGGATTCGCGACGCGCAAGAGTCGCTTGCGACGGCGCAGCGCCTCGCGCAGGAAGCCCGCGTCCTCGGCGAGGTTTGCTTCCGGGTAGCGCACCCCTTCGCTGAAGATCGAGCGCCGGTAGGCGAGGGTGCCGCCGTGGACGTCGCCGACGAACATCCGGCGATGAAGGTCGTCGCCCACGGTCCAGAAGGACGCTGACGGAAGATCCAAGGTGAAGCGATTTTCGAGGCCGGTCAGATCGGCATCGCCGTTCGCGATGGGCGTGGCCTGCCGCGAGAGCCGTTCCGCGCCGTACCAATCGTCATCGTCCCAGTGGACGACGATCTCGCCGCATGCAGCGCCGCAAGCGAGGTTGCGCTTCGCGCCGATGGTCGTGGGCCGCGCCAGTCTCAGGTACCGGACGCCGGCAGTGCTCGCCAAGTCCGCCACCGAATCCGTGCCGTCGTCGACGACGATGAGCTCGCGCCGGGGCCAATCCTGCGCCGCGAAGAGCCGCAGCGAAAGCTCGACGAATCGGCGGCGGTCGCGCGTCGGCATGATGCAGGAGACGAGAGGGCAGGCTGCGGCGCGCAGCGTTGCGGCATCTTCGCCGAGGAGCGCATGCACTGCCGCGACCGGTGTGGGCTGCCAGTACGCCGCGTCCGGAAGCTTGGGGCTCGTGTTTCCGCCGTGGACGGTCGCGACGAACAGCGATGGATCGGCCAGGTCGACGACAGCCTTCCCGGCGGAGCGCACGAAGCGCACGTCCTCGCCGATCTGGATGTCCGCGAACGGCGCGCGCGCCCAGACGCGCTTGCGATACGCGAGCGTGGTGCCCGCGAGCATGCGGTCGCGGCCGCGGTAGTGGTAGCGCCACGCGCGCTCGCCCCACGGTCTGAAGAAGTAGATCTGCGCCGACCCGCACAGCTCCGCGCCGCCGCGCAGGCAATCGATCTGCCGCCGCAGCCGATCGGGCGCGTACCAGTCGTCGTCGTCCCAGTGCACGATGATGTCGCCGCGCGCGAGCTGGCAGAGCTCGTTGCGCTTCGCCCCCACGGTCTTGTGGCCTTCGCGGCGCAGGTATCGGATGCGCGGGTGTGGTGCGACCGACGCCGCTTCCTTGCCGTCGTCGAGGATGAGCAACTCGGCGTCGGCGACGTCCTGGCGCAGGAAGCAGCGGATGGCATGCGGAAGGAACGCGGCGCGGTCGCGCGTCGGCAGGATGCAGGTGATGGCGGGCGAGTCGCCGGCCGAGATGCTGCGCGCGGATTCTCGCGAACCTGTCGCGACTGATGACGGCGCAATCGCGCGGTCGTTCGCCTCGCGGACGCGCAGCTTCGTTCGCGGCGCGAAGTGCTCGCATGCGTCGCCCTTGCAGTGAGGCTCGTAGGGGAATGCTTCGCCAGCGAGCCGCCGGCCGCAGAACTTGTCCTGGTACCTCCGGCGGTTCGCATCGAACAGCCGCGCCTCCTCGGCCTTGCGGCGCCGCGTGAACGGCGAGCGATGGACATACGCGGCGCAGACCCACGCGCCTTCGAACCCCGCGCGCTGCGCGCGGACGTTGTAGTCGAGCTCCCAGCAAGGGCCGAGGCCGTAGCCTTCGTCGGCGAGGCCGATGGCGTCGATCACTTCGCGGCGGACCGCGTAGCAGAAGTCGGCGAGGCTGTGCAGCGGGCCGAGCGTCCGGACGGCGTCGCCGAAACGACGCTGCGCCTCGCGCGCGGTCGCCTCCAACGAAGCAGCGGTCGCGCCGGGAAAAACGCATTGCTCGTTCCAGGCAGCGTTCGTCGAGGGGCCACAGAGCGGGCGGCCCGAGCCCGCCAGGCGCTGGAGCGCGCCGCGCGCGACTCGCGATCCACTCTCGATCAAGATGTACAGATCGGCCTCGCCGCTCTGCACGAAGCGGTTGAAGCACGCGGGCGCTCCGCGCGGCTCCGCGGTCGCGAGTTGCGGCAGATCGCGCAGCTTCCGCAGCTCGCCGCGGACGGCTTCATCCGGCCCGTCCGGCAAGAGCACCACTTCGGCTCCGCAGCCAGCAATCGACGACAGCGTGGCGCGTAGGCCTCTAGGCTCCTCGTGCACGTGGATGCCCGCGCGGATCTTCATCGCCGCCGCAGCTCCGCGGCGACCAGCATCACCTGCGTCGGCAGTGACACCCGCTCGCCGGCGCTGCCCATGAGCGACCACACCTCGAACGAAGTCCCGCGGCCGGTCCACACGTCCGGCAGCGGCTCGCGGTGGCCGTGCGCTCGCAGGAATTCGGTCGCCGGCAGGTAGCCGTTCCAGTCGGTCCCGACCAGCACGTACACCTTGCCGCCAGAGCGGAACTCCACTTCGAGCGGTGATGCCCGCCAGGCGACGACCTGCGTGAACGGCCGGCCGCGCAGCGGCTCGGGCACCGATTGGAACGGCCGCGCGTCGTTGTTGTGCGACGATGCGCCCGGGGCGAACCGGGCCACGGTGTAGCCCATCGATTCGCGGAAGCGGACGGCAGCGAGCGGCGCCGCCGGCGTAGGTCCTTCGGGAACCGTTCCGAGATACGATCCGGGCACTGCCGCGCCAGGTCCAGAAAGGCGCTGACTCTCGGTGTAATGCCGGACCGCGCTCGCGTGGAGATGGTGGGCGCGGATCGAGCGGCTCGGATTCCAAAGCCGCAGCCCGGCCTGCGCGGCTTCGTGCGCGATGCGGTTGTCGCAGCCGGGGATCCCGAGGTGCCAGTCGCAGCTGAGCTGCGGCAGTGGCGCCTCGAAGATCCAGGCATCCTGGCTGGCGGAAAAATCGAAGTACTTCGAACTTCCGTCTGGCTGCACGTCCCAGCGCGAGAGGCAGAGCAATTTTCCGCGCAGGTCGTGGCCGTTGAGGAGCGCGAGCGTTTCGTCGAAGTAGATGTCGGCATTCGCGAGCGCGACCCGCCGTCCGGCGAGCGCGCCATTCGCGTACGCGAACGCATCGCGGAAGGTCAGCCGCCGGCCGTGCTCCAGCAACCGCAGCTTCGCGTCGATGAGATCTGGCCGCGAACCATCTTCGAGACAGAGATGAACTTCGGAGACTGCCGGGTTCGCGCAGTTGCGCCGCACGCACTCGAGCAGTTCGGCCGCGCGAGCGGGCGTTCGATCGCGATACCAGCCTGCGAGGACGATCATCGGTCAGCCGGCGATGATGTTCTTCTGCGCCGACGCGAAAGCCTCCTCCGGCGCTGCACCGTCGAGCACCGAGAAGAGTGGCCCCGCGAACGTCTCGATGTTGTCCATCGAGGACAGCATTGCGTTGCGGATCAGCGGCTCGACCAGCTCCGCGGCGGTGAAGTCGACGCTCGCCTTGTACCGCAACGTGCCGGCGCCGTACGCCATCTCGAAGTTGCCGATGATGAGGCCGTAGTTCGCGCGGGTGATGAATTCCGCCATCTGCGCTTGCCGTTCCAGGGGCGCCGCGCGGTCGAAATAGAAATGGACGGTGAACCGCTCCTTGGGGACGAGGATGCGCGCGATGGCCTTCACGGTCGGCTCTTCCATCCGCAGCCGGAACGCAACCCCTTCGGGGAAACGCTCTTCTTGCGGGTCGAGCTCGAGGTCCTTGACGAACTTGCGCAGCGTCTCGACCGCGGCCTCTCCGTTCTTGGTTGCGTCCATGCGGGCCTCCGGAACTCCGAACCGACTCGAATCAATCGAGACCGAAATCATTGTAGATCGTCTTCTCGTGCGCGACCTGCGCCTCGGTCGACATCAGCGCGACGTACGGCTCGCCCGCGCCAGGCGCGTCGCGCGCAGCGCCAATCGACCGGTTCTTCGAAGCGTCGCCCGGCCAGAGATTGTCCAGGCAGTTGAAGAACTCGCGGTGGCGCTTCACGGCCGCGGCGATGATCTTCTCGCGCGTGGGCGGCGGCGCGATGGTGACCTTGTTCTTTTTGACATTGGCGAGCATGGCGACGGCCTCGCTGATGTGCAGCGGCGCCAGCTTTCCCGAGATGTGCTTCGCCATTTCGTCCGACGAGATGATGTGGCGGCGGTCGATGTCGTCGAGCAGCGTGCCGTCGGGCTGGTGCGCCGTCGGATAACGCTCGCGGAAAAGCCGCTTCAGCTTGGAGCGGAACGACGGGCGCTCGATGGTGAAGCTGCCCACCAGAGGATCGTCCGCAAGCGGCTTCGTCACCGCCGGCTTCTTCTTCGGCGGGCTGTTCGAGCCCTCGATGTGATCGACCTCGGCCGTCGCGCTGGTGCTGTCGGTCACCACGTCGAGGGAGGCAACCTTGTATTTCGCCTTGATTGCCGGCAGCCGCGCCTTCACTTCCGGCTTCGTCGTGCGCGGCGCCGTCAGAAGCGCTTGCGCTTCGTCGAGCGCCTTGTCCAGGTCCGCGGCTTTCTGGGCGTCCGTGCGCGGGTCCTGCTGGGGGCCGAAGAGCGACTTGAAGATGGACTTCGCCTTCGCGACCACCCACGCGATGCCGGCGTCGATGGCCTGGTCGACCTTCGCCTGCACGTTCTTGATGAAGCCCACCACCGCGTCGCTGACCTTGCCGAGGCCGGCGATGCGGGCGAGGAAGCTGATCACGAGCGTCAGGAGGCCGCCCATGGTCGACTCGACCTTGTTCGCGGCCGCGCCGATGACGCCGCTCGCGATGGCGGAGATGGAGTCGATGACGGAAGCGGCGACCTGCGCGATCTGCCGCATCCGCTCCACGAAGAACATGACGGTGTTGTAGATGCCGATGATCGCCTGGATGAACGCGCCCACCGGCGAGAGCATCGAGAGCAGCTTGGTCACCGCCGCGGAGACGATGCGGTCCTTGACGAAGGAGATGATCGACTGGATGACCATGTCCTTCAGGTCGGTGAGCTTCTCCTTGATGATGTTCCAGGCCGCAGCGGGTCCGCCGCGGATGAGCGCGACCACGACGTCGAAGCCGGTCTCGAGCGCCTTCATCGCCGGCTCGCCGATGACCTTGACGATCTTGCCGCGGATCTTCTCCCAGGTGATGCCGAGGATGCTGAGGACGAACTTGCCGATCTCGAGCAGCGAGAGCGCCTGCGGGATGTAGACGCCGGCGCCAGCGAGCGAGCCCGTAAGCCAGCCAATCAGCGCCGACTTGAGGTGCTGGACGAAATTCCCGACGAACTGCGACAGCCCCTGCTTGCCCGCGGCGATGAGGTTTTTGACGAAGCCAATGGGGTTCTTGAGGATGGTCTTGAATGCGCCCGCGGCCTTCTTCACGTAGACGATCACCGCCGGCGCGACGACCGAGAAGATGATCTCGAGCAGGTCCCAGATGGTGTTCCCGGCCCAGGAGAGGAAGCGGCCGATGAAGCCGGCGAAGGCGCGGCCGACCTTGGCGAACGCCTGGGGCAGGATGACGATGTCGGCGATCTCGAGCGACTTCAGCGCATCGAGGAACATCCCGGGGATCTGCCGGACGAACCCGAGCAGGCCTTCGAGCGCGCCTTGGAACCAGGCCCAGGCGCGCGCGACCGCGTTGCCCTTCTTGATGTTCTCCCAGATCTCCTCTTGCCCGATGAGCTTCATGAAGCCGCCGATGAGCGTCTCGGCGGTGCGGGGAACGGCCTCTCCGGTGATGGGGTTCTTGCCGAGGACGGCGCAGAGCAGGTCCCAGCCTTCCGACTTGGAGGCCAGCTCGGCGAGCGGCTTCAGGATGGCGTCCTTGACGAACTCGATCACCTTCGCCGCGAGGCCCTCGACGAAGGTGATGATGCGGCCGATGGGGTCGCTGAAGATGGCCTTGGCGCGGTCCCAGACGTCGCCCGGATGGAAAAGGTCGCTGAGCCCGAGCGAGTCGATGAAGCGGGTGACTGCGGCCTTGATCGAGGAGCCGGAGATGCCGAGCGACGAGAGCTGCGACTCGACCCAGGAGCCGACCTTGTCGAAGACGCCGTACTTGTCGAGCGCGACGACGATGAGCCCGCCGCCGGGCATGAACTCGACGATGGCGCGCAGGATGTTGGCCGCGCTCCGTTCGACCGGGCTCATGTTGACCGGGTTCACCCCGAGGACGATGGTGAACATCCGGAAGCCGGGGATGAGGTTCGCCTTGCCGGCGAGCCAGTCGAGGATGTCGCCGAAGCCGAGCCGCTGAACGTGCGGATCCATCGAGCGGTCGACCTCGCTCGGCGCGGCGCCCTGCTGCACGGTGTGGGTCAGCTCGTGGGCGATCAGCTCCTTGCCTTCGCGGGTCTCCGGGCGGAACTGGTCTTCGCCGAAGAAGACCTGGTGGCCGACGGTGAAGGCCTGCGCGTTGAGGCGCCGGTTGAGGCGCGCCGAGTGCTCGCCGGTGTGGATGCGCACAGAGGAGAAGTCGGCGCGGAAGCGCGGCTCCATGAAGCGGCGGACGGTGGTGGGAAGCGGCCGGCCCAAGGGCGATGCGCCCTCGATCTCCGCCATGGTCCCGGGCGTCGCGTGCGTCTCTCCTTCCGCCCTGCGCGCGATCGGCGGTGGCGTCTGTTGCGGCTCGGGCGCGGCAGCTTCGGGCTCGCTCATCGCGGCGACGAGCTTCGCGTTTGCCTCGGCTTCCTTCTCGGCAGCGTCGTGGGGCGAGGAGACGCGCGCATCGGCGAGGCGCAGATCGAGCCGGTCGACCTTGCGCATGAACTGCGGATCGCGCGAAGAGCGCGGGCTTCGCGCGACCTTCTTTGCCTGCGGCTGCGGCGCCGGCTCTTTCGACCTCTCCGCCCGCAAGAAGGCGCGCGCGACCGCCATGGCTCAGACGTCCTTCCAGGAGTAGCCGAGGGTCGCGGCGCGCTCGTACCACCTGCGAGCGATGCGCGCGTCGCGGGCGACTCCCTGGCCTTCGAGGTGCATGCGGCACAGCCGTGCGGCTGCCTCTGCGTTGCCTCCGTCGGCGGCGCGCTCATACCAGAAAGCTGCCTCGGCGTAGTCCGGGCTCTTGCCGCTCGCGAGGCGGGAAGCGCGATTGAGGCAAGCCCGTGGATGTCCGGCCTCCGCGGCCTTTCTTTCCCAGCGCGCGGCGCCGCGCCGATCGCGCTTGCCGCCGATGCCCTGCGCGAGGAAGAGCGAGAGCTCGAACTGCGCCTCGACTATGCCGGCTCGCGCGGCCTTTTGGTGCAGCCGCCGCGCCTCCGCGAGATCGCGCGCGACCCCGCTGCGGGAGGTGGCGAGCCCGAGCATGTAGAGCACTTCCGCCTCGGCGGGCTCGGACGCGGCACCCACCAGCGTCGAGGAGGACTCGAGCGCGAAGGGGATCCCCTTCTGGTAGTGGGGTCCGCCCCCCGTCATGTGGTCCCCGGCGGATGCTTGACGAAAGTCCTGTCGAGCAGCACGTGAACGAGCCAGATCGGGTAGGCCGCAGGGCCTTTCGCTTGCTGTTCGACCCAGGTCTTGAACGCCGCGATCTTCGTCGGCCAGCCTTCGCGCGTTTCGCCCGGCCCGGCGAAGCCGCCCAGGCGCGAGTTCACGTACTGGGCGCCGATCAGCTTCTTGACCTCCTCGAGATACGCCTCCCAATCTGCGTAGTGCGGATCGCCTTTATCGGCGTAGGGCACTACCTTGAGGTGGCTCACGTCGATCATCCCGTGCCCGCCGATCACCTGATCCGGATCGTGCAGGATCGCCTGGAACGACTTTCCTTTCTCCGCGAGCCCAGCCCACAACTCCTTGTATTCCTTGCTGGTGACAATCGCCTTGATCGCAGCGCCATGTTGCTTGCGGATGGCGTCGACATTGTCGTGCCGGCCGGTGAGCTTGAGCTTCGCCGCCGTCTCCACCGCTTTTTCGATGTCGTCCGGCTTTGCCTGCTCGAGGCGCATCATCTGATCGAAGACGGACTCTGCCCGCTCGGCCTTCCGGGTCGCAGCCCTCAGTGCGGAGGTCCTGCCGACGTTTTGCGCCGCTGCGGTCGCCTCGGTCAGCTCCGCTGCTGCGGCGTCCGCCGCGGCCAGCGCTGCCGCGCGCAGGCTCACCGAATCCACTTCCGGGCTCTTGGCAATGTCTAGAAGCGCCTTTCTCGCGAGATCGAGCTCGAGCTGCGCGGCTTTCTTCCTCTCGAGCGCGGCCTTGTTCTCCTGGGTCAGCCTCGCGACCTTCTCCCTGGCCTGCTGTGCCACTTTCTCTGCGCGTTGCGCGATCTCCGCCGCGACGGCTTTCTTCGATTGCTCGTGCAATTGATCGAATGCCTCGAATTTTTTCGATTTGTAGGTCTCGACGTTGGTCATCCAGATGTCGACCACCATCGCGTTCAGTCCTGCCTGCTGACGGCCGAGTTGACGGTCGACTTCAGCTTTCAAGTTGTCCTGGTATTTCTGGTCGGGCAATTCATAGAAAACGAAGACGACCTTGTGCCGCTTGATCGGCTCGGTCTGCATCGATCGCTTCATGTGCGCGATCACGAGGCCGCGCCCATATGTCGTCAGGGTTTCGACGGCGTTTGTCTGCAGAAGCTTGAGCTGCTCGAGATGGTTCGCGAGGACCCGCCCCTTCTTGATCCGGAAGTCGCGAACCTTCGGCTCGATCTTGTCGAGGTGTGCCTCGGCGTCTTTGACGATAGTCCGGCCGGCGGGATACCGGGCCTTGGCATAGCGATCGGCGAGCGCGCGCAGAATGATGCCGCTCGCGATCGTACCGGCGACCTCGATCATGAAGGAGCCGCTTGCAGGTTTCACCGCCACCTTCGGCGATCCGCCGATCATCTGCACCGGCTTTGGAAGCAGCTCGAACTTGACCGTGCGCATGATCGTCGCGAGCTTGCGGACCTCCTCCGTGAGCGCCGCCTCTTGCTTCTTGAGATCAGCCTGCAGCTTTTTCGCCTCGTTGCCCTTGCCCTTCTTTTTGCCGCTCTTGCCTTTCTCTTTCGCGGCAACCTCCTTGATGTGCCGTGCTGCCTCCTTCATGATCGCGAGCTTCTTCGCGTTCTCGTCGGTGAGCGTGAGCAGCTTCCGTGCCCCGCTCATCGACTTCGTCGCGTCCTTCAACTCGGCGGGCTGCAGCAGGTCGAAATCCGCTTGCCACTGGTCGAGCCTCGCCGACAACTGCTGCGGGCTGCTCGCCATCATCAGCGACGCGTCCATTCCTTTTTGCTCGACGTACAGCTCGTGCGATTCGGCGCCGTCGCTGAAGCTCTTGCGGTCGCCAATGGGGCCGATGCCATCGTCCATGCTCCCCGGCGGCTGCTTTCCTTTGCCGCCCTTGTTCTTCGCGCCGCCCGGCCCGGACGCGCCCGGGCCCTCTTGCCAATCGCCCGGCTTCTTCGTCTCGCCGCCGTGGCCTTTGTCGGCGTTGTCGTTCATCACGTCGGAGAGGAATTTCGAGGAGTCGAAGTCGACCGAGCCGAACTCGATGCTGGGCCACTTCTTCGAGCCGAGCACGTAGTCGACGTCGGCGCCGATGCCGAACTCGCCCGGCAGCGGGTATTCGATCGAGAAGAGCGGCCAGGTCCAGGTCTTGTCGGAGAGCGGCGACCACCACGGCGTCTCGATGCTGACGAACAAATCGCCCGAGAACCCCAACACCGGCTGCGCGGCGATCTCCATGTGGCCGGCGATGAAGTACTCGCGCTGGCCCGGCTTCGGCTCGCGCATGCCGATCTTCGGCGTGGCTTCGGCGTACCCACGCACGCCTGCGAGCGCATTGAGGCCGACGCCTGCCTTGATGTCGTGGCCAAGGATGGTGACGAACACGCCCGCGTCGGCGCGGAGCACGAGGCCCGCGAAGGCCGAGATGTTGATGGTGCCTTCGAGGGTCAGGCTCTTCGGCTGCCGCTTGTCGGTCGAGTACGCGCCGGATAGCTTGATGTTGTAGAGCTTGCCGGGGCCGATCTCGGCTTTCGCGTCGAGCTGGATGCCGGCGAAGATGCCGACCTCGCCCACGACCGGGATGCCGTAGCCGGCTTTGATCTCCACCCGGAAGAGGCGCTTCTTCCATTCCTTCTTGGCGAAGAGTTCGAACTCCTTCGGCGGCGCGATCTCGCCGACGATGGTCGCCTGGCCCTTGCTGTTGACCACCACCGACGCGTTGCCGGTCAGCCAGTCGTTGATGCGGAAGGCGAGGGTGCCGAAGCCGCAGAAGGCGCGCTTGCCGGGCTTTCCCGGATTGTCGGGCGAGGGCAGCTCGATGTTGGGGACGCCCGCGCCCGGCTTGACCAGCGTGATGTCGCGCGCCGTCGCCTCGTCGATGGCGGCGATGGTGATCGAGCCGTTCAGCCGGTCGTCCGCGTATGCCGCCGTGCCCATCACGCTGACGACGCCTTTCACCAATGTCGCTTTCAGCGTGCCCTGCACCTTGCCGAGGGTGACGCCGAGATCCAGGCTGCCCGAGAGCTCGCCTTCGCCGCTCTTCTTGACCGCGAGCTCGCCGCCCGAGCCGCCGGGGATGTCCACCTTGGCCGAGCCCTCGAAGGAGAACTCATGGTTGTCGAGCGCGAAGCTGCCGCTTCCGGAGAGGAAGCCGCCGAGTTGGAAGGACAGGCTGTCGGCGCCGAGGTCGAGGGCGCCGCCTTCGAAGCGGTTGCGCAGGGGCGGCAGCTTCAGCGACGAGAGCCCCGGCAGCTTCAGGAGCGCAGGCCCCTTGGCGATGGCAGCGGCGATGGTCTGGTTCATTCCGCTCGCCGGCCCCGGTGTTCCCACGCTGACGAAGCCGGTCACTTTGTTCTGCTTGACGGTGAGGACCAGGACCGTCGGGGTCGCTGCCGAGAAGGCGCGCAGAGCGGGGTGGCGCAGCAGGATGGATTGCGGAGCGGCGGTGTCGAAGGCCGCCTTCGTCTTGCGCAGCTTCAAGGTTCCTTCGGCGAGGCCGGGCAGGCGGACCGGGACATTCAAGTCCTTGCCTTCCTGCAGCGCCGATGCGGCCTCCGCCGGAACCTGCACTTCTCCGGAGGAGAGATCGGATTCGCCCGCGAGCACTGCGGTGCCGACCGGTGGAGGCGCGGGGGCTGCGGCGGCGGGAGCGGTGGCAGCCCGGGCCGAACCACCCGCGGAGCGCGGCGGCGTCCTTCCCACCTTCGTGTCTTCGAGGCGGACCGCGGGCGCCCCTTGCAGCACTGCTGCGCGCACCGGCGGCGAGGTGGAGACGTTCGCGGGTTGCGGCAGCGAAGGCTTCGGCTTCACCTGGGTTACGGGCTTCCCGGCGCTCGTGCGCGCTGTGACGGTCGCGGGCACTCACACCACCTGCGCAGCCGGCGCGCGCCGCAAGGGATAGACCGCGCCGGACTTGCGGTACTCGCGTTGCACCGAAGCTTCGACGTGCTCGTTGCGCATGGGCCCGCCGGCCTCGAGCGCGAGCATGGCTGCGTGCAGGACCGCATTGCGAATCTGGCCGCCCGTCATCTGGCAGCGGCGCGCCAGCTCGCGCAGAAGAGGCAACTCCACCCCATGGTCGCTCGGCAGGTGGAGCTGCCAGATGGCCCACCTCTCCGCGGCATCGGGCACGCGAAACTCGACCACCACGTCCATGCGCCGCTGGAACGCGCGGTCGATGTGCTCGTGCGCGTTGGTGGTGAGGAGCACGATGCCTTCGAACGATTCGATGCGCTGCAGGAGGTAGTTGGTCTCGAGGTTCGCGTAGCGATCGTTGGCCGTATGGACCGCTGTGCGGCGGGCGAGGAGCGCGTCGCCCTCGTCAAGGAGCAGCATCACGTCGAGCTCCTCCGCCAGCGAGAAGATCCGCCCCAGGTTCTTCTCCGTCTCGCCGATGTACTTGTTGACGACGGAGGCGAGATCGACGCGGTAGAGATCTGCGTGCAAGACGGAGGCGAGGAGCCGCGCCGCGAGCGTCTTGCCGGTGCCGCTCGGGCCTTGCAAGAGCGCGCGCACTCCGGGTCGAAGCTGCGCGCCGAGAGACGGGCCGACGAGTCCCGCCAGCTCTTCGCGGTGGCGGCAGCGGCGCTCGAGATCGCAGAGCTCGCGCTGCGTTTCGGGGCTGATGGCGAGCTGCGACCAGTCGCCCGAGGCATCGAGGCGCAGCGCGAGCGTGTCGAGGGCCTGGCGGTTGAGCGCGCGGCTCGCCTGCTGCACCTCCGCAAGTCCGGGCCGTTCGTGCCCGGCGAGCGCGGCGTAGGAATGGGCGAGCCGCGCCGCGCGGTGGATGTTGCCGCTCGTCATGCGAAAGCGCGCCGCAATCGCGTCGCGATCGGCCTCCGCGAAATTGCCCGCTTTCGTCCAATGGCGAACGCGTTCGATCGGGTCGGGCATCGGCAAGGCGAGGGTGAGGCTGCGCTCGACCGGCGGGCCCGCGATGCCGCCTTGTGGGCCCATCACCACCGCGAGGGATGCATCTGGCCACGCCCAAGCCGGCAGCGTCACCGTCTCGCCCGGCCCCGGGTCCACCACCACCGCAGGCAGCGCTTGCAGGAGCGTCGCGAGCGTCCCAGCGGCGCGGAAGCGCTGGTCTGGCTCGGCGCCGAGGTCGGTCACCTCCAAAAGGCCACGTCCGAGCAGCTTCGCGAGCGCGCCGCAAAGCACGCGGCGGCCGCCGCGATGCGGACCACGAACGACGAGCGCGTTCACCTCGCCGCGTTCGAGCAGCGCCGGCAGCTTCGCAACCGTCTGCGCGACGTGCTCGGGGACGACCACCGCGTCGAGCGCGACAAGTGTTTCACTCGGAGTGAAGCGGAGCCAGTTGGCGGGAGAGTGCGGCGTCTCGCCGCGCAGCGCGTCCCACAACGGCCCGAGCGGCTCGAGCGCCCATTCCACCCGCGGCGCGTCCGGATTCACGACCCTCGTCAGTCCCAGGTCGCGCAGCCTGCGCAGCGCCGCGCGCACTTCGCCCGCGTCCGACGGCTCGCGCCACCAGGCGTTCAAGAGCCCCATCGTCGGGCGGTGCACGCCGGGCGTCGACTGCAGCGCTTCGAAGAGCAGCCCGAAACGGCCGTCCTCTTCGGTCAAGCCGATGCAGATGAGGAGCGAGAGAGTGCGGTGATCGAGCTCGGCGCCGTCTCGCAGGGCGCGCAGCGGCAGGTGACCGTCCGCCGTGCGCTCCCACTGCGAAATCGCCTCGGCCCAGAAGGCCGGCGTGGTGATGGCCTTGCGCCGCGCGATCTCGTCCCGGTAGCCCTTGAGGAAGGGGAATTCCTGCAGCGCCGCGTCCTCGCTCGGGAACAGTGAGACCACCTCCCGCAGCACGTGTGCGACCGTCGCGAAATAGTGGAGCCGGAAGTGGTGGCCGGGCGTGCGCGGCAGGTCGTCGAAGCGGCTCTCCATGATTCACTCGAAGTGAAGGGCGATCTTGCGGCCGGCGGACGGGACCCAGCCTGGATCGCGGTCGAGGCCGGCGAGGCGGATGTCGATGGGCAGGTCGGAGAGGCAGAGGACGACGTCCACTTCGGTTTCGCTCGCGTGCACGCGCGCTTCGTGGCGCAGCACGAACGAGGCCACGTCGTCGATCGGGCCGACGGCGAGCCGCAGCCGGTGTTCGAGAAACGGGACCACGCAGTCGAGCCAGGCATCCAGCGCGGGCTCTTCCGGAACGCGCGGACCGTCGTAGAGGGCATCCGCCGTCCAGCGGTAGGGCAGCGTCCAGCCGGTGAAGGCGAGATCGGTTCGCGGTCCGCGAAGTTCCTCGAGGAGCGGCCAGATCGGATCGTCGTCGATGGGCGCCCAGGGGATTGGCCGGAGCAGCAAGAGACGGCGGCCTGCGCAGGCGACGAAGTCCCACGGTCCGAGCGGCAACGGCGAAAGGTGCAGCGCGAGGGTGAGCAGGTAGAAAAGGCCGCCGAAACGCGTGTGGATTCCCTGCGCGAAGTCGCCGCGCGCGCGGTCTTGCTTTTGGGGTGGCGGTTCGTCGAGAGCGCGCGGCCAAAGCTGGACCGGATCGGAGGCCGGCTCGGGGAGTGCGGTCGGCGGAGGCGGGGTGGCTGGCTCTGGTGCGGTGGCCAGCGGTTCTGCGGGTTCCCGCCGTGCTTCGGTCGACGGCGCCTCGCTGACAGCTTTGGCTTCGGTTCGTTCTGTCCGCGCGCTTGGCGGCTGTGGCGGCGGCTCCGGCTGCCGTGGGCGAGCCGCTCGTGTGATCGCGAGCGCTCGCGCCTCGTCGAGCCGCCCGCTGCGCGATTGTTGGTGCGCCACGAAGGCCAGCGTCTCCCGCGCGAACCATTCGCTGCGCGCGACGGCTGGGGCGCGCGCGAGCGCCAAGAGGACGGCCACGAACGCGCGTAGCTCTGGTCTCGATGCGGCGTCATCATTCGCTTCCCGAACGATGCCCGTCCAAGCGCGGGGTGCAGCTCGCGGTGGCACTGAAGCAGCGATGACGGGCTGCCGGGATTCGGCGGGCTCGGCCAGCACTGCCGTCGCGAGCGGCAACGCGAATCGCTCCGCGACCGCCACGGCGATGGCGCGCACTTCGGCCGGCCGCAAAGCTCGGACGAAAGCGCCGGCGGCTCCGCGCGCTCCGAGGCGCGCCACTGCCGCGGGCACCGCGTGAGCCGCCTGGTGGAACCGCGCCGCGACTGCCGCCCGCCGATCGGGATGCCGCGGCGCGAGCAGCTCCCACCACCACTGTCCCAAGAGCCCGCGCAACAGATCCGACGCGAGGCACTCCAAGAGTTCCGGTTCGTCCGCGAAGGCCACCGCTTCGGCGGTCTCGCGCACGGCGCCGCGCGCAGGCCACGCGGCCGCCGCGGCGATGCGATCGAGCTCGCGCTGCATCGCCATCGGCCACCGCGCGGGAGGGCCGCGCCCCGAGAGCGACAACGCGCCCGGCAGCGGATCGCGCAGCTCGCGCACGCAGAGGATCGCCTCGCGAGGAAGGCTGCGCGGCCGCAAATCCAAGCTCGCGACGATCCGCTCCGCGCGCAGCCGCTCGACGATCGGGTCGCGTCCAGCGCCCTGCACGAGCAGCCGCGCGACATGCGCGTCGCCATTCACGACGGCTGCTCGAGCACGCGTGGTGCGGCCGTTTTGCGAAGCCGGTGCAAGAACAGCGCGCCTGCCGCGATCAGTGCGAAGCTGATCCATTGCTGCAGCGACAACCCCAGAGGACCCGGTGCGAAGTCGCCGCGGAAGCCTTCCAGGCAGAAACGTCCGCCGCCATATGCGAGGCCGAGCAGGGCGAGCTTCCGCCCCGGGACGGTGGGTGGCATTCCCGACAGGAAGGCGAAGAGCAGGAGGCCGAGGGCGCAGTGGTAGAGCTGCACGGGATGAATGGGCAGGGTGAGCAGCGCAGAAGGCGCGATCAGCCCGCGCTGCACGTGCGCAAAGAACGCTTCGGTTCCAGGGCCGTACCGCACCGCCCACGGGATGGAGGCGAGCGTTCCGTAATCGTCGCCGTGCAGGAAGCAGCCGGCGCGGCCGATGGCGTATCCGAGCGCCACCGCGGGCGCGAGCAAGTCCGCATGGCGAAGCACTGGCTTTCGGGCGGCGCGCAATGCGACGAGCGCCGCGACCGTGCCGCCGATGAGCCCGCCGTACCAGCTCTTCGCGCCGTCCCACACCCGCAGCCAGTACAACGGATCGCCGTCGGCTCCGTACACGCGGATGCCGAGCAGGTGGCTCCCCCAGACGCCACCTGCCGCCGCAGCGACCGCCGTCCAATACGCGCCGACCGGATCGAGCCCGGAGCGGCGCGCCGTCAGGACGACATACGCGACGGCCGTCAGCATCGCCGCGAGCCACAACAGGCCCGGGTCGAGCGGTGGTCCGGCGGGAAGATCGATCACGGCCTTCGCCTCCGATACGCCAGCATTCCCAGCAGCAGGAATCCGAAAGCCGTCCCGAGAATCCCGGTCGTCTTCTTGAACAGGCCGGAGAGGCAGCACGCCGTCACCGGCGTTCCCGACGAGGCCGCTCCATAGCTGGCCGTCGTCCCGAGTTGCACCGGCGCGTTCGGCGGCACCGACACTTCGACGATGTCCGGGCTCTTCCCGACCCGCGCCCCTTGATCGAGATCGAAGGACCAATCGGTGGGGTTGGGTTTCTCGGAAAAGCGAGCCAGCGCTGCGTTGAGGTACCTCAAGCCCTGCGCGTCCTGTGTGCAGCGCGGCGGCAGCGCTGCGCCGACGCTGACGTCGCAGAGCCGCGCGAGCTCCTGTGCGTGCGTCTTTTCGAACGTCGACTGGAAGTCCGCCGTCATCGGCTGCTGCAGCGTGAACGCGTAGGAACCGACCGGCTCCCACAACTGCAGCCTCGCCCGTTGCATGGTGAGGAATCGTCCCGTGAAGCGATAACCGCGGTAGGTGTTGACGATCTGCGCGGCGAGTTTGCCGCTCGGAATTCCCTCGATGGAACCGTCGGCGTAGGCGTATTGCACGACGCGAGTGCTGTTCAGCCGCACCCGATGATTCGACGTTCCGTTCGGCAGCTGGAACGCCATCATGTTGATCTTCGCGCTCATCTTGTGCGGTTGCGCCGATGAATCCACCCACATGTTGTGGAAGTCGCCTTGGTTGGTGAAGGTCGTGCCTCCCAAGGCTGCCTGCAGCTTCACGCGGATGCATTGATGTCCTTCGTCTCCAGAGGCAGGCGTCCAGGCCACTTGCAACCCGGTCCCGAGTCCGGTTCCAAAGTCCTTCACGATGCACGCCGGCGTTCCGGCGCAGCACGGTGGCGCGCCGCCGCTCGGACATGACACCGCGGTCGACGTGCTGCCGATGTCCACGAAGCAGCTGTCGGTGAGACCGCAGATGCCATACGGCGCGTGGCTGAACGTCGCCGAGACGCCGTTCGCGTTCGGGCCGGTGTTGTGCAGCTTCACCGTGAGGTTCGTGGTCAGCCCCGCCTTCAGGTTGCCGTTGACGTCGACGGGCGACGCGCTGATGTCCGAGAAGCTGAAGGAGACGCCCGGGCAGGTCGTCTCCGAAGAAGTCATCGACGCGGTGGCCCAACTGCTCGGAGCAGGCGTGAAGCTCGCGATGTCGGTCGTATCGGCGATGACGTTGCCGGGCGGATAGGAGAACTGAAGCGCGACGGGCCCGTTGCGATCGACCACTTCGATGACGTCGACGAAGATCTGGTCGATGCCGGGGATGCCCGCGGCCGTGAGGTCGAGTCCGAGCTCGACGGTCCATTGGCAATTGGTTCCCGGCTGCGCGGCGCTGCAAACAGGTCCGGTCGCCTTCGAGCCCCAATGCACCCACGACGGCGCTGCCTGCTGCGCACCCCAGCTTCCGCCGGTGCCGGTCGTCGAGGTCGAAAACTGCGAAGTACCCGGATTGTTCGTGCCTTGGCTGCTGGGAATGTCGTTGCTGAGCGGATGAATGACGAGCTGGCCGTAATTGGAGCTGCCCGATTGTTTGTAGAGCACGACCACCGCGTCGTTGCTGTCCCATTCGGTGTCGTTCAACGCGGTGACGCCGAGCGCGAGCCAATGATGCCCGCCCGCGTCGACGAAGCTGTTTCCCTGCAGCAGGATGTCCGCGTCGGGCGCTCCGCCGCCTCCTCGATAGGTGAACGAATTGAGCCAGCCCGTGTCGCTTGCGATCTCGCCGTCGAACACCGGATTGGCGATGCCGCGCTGGATGGTCGGGCCAAAGCAGAAACCGACGTTCGCGCCGGCCGGCCAGGCGGCGACCGACACCAGCGCTGCGCACAGCAAGGTGCTCCATTGTCTTGCGTTCATTCTGCGAGCCTCCCCTCTCGTGGCGCTTGGCTTACGCGCCCTTGATGCCTTGGTTCAGGATTCCGAAATCGGTGGTCGGATTGGTTTGCGACTCGACCGTGATCTTGAGCGTGTTCGGCGTCGCGCCGGTGACGCCGACGATGGCCACTTTCTCGGGCCCCCAATCGCCGGGCGCATTCATGGTGATGGTCTTGGTCAAAACCGGCGTTCCCGTCGCCGGGTTTCCGCCGAAGGATGCAACCCACCCATGGTTGTTGTTGGCGGTGTCGGCCCACTCCAGGCTGAAGTCGTATTTCCCCGCCTGCAGCTTGTGGAACAGATAATTGATGCCGTTGATCGGCGGGACGACCGGCGTGGGCAGCGGGAACGACGCGGAGCTGACGTCGCCTTTGACGTTGACGCCGGTGAACAGCGAAATGGAAAAGGAAATGGTCTGCGGGCCCTGCGCCTGGCCGCCGAAAGTGAAGTTTGCCTGGAACGAGTTGCTGGGCGAGCCGGCATTCCCCGGCGGGTTGTGCACCGAGCTCACCGCCAGCTTCACGAACGGCGCAGTGACCGCCGCGTCGACCGGGATGGTGAGCTTGACGAAGACCTGCGCGACCGACTGGAGCTGACCTTGAGGCGGCTTGGGAATGAACAGCGGGCCTTGGATTGGAATCTGGCCGGCGGAATCGCTGGTCACGATCGCGGTCCAGGCAGTCTTGTTCGCGCCGGGGTCGGGAAGGCTCGGCACCAGGTTGAAGGTCTCGTCCATGTTGACGGACGCGCCGATGGTGAAGGGGAAGATCACTGTCTGGCCAGGCTGAATGTTCGCGGGAATCTGCCCCGGCGTGACCGTGATGGTGCCGGCAGGAATCGTGGCTTGCGCGGCATTGACCGTGAAGGACGCGGAATCGGAACCGCGCCCGCTCGAGGTCACCGTCACCGCGACCGTCTTCGACCCTGCGGTGCCCACGTTGACGGCCGGGACCGACACGTTGAGCTGCCGATCGTTGCCGCTCGTGGGCACGATCGGCTGGGCACCCTCGAAGACGACGATGTTCTCCGCCGGCAGGCCGAAGTTGACGCCCTGGATCTGGATGGTGTCGCCGATGATGCCTTGGTCGGGGACGATGCGGCTGATCGCGACCTTTCCAGCGCCGCCAGGCGTCAGGCCCTCCAGAAGGGCGAGGCGCTGATCGAGATCGACCAGCTCGTCGATCAGGTCCTTGACGAACTGCGAGGTGATCAGGTCGCCCGGTTGCGGCGGTTGAATGGTGACGGCCATCCGTGCCTCCTCAGACTCCAGTGACGAGTCCGCCCGCGAGCGGGTAGTTCGCGTAATCCCAGTGAGAGACGTCGAAGCGCGGCCACGCCATGTACGGGAGACGGCCGAGCGCGAAGACGAGATACGGCTGCGCGGCGGCGACGCCCTGCACGGGCTGGCGGTTCTCGCGCACGAGGTAGAGCCAGACCAGCTCCGGATCGCCGACCTTGATCGGCGGACAGCTCGCGGCGAGCTGCAAGAGCGGCTGCACGCGCGTGCCCTCGATGAAGAGCGGCCCGCGGGTGGTGAAGCCGCTCAAGAAAGTCGCCGTATCGAAGCCGCTCGCGCCGGCAATTCCGCCGAGCGGCAGCATCCCCGCAGGTGGCAGGAAGCTGAAGTTGTCGATCGCCTTCACGGTCGAAGTCCCCGAGCCGCGCATCGAGTCGATCTGCTCGAAGAACTGCTCGAAGACGGCCTCGGCGTTGGCGGCCTGCCGCGCGCCCTCGACGAGCGGTCCGGTCGGCCGCGAGAGCCGGCGGCGCACCGACCACAAATCCACCCAGCGCAGCCCGCCCGTGTCGGTCCAGTTCAAGAGCGCGAGCGGCACTTCGTCGTCGCCGAGCGGCTCGACGGTGAGCTTTTGCGGTTGTGGCGAGACACCGAACGGATCGCGCACCGCGTTCGTGCCGAACCCGTCGGCGGCGAAGAACTTGTAAGCCGCGACGTTGCGCAGGTGAGCGTCGTCGCCGAGCTCCGCCGACGACAGAGCCGACACCTGCGCCAGGTGGAACTGCACCCCTTCGACGACTTCCTTCACGTTGCAGGCGGAAGCCGCATTGCCGAGGCCACTCACGATGGCCAGCCCCTGCTTCACCTGCGCGGGCGCGATGGAGAGCAGGTAGACGCCGCTGCCGGTGACGAACACGCCTTCGTCGGGCGGGCTGCAGGCGCCGAACGCGCCCGCCTGGATGGCGGTGGGCGGCAGCGGCTGCGACGGCTGCAGGAGCGAAACCTGCACCGGCGTGTCGAGCGCGATCGTCTGTCCGCAGCGGTTGATGGCGAGTCCCGGGCTGACGGTGACGGTGGGCGCGGTCAGCGAGCTGCCGCCGATGGCGTCGGCCGCGACTTCGAGCCCGAACGCGATGCCGGACCCCTGCGCGGTCCCGAGCCGCAGGTGGATCGCGCGCTCCGCCTCGCGGTCGCGCTGCAGGTCCTCGCGGGAGAGGATGCGGCCGTTGAACCAGTTGGTGCGGTGCAGGCCGCCGTCCGTGACCGGGGTGTCGAGGTTGGTGACGCTCATCGCAAAAGGCCTCCTCAGGAGAGCTGCGTCACTTCGACGAAGAGGGAGAGGTTGCCGACGTCCGCATCGCTCAGCGGGCTGCCGGCATTCGAGACCGCGAGGACGAAGCCATCGGCCGCGAGCCCGGCGACGGCGACGGAAAGCGGACTGGCGAAGAACGGCAGGGCCTTCACCACGTACTGCGGTCCGCCATTGGTAGGCGGCTGCGCGTAGCCGTCGAAGCCGACGCGGATCTGCGTGGCCCCGCCGGAGTTGACGTGGGAGAGCACTTTCGGGTTGCCGAAGGCGGTCCTTCCATTGCTGGTCCCGTCGGCGGCGATGAGCCCTGCCGCCACCACCGGCGCGCCATTCGAGGGACCGGCTCCCGGCGACGAGCCTCCTTGGTTGAAGAGCGCCTCCTGCAGGAGCCGCAACGACAACAGGAACGGGCGGTCCTCTTCGTCGATGACCGGCGGCGTTCCTTGCACGGTGAACGTCGAGCTGTTCAAGCCGGCGGGCCCGACGGTCAACGTCAACTTCGCGAGCAAGACCTGGTTCCCTGCATCCGGATCGGCGAGCTCGCCGTTGCCGGCACAGGAGTGCTTGTCGCCGAACCAGTTTGGCCGCCACGAGGGGCGCAGCTCGGTCACCCACAACCGCGTGGCCGCGCGCACATACTGGGAGAGCGCGTCGGGCGGGCAAGTGAGAACGAGCGGCGGCGATGCGTCGACGAGGTACGGCGGGCTTGCGGGAGGCGAAGAAACGGGCGGCGAAGAGACGGCTCCTTGCGCGGCCGCGCGGATGCCGTCGAGGAACTGCGCCACCGTCAAGGACGCAGGCCCGGGCGCGATTGAGATGTGGGACGCGAGCCATGCCGCAAACGCGCGGATGGAATCCTCCTCGCTCTGCGGCGGCGGATCGAACTGCAGCGAGAGCAAGAAGTCGTCGGCCACTCGGGACGGCGCGGTCGAATCGTCCTCGGTTCGGCAGGGCTCGCCCGCGATGGGCACCGGGTCGGTGAGGCAGGTCCGGTACGAAAGCACGAGCCAGAGCGGCAGCTCGAAGAGGTTCGGATCGCTGGTCGGAATGCGCCGGGCGAGAATGTCTTCGCCGCGGCCCGCGAGCCACTCGTCGAAGGCCGCGCACTGCGCCGGCGCCACCCGGATGAGCTGACCGCGCGGGCTCAGCGCGGCGCCCGAGCTCACCAACACCTCGAGGCCGCGGGCGCCGCCATCCCGTAAGGACACCGCGAGCCCCCACAGCGTTCCGTAGCCGATCGCGTCGCGGGCGAGCCACTGATCGCGCTGCGACAGGTAGTCGAACTCCTGCGCCAGATCGTCGACGCCGAGCACCATTCCGAGCACGTAGTTGACGTGCTTCGTCGGGTCCATCGCGGGCGAGACGAGGCTGGGTGCGAAGCCGGTCATGATTTCTTCTCCGGGGTCATGCGCTTCTGCAGGGGGTCTTGCCCCTCGAGGCTGCGTTCGACGGCGCGTTCCGGCGGAACGGTGGACAGCCGGCTCTCGGCGAGGAACGCCTGATCGAGGACGACGGGCGGCATCAGCTCCGGTGCACGCGAGCCTTTGTCGAGGAGCGTGTCGACGCCGAGCCGGGCGGCGCCGATGCGGAACATCGCCCAGTAGAACTTCACGTCGAAGAGCGTGTGCGCGGGCTTCTCCAGGTTCACGATGCGGGTCGCGAGCTGCCGGCGCTGCTGGTGCAGATCCACCGCGAAGGCCTCGCGCGCGGGCACCGGCAACAGCACCGTAAACCGGTGCGCGAGCCGCGCGCACGCGACCGCGATGGCGAAGAACTGGTACCAGTCGCGCAAGGGCGCACCGTCGCGTGGCAGCTCGGTCGGGAGCGAGAGGCCGGTATCGTCGAACCCGGCGATGGTCTCGCCCCAGGCAGCGGCAAACGCGGAAGGCCTCCGGTAGCGGCGGGCGAGGAAGTTGCGGAACGCGCGCTGCTCGAAGGCGCCCGCCTGCGGGACGAAGCCCAGCACGCTCTGCGAGAAGCTCTCCCAGAACGCGCCGTTGGTGTCGGGCTCGACCACCGGGAACGACGACGGACTGGCAAGCCCCGCCGCGGCCGCCGCCGCCTGATAGCGCGAGAGGAGCGCGGCGCCGCCCTGATCCGGGGTCCAGCCGGAACCTTGCGTCAAGGTGCGGATGCCCGAGAACACCTCGCCCGCGCCCAGGGCGAGCGCGGGAGTCTCGCGCAACTTGAACCACTCCAGGATGCGGAAGCTCTCGGTCAGGTCTGGGGCCGCAGCGAAGAGGCTGTCGTCGGGGCAGTCGCTGAGGGCGAGGTGCAGCGCGAGGGTGAGGCCGCGCACCGTGCCGCGCATCGCGAAGAACTGCATCGCGTGCCGCAGGAAAAGCCGCCGCCGCCCCTCGTCCCAGGCGGGATCGAGCGCGACGCCGAAGAAGCTCGCGAGCCAGTCGAGCGCTTCCGGAGGAGCAGTGCGCGCATCGAGAAGGAGCTGCGCCACCGCCATCTTGTCCTCGACGCTGGTGAAGAGCCCTTCCAGGTTGGCGAGAAAGCGATCGAGGAAGGACGCCGAATCGATATCGTCGCGGTAGACGGCAGGCAGGTAGCGCTCAAGATAGGAGAAGCGCGGATACCAGACGCGCAGCGCCCGCAACCGCGGCGAAGAGCGCCCGTCGCCGCTCAAGCGGATGCGAACTTGAAGGTAGCGGCCCTTCGCTCGCTGAAAGAGGAGCTCGAACAGCTGCGCATCTCCGCCGGCGATGGCGGGCAAGAGCGGCAGCTCGGGGCCGCTTGCGCGCGGCTGGGGATCCGGCTCCTGCGACCACGGCTGCGAGACGACGTCGGACTTGTCGTCGCTCACGCGGGTCCAGACTTCGACGGTGGCTCCGGGCGGGACGCAGCCGTCGAAGAGCAGCCGGTGCCAGACGCAGCCCGGCTCGTTGCCGTCGAGGATCGGAGAGAACAGCGAGCCCTGGACGGTGAAGCGCGGCCGCTTCTGCTCGACGATCGGCACCCAGGCGCGGTCGCCCACGTCGTAGAACGCCTGTCCGGCGGCAGCGACGAATCCGCGCCCGCCGAAGAAGCGCAGCGGGAAGAACGGCGCTGCTTCGCTCGCGGTGAGCGTCAGCGAATCGCCGTCGAAGCTCGCGTCGAAGGCGAAGGCCTGCAGGCCGTCTGCCGCGGGCACGTACACGGTGCCGGCCGCGAAAGCGAGGTCCGCGCCGAAGAGGTCACCGGAAGGCGGCGTGGCGAGCAAGGGCGACAGATCGAGGGCTGCCGTCGCGAGCGGCTGATCGAGCCGATAGCGGGCGACGGAGGCGGTTTCGCGATCCAGCACCAGCACCGTGCCGTCCGGCAGCGCTTCGATGGCGCACGGGTTCACCGCGCTGACGGGCGACGACGCGGAGAGGAGATCGAAGCCAGGCGGGAACGAGGACGGCCAAGGCCGCAGATCGTCCGCATCGCCGGAGGCCGCGGAAAAGTCGTCGGGCACCGGCGGCGCGGCGCCGAGCTGGCGAACACCCAAATGACGGTCGAGCGCCCAATACCTGTGGTTCTCGCGGTCGAGGATGAAGACGCCGCCTCCGGGGGCTGGCGCGAGATCGAAGGGCTGGAACGGCACCGCCGGCGGCCACGCGATCCGCCGCGGCGGCCCGTTCTGGTGCAGGTCGAAAGCGAGCAGGCCCGGCCGGTCGATGGTGCCGACGATCAGGTAATGGTCGTCGGTCACCGCGACACCGCCGAACACGCGCGCCGCCGGCTCGGCCTCGGGCGCGACCGGTCCGAAGGCTGCACGTCGCGGCTGCTCGGGCGTTCGTGCGGGTGGCCAGAAGACGCTCACCGCGAGCGACCCCGAGGATTGCACCAGCACCTGTCCGCGCGACTCGTCGATCCAATACCAATTGCCGTAGCGATCGCGGGCCGCCCCGCGCCGCTCGACCATCGGATCGGCGGCAGCGCCCTGGGCCGGCAAGAGGAAGAGGAGCGGTTTCAACGTCGCCCCGTCCGACAGTGCGATGCCCGCATCCGCGCTGCAGCGCGCCCAATCCGCACTGCCCAGGAGCTGGTGGAAGCGAGTGCCGTTGACGTCCATCAGCAGGTCTCCGGGATGATCGGCACGGGCACCGTGGTCGCGGGCGTCGACTCGCCCACGTCGTCGAACGACGGCGGGGTGTCGCCGATGCCCACCTGCACCGCGAGGATCTGCGGCAGCGCGAGCCCGTCGATGGCGATCGGGTCGAGCAGGGTCAACGTCTTCTGCCCAGTGGGATCGGCAGGCAGCGTCACCTTGTAGAGATCGACCGGATGGACGAGCTGGACCCCCGGCACCCGGCTCGCCACCGCCTGCAGCTCGAGCGCCTGCACCGCTTTTCCGAGCGGCCATCCGCGGGCGGCGGCAGCTTGCGCGGGCGTGGTCAGGAGCGCCGCGCGATCGTCGAGCGGCTCGGTCCCGGGCGGCGGCAACGGCGAGAGGAAATCCGTCAGCGTCTGTTTCACCGCTTGTTGCACCGTGGAGGGCGCCATCCCCGGCACCACTTCGACGGCGACCGACACCTGCACCGGCACGTACACGGGCCCGCTCAGCACCAGCTCGGTCGTGACGAGCCGCCGCGGATCGAGCCACGCCGCCACCGCATCGCACAACGCCTGATCGGGCTCCCCGCCGCCGTTCGGGATCAGCACCACCGTCACGACGCCGGCCGCATCGCCGGGCAGGTTCGGCGAGAGATCGGGATGGAACGCAGGCAGCACCTCGACCCGCCCGAGATCGACGCCCGGCGTGCGCCATGTCAGCACTTCGAAGTCTTCCGCGGAGACGAGCCGGTCGTGGTGCTGCAGGTAGCGCGGGATCTGCTTCTCGCCTTGGTCCGGTGTCTCGGCGTCGGCGCCGCCCCAGGTCGGCACCGGATTCGTCACCGTGAAGCCGCCCGGCAATGACGGTCCGGCATTGATGGCGCCCGCGCCGACGTTGCCGGCCTTGCCGACGCCGTAGTCGTAGTCGGCGCGGATGCGCGCTCCCAAGGCTGGCCTCGCGCCGCGCAGGCCATCGCCGAACTTGACCGCGCCCGCCTCCGGATCGACGGCGAACACGTTCACCAGATCGTTCGGCGCAAGCGCCGTCCCCGGCGGCAAGCGCGGATCCGGCGCAGGCACTTCCGGCCCGGCCGCGAAGAGATCGTCGATCTCCTGCCACTCCTCGGCCGACGCATCCGGCGCATCCGCGGTGACGAAGATGCGCACCGTCTCCGGCAACACCGGCGCGCGTGCGAGCGTCGCCTGCTGATCCGGATCGCCCGTGCCGTTCTGCAGCGCCTCGCCCGCGACGTGCGCGCGCTGCGTGACTTGGGTGCAGTTGATCCCGACCCACAAGAGATCGACCGGCGACCGCACCCTGAGCCAGGTGAGGATGCGCGCCGACTGCTCGGTGTCGTCGATGGACGGCGGAAAATCGCCCACGCCGGAATCGAGCGGCCCCAGATTTTGCCAGAGCGAGAGGTCGGACGGATTGGAAGGCAGCGCGACCTCGACGATGCCCGGCGCAATCGTCACGTCACTGACCGCGTCCGCCTGCAGCGCCTGATACGACGGCTGCGGCTGATCTTCGGAGAGGAGCCCGCCCGGCGGAAGCTTTGGCAAGAAAACGCGCAGCGTGCCTTTCGCGTCGGTGCCGGCGGTCTTTTGCGGCAACAGGTCGACGTCGGAAGCCTGCAGCGAAGGGACGACCCCGAGGCTCAGCGTGCGTCCCGCGATCTGCTGCCGGACGGCGTCAAGCTGGTCCTTCTCCGTCTGCCGCGCGAAGAGCCCGATCCACAGGGAGCGATCGATGGCGTCGTCGGGCGAGAACCCATCCGGGCCGAGCGCGGTGGTCTCGTACAATGAAATGGCCGCATCCGCCGGAGGCACGGTCTGCGATGCGTGGAGCAGCTTGTAGTAGTCGAGCAGCTCCGGCCGATCGACGGCCTTCTTGAAGTACGCCTGCGCCTCGATGGGCAAGACGTCGAGGCCGCGCTCGGTGCGGAACGGCACCGCCTGCGCGCGCAGCTCGATGCCTTCGTTGAACGTCAGCGTCACGGGCGGCCCGCGGTCGTCCGCGAAGGCGACGAGGCCTCGCGCCGCGGTGGCCGGTTGCAGCGGCACGCCGAGAAGCTCGAGGAACTTGCGCCGGTTCCGCTCGGGAATCTGGTTCGCGACGTAGATGTCGTTCTCGAGCAGGAACGCCGCGACTTCCAGGATGGTGATGCCGGGATCGTTCCGGCTGAAGTTCGTCCACTCGGGGTTGTGGATCGGGATGCGCCGGACGAGCTGGGCCACGATGTCCGGGAACGTCCGTGTATCGAGTGGCAGAGGCGAAAGTGGCATGGTTACGCGCCCAGCGTGACTGCGACGTCGAAGCGCTCGCGCACCTGCGTGGCGACGAGCTTGTAGGTGATGGTGGCGATGGCCGTCTGCGGATCTTGCGGGTCGGCCGCGACGTCCACCGACTCGACGTTGATGCGCTGCTCCCACTGCTGCAGCGTCTTTTCGATCCGGTCCTTGATGACCTGGCGGGTGCTGAGTGTGTTCGGCTCGAAGAGCGACCGATCGAGGCCGCCGCCGTAGGTATCGAGGAAGAAGCGCTCGCCGGGCCTCGTCAAGAGCAGGACGCGCATGTTCTCGCGCACGTTGTCCGGCCCTTCCGACCACGACACGCGCCCGTCCGCTCCGACCCGCGGCGGAAACGAAAGGCCTCTGCCGAACAGCTCGCCCTGATCCATCACGGCTCCACGCTGATCTTCGGCAGGCAGATCTTGACGAACGGGATCCACCAGAACACGAGGTTGAGCAGCACGATGAAGACGAAGAGGACGATCATCGCGACGATGGTGATGATCGGAATCGACAGCTCGAGGCCGCCGCAGTCGACCGAAGGCCCGGGGACGTTGTCGTTGATTTTCGAAGTGGCGGCCTTTTGGCGCAGCGACTGCGAGAGCACCATCTTCACGTTCTTGCGGAATTGCCGGAGCCCTCCGATGCTGGTGTCGAACGGCAGCGAGATGCGGATGGGCCGCGCCGGCGCCTCGGGGTCGAAGTAGTGGGCGATGACGAACGCCTCGCTCGCCGCGCTCAAGACGTCGTGCGAGAGCGGCGCGCACTGCGGCCTGCGATAGACGAGCCGGGCGACGAACTGCACGTCCTTGACGCTGGTCGAGACGACCTGCACTTGCCGCGCGCCCGGCTTCGCCTCGTCGACCGCGTCCTGCAGCGCGCTCGAAAGCGACTGCGCGAAGCCCGCGGGCGCGTTCTTGAAGTTGTGGTCGAATGCCGACGTCAACGGTTGGGAGAGGATCGCGGCGAGCAAATCCGCGAAGGTCTTTCCGTCGACTGCGTTCGCCTGCAGGAGAGAAACCAGCGCCGCTGCCTTGCCGGCCACCGTCGCAGTGCCCTGCAGCGCCTCGAGCACGTCCGGCAGGTAGAACGTCAGGAAGTCGGCCAGGTCGAGGAGCGCGAAGCGCGAGAGCTCCTTCTGGGTTGCATCGTCCGGCTGCTGCGCCGCCGGATCCTGCAGCGACTCGATCGGCCGGATGACCCGCGCCTGCAGCCCTTCGAACGCATCGGCCACCGGCGGCGGCGCGCTGCCCTCGTCCGGCGCCGAGCCGATCGGCGCCGAGAAGAGCGCCTCCTGACTTCCCGCGGGAATCAGCCCCGCAAGGAGCTTGCGCCGCCGCGCACCTTCGGTGAAGCCGAGCGGGAACATCGGCAGCACTTCTTCGCGGGTCAGCGTCTTGTCCGTGGGCGCCGTCTGCCACGACTTCCTGCCCGACGCGTCGGCGACCAGGCCGAGCTCGGCGCTCCCTTGAAGGCGCCGCACCACGAATCCAGCGCTCTCGCCGAGGGCGAGGTCCACCGGATGGTCGGGCAGTCCGGGCAGGCGGCACACGAGGCTGCCGGTCACGAGATAGAACCAGCCGTGCACGGGCTGGTACAGCTTCAACGTTCCGCTCGAAACCTTCGGCGTCGCTCCGAACGCCTCACCCGGCAGCCGCTCGCGGAAGCTGCGCGAGGGACCGCTCGCCACCCGATCGGCGAGCTTTTCAGGGGCATTCGCGAGCGTCTGCAGGAGCGCCTCCATGAAGTCGTCCTGGCCGAAGCCGACGATGGTGGGGCGCCGCAAGACCTGAGGGTCCTTGACCGCGCTCTTCCAAATCGGCGCTGCCGCCACCCAGGCGATCTCGTGCTTCACCAGCGCCGTCACAGGAGGTTCCCCGCGCCGGGCGTGTACGTGCCGCCGACGACGCTCGTCGCGAGCGCAGCCGAGGCCTGGACGCAGCCGGAGAATTTCGCCATGCCGGTGTCGGCTTGGACCATGCCCGCCGAGACGTTCACGCTGGTCGCGCTGATGGTGACCTTGGCCGAGGCGGTGATGGTGATGCCGCTCGCCTGCAGCTTGATCGAGTTGCCGTTGGAGTCCGCGATTTCAATCGCGCCCGGACCGTCGACGAGCTTGACGCTGTTGCCGCCGGGGGTCTCGAGCGTCATCGTTTCCTTGCCGTCGGTGTCGTCGAGAGTGAGCTTCACCCCGTTGCGCGAGCGGATGACCTTCTTCGCGTTCTTGCCCGACGAATCCATGCTCTCGGGGGGCTTGTCCTTGCCGTTCCAAAGGCCGCCCAAGACGAACGGACGCCGCGGATCGCCGCCCTCGAACCCCACCAGCACCTCGTCGTCCTTGTCGGGGATGAACCACGAGCCGCGGTTGTTGCCGCCCATCAGCGTCGCGACCCGCGCCCACGCCTCGTACTTGCCGCCCGAGGGATCGGGCGACCACGGCAAGGTCACCTTCACCCGGCCGAGGCCGTCCGGGTCGTCCTTGATCGCCGTCACCGTCGCCGGATAGACGCCGTACCAGCGCCCGCCCAGGCCGGCTGGGATGCGTTCGTCGATCAAGAGGTCGAAGGCGGTTTCCATGGTGTCTTTCAGGGGCGCCCGAGCGCCGCGCGTTCGGCTGCGATCTCGGTGCGAAGGCCGCTCTTGCCGTCGAAGCGGTGGCGGACAGAAGCCAGGTAGTACTTGCCGTTGAACAAGGGGCCGAGGCCGTCCAGATCGACGACCTTGCCCACCCGCAGATCGCCGGTCGTCCGCGCGACTCCGTGGCCGACCACGAACTTGCGCGCGGTTGCCTTGAGGTAGCCCTTGGCGCGCGCCTCTGCTTCGCCGGCCGTCCACGGCACGCCGTGCGCGACCGATTCCTTGCGCTCGCCGAAGCTCTTCTTGAGGATGGCGGCGCCACTGTCCGCGCCTTGGGTTTCGCTGCCCAGGTCGGAGTCGGTCGACTCGTACTTCACCGCTGCCTTGGACGAGACGTCCCAGCCGGAAGCGATCACGCTCGTCCGCTGCGTGGCCAGATCGGCGAGCACGGTGAACTCGGTCAGCTCGTTGTGGAGCCCGAGCGTCACCGACGACGTCGACTGCCGGCCGGCGCGCGCTTTCGCCGACAGCTTCGCCTTTCCGTTCGACATCGAAATCCACAGCTCGGCTTCGATGGCGCGGGCGCGGTCGCGCAAGAACGCGAGGTCACTCTGGTTCACCTGCGCGAGCAGCTTGTGCTTGTCGCCGGGGAGGTTGACGTCCTTGTCCATCCCGTGATCGGTGGCGATGGCGGAGAAGACGTCGGCGTCGCTCTGGTTCTCGAAGCTGCGCGTCCTGCGCACCATCCGCAGGTCCTGCAGCGCGTCCTCGGCGAGCACCATGATCTCGGGCGGGCTCTTCTTCGGAAACCGCGCCTCGAGGGCGGTGATGCGGCCTTCGAAGAGATCGCCCTTGTAGGCGATGCGGACGCTCTTGCCGAAGTCGAGCGTCTTGCGATCGAAGTAGAGGAAATCGACCCCCTGACCTTGCGAGCCCTGGTTGCCGAAGCAGATCTCGCAGCGCGACATGCCGTCCGCGCTCTCGGCGACGAGGAGCGAGAGCATGCCTTGGCGGAGATCGTCCTTCTCCTCGCCGTCGACGTAGACGGTGGGCCGGGCATCTTCGAAGTGGGCGTCGTCGTCGTTCGGCACGGGCTTCCTAGTGGGCGCGGACGCGGGCCGCGCGGTCGTGGAGTTGGCGGATGGAAGGCGCGAGGTCCCGCGGTTCGGGCGGCTCGGAGGCGGCCTTCGAAGGCGCGGGCTTGCCGTCGTTGGCGGCGGCCGTCGCGGGCAAGAGCTGTACCGTCCCAAAGGTCACTGGCATCGGTTCCTCCTCACACCGTCACCGTCAAATCGAGCCGCGCTCCGGCCGGCGGCAGCCGCGGGTTCTCGATGCCGTTCGCTTGCGCCACGCCCTGCCAGTTCGAGCCGGCCACCTTCTGCACGGGCGACCCCTGCGGCACCGGCGTGGTCGGCGTGATGCCCGGCGCTTTTTGCGGCCCACCGCTCAGCGGCTTCGGCGGAAGAACGATGATCTTCTGCTGCGAGAGCGTGATGCCGACGCTGGCGCGGAGCGGCCGTCCTTCAGGCGAGAAGAGCTCGAGCGACTCTTCCAGCCCCTCCATCACCCCGTTGAACTGCAACGAGCCCCAGAGGAACCGCACGCCGGGCGGGACGAACTTTTTCGGATCCTTCTTGTCCGCGAGGGGCGTGATGAACCAGGCGACCTTCCCGGTCAGCGTGCGCACGTCGTCGACGGCGGCCCCATTCGGGTCCGCGCTCTGCGCCGCGGTGACGTCGAACCAGAGCGTGCAGCTCAGCTTGCTGGTGCCGGCGCCGACGAAGAGCTGCCCCGGCGTGCCGCGCTTGTCGCCGCCCCCCTCCGGCTGCTGGATGGCATTGGCGAGCGAGATCTTGAGCGTGTCCGGGTTGAACTGCACGGTGACGGTCTTGTCCTTGGCCGAGTCGTCGACCGTCGTCAGGTCGGGCTTCAGCGCGGTCAGCGTGGCTTTCTCGAGCTTGTCGCCCATTCGATCTCCTCAGCTCTCTGTCTCTGGTTCGGGCGGCTTCTTCAGCGAAAGCTGCTCGTACGCGACCTGCAGCTCCTCGATGGCGACGATGCCGTCCTTGGCGTTCAAGGCCGGCGCCTTGAGCTTCACCGGCAGGCAGCTCGAGAGGATGAAGCGCGCGGTGGGCTGGAGTGCCCCTTCGAGCTGCGCGAACATCACCACCTCGGCGGTGGCGCGGATGGTGGGATCGATCATCACGTTGTCGAACCAGTCCCAGAGGCTGCGGTCGCGGGTCATGCCGCGCTTGAGCACGAGCTGGCCGTAGGCCAGAGGGCCGGTGAGGCGGATTTGCCGCGAGTTGTTGCCGCCCTCGCGGATGGTCTTCACTTCCATGGTCATCTCCAAGCCGTCGCACTCGGAGAAGGAGGCGCCCACGAGCGGCGAGGCAGCGCCCGGCATGGTGATCTCGACGCCGAAGTTGAAGGCGGTGAGCGGGTAGCGGAGGTCTTTGTCGGCCATCAGGCCACCTCCGTGACTTGTGCGTCGGCGCCGGACTGCACGAGGCGGACGGTGAGGAACTCGAGCGGCAAGGACGGCGCGACCATGAGGTCGACGACGAACCGGCCGGCATCCGCATCGCTCGATTGGCTTTCGACGAGGACCTGGTACGACTGCGTCGCGGTCGCGCCGGCGAACGCCCCTCCGCGCTGGAGCACGTCCAAGAGCGCCCCGAACTCTCGCTCGACGGTGCGGCGGAAGCCGCGGTCGTTGGGCTCGAACACGAACGACGGCCCGAGCCGCTGCGCTGCCCGGCGGAGCAGGATGAGCAGGCGCCGCACGTTGATGGGGAGAAGATCCTCGTCCGTTGCAATCGTGTCGGCGCTTTGGAAGACGAAGCCGCGCGGGTCGTCGCGGACGAGGTTGACGTGTGCCTGCAGGAGCCGGCCGCGCTGTTCGCGAGCGATGGCAGGCACAAGCCCGAGCGCGTCCGCGAGCGGCAGGTTTGCGGGAGCGATCCAAGCGCCGCGCGAAATGGCCCGCGCCGCCATCACTCCACAGGCCGCGCCGTCGGGCGGAACGCGCAGGGGACCTGCGTCGCTCTCGACGACGAGCCAGGGATGATAGAGCGCGCCGTAGCTCCAGGGCGTGCCTTCGGCCGTCAGGACCCGCAGTTTTTCGGCGTGCTGTGCGGCGTCGTCCTCGCGGAAGTGATCGGGCAAAGAAAGCGCGGCGAGCAGATCGCCACGGGCTGCGCACATCCGCAAGAGCGCCGCTTGCACGGTGAGGACGGCGTCCTTCGAAGCGCCGCCGGCGGAGTCGAGGATCCGGCGCGGCGGCGAGGGAACGGTCACGGCGACGCCGTTTCCGAAGCGGCTCGCGAGCGCCGGATCGGCGCCCGTCGCGCGCACGCGGCAGTGGTAGCGGCCGGGTGCGCGGCCGTACACGGTCGCCTCCGTGTCTTTCCCGCGGTAGACCGTCGCCGGGTCCGAGAAGTCAAGGCTCGCCGCCTCTTGCACTTCGTAGGCGAGCGCATTTGGGACGGCCGTCCACGCCAAGCGGTAGGTGCCGTTCAGGTCGGGCGGATCGGCGAGTGAAGCCTTGGGTGCGGCGAGCCGATCCGGATTGCAATCCTCGAACTGCGGCGCAGGCATGAAGATGCGGACCGGATCGGACCAGAAGCTGAATGCCGCGTCGTCTTCGGCTTGTGGAAGGAACGCGCGGACGCGGAACCAGGTGCCGTCCGGCGTTCCCGCAGGCACCGCGTAGTCGAGCGCGGCGGGCGAGGGAAGGGCGACCGCTTGCGCAGCCGTGAACTCGCTGGAAGACGCGGTCTGCAGCGCGTAGCGCGCCGACGCGTCGACGGTCGTCCAATGCAGCGTCCACTTCCCCGCCGGATCCGCGGTGGCTGTGAGCGAGGGAGTGTCGGGTGGCTCGCGCAGAACGGCGTCCTGCAGAGACCAGCCGCGCTGGGCCGCATCCGGCACCGCCACGAGCGTCGCTTCGTCGACCGACAGACCCGCGTGGATGCCTTGCAGGCGCCGCGGCATCGGCTGTTGCCAGCGGATGAAGTCGGCTTCCGAGCGAAGGCCCTCACTGCTCGCATCTGCGAGGGCCGGGTCGAGGAACAGCTGCGCGTCGAAGCGCGACAGGCCGTTGCGCTGCGCCGGATCTCCCGACACGGGCGCGGGCCCGAGGAACGCCTGCGCCACGAGCTGCATCCCGAACGGCAAGAACGTCGACGCGCGACCATCGCCCGAAGCGAGCGGAAAGCGCGGTGTCGCCGCGTCTTTGAACAGCGCTTGGTGGTACGGACCGAGATCGATTCCGTCGCCGGAGATGGCGCGCACCGCGTCGCGCAGCGCGAGCTCGTCGGCGGTGAGCAGGTCCTCGGAGGTCTCGAACAGCCGCACGTCCGAGGGCAGCGCCCCGTAGAAGCGCGGATGGCCCGGCGAAAGCCCCAGATCGCGCAGCCGCTGCGGATTGCCGACGCCGGTCTTCACCGCAAGCTGGACCCGCACCCGCTCGACGGACACGGGCCCTTTCTGCGGCACAGCGGGCGGCGCGAAAGACGCCCGGAACCAGCGGCCGCTTACGACGGTGGCGGCGGCGGGCGGCGAGCCGGTCAGCTCGGTCCGGCTTTCGTCGGCGGCGAACCACACTTGCTCGCTCCCGCGCGAGAGGAGCAGGAAGGCTCCCTCGAGCTCCGGCGTCACCGCGGCGAACGACAAGATCGCTGTCCCATCGTCCGCGAACGACGGCTCGACCGCGGGCAGCGCGGCCGGTGCGCCCGGGGTGGGGAACCACGAAGCGCTGAACCCTGCGCCCGTGGGCGGCTCGCGCAAAAGCCACACTTGCACGTCCCCGAAGCTCGCGACCGCGCCGTCGCGCGCGACCACGTTCGCGAACAGCGTGGCCGGTCCTGCGTCGAAGTCGAAGCAGAGGACGTCTCCCGGCGTCACCGCATCCGGCTGATCGAGCGCGACCGAGACAGCGCGCGCGCCGTCGAACGCAAAGCCGCGGCTGGTGAGCGGCTGTAATTCGACCGCAGCACCCACCGCCAATGAATCCGACCAGCTTCCTTCCGAACGCGCTTGCGCAAATGCCGGCTCGATCGATTGACCCGACACGCGCATCAGGCCAGGCACCGGGAAGACGTTGGATCGCGCCTGGTCGTCGGCCTCCGGCGCGGACTCTGAAGTGCGCGCGACCCGGATGACCCAGCAGCGCCGGCCGCCGTTCTGGAAGAAGCTGCGCACGCAAGGCCCGAGGCTCGCGTTCCGCGCCTCGCCGCGCTCCTCATCCCAAGCGAGCTCGAGATCCGCGCCGAACACCTGCGCGAACGCGCGCGCATCGTCGACTGGCACCGGCACGTGCAAGGGTCCCGAGGCGGCGAACCCCACGAACAGCGCGACGTCCATCCGCGGCAGCACCTCCGCGAGCTTCGGCGGACGGCTCTCGATGCTGATGCCGGGAAGGCGCCGCGCGGACACGCTACTGGACCTCCATCCGCTCGAAGGAGAGGGTCAGCTCTTCCATCGCGATCTCGTTCGACTTGGCGTTGAGAGGCCCGGTCGTGAACTTGATCACCCGCGCGCCGTTCAAGACCCACGACTGCACGGTGTCGGAGTTCTCCTCGTTGCGGAGCTGGATGGTGACGGTGCGGGTCTCGTTCTTGCCGTTCCTGATCTTGTCGAACCATTCGTAGACCATGTTCGAGCCCATCACCCCGCGCTTGAAGGTGACGTCCGCCGACTTGCCGAGACCGGTGACTTTGAGGGTGTTGTTGAGCTTGTGGTTGCCGTAGCGATACTCCGCGACGCCGACTTCCATGCCGAGCGCGCTGATCTCCTGGAAGCCTGCGTCCGGCTGGAGCGGATCTCCGCCGCCGCCGAGGTTGACCCAGAAGTTGAACTGCGCATACGGGCGATCGCGCTTTTGCATCGCGGCTCCTTAGTGGGCGTCGGCCGTCCACTGGCCGATGCGGAAGATGACGAACTCGGCCGGCTTCACCGCCGCGACCCCGATGAGGACGACGAGGCGGCCGTTGTCGAGGTCGTTCTGGGTCATGGTGCTGCGGTCGCAGCGGACGAAGTACGAGGTCTCGGGCTTGTCCCCGACCATCGCGCCGGTGAAGAACTCGTTGAGCAGGAAGTCGGCGATGGTCTGCCGGACGTTCGACCACAGGTGCGGCCCGTTCGGCTCGAACACCGCCCACTGCGTCCCGTGGTCGATCGAGTGCTCGAGGTACGCGAAGTAGCGGCGGATGTTGACGTACTTCCACTCCGGATCGCTCGACATGGTGCGCGCGCCCCAGAGCAGGTAGCCGCGCCCTTCGAAGTAGCGGAAGCAGTTGATGCCGGGCGGATTCAGCACGTCCTGCTGCGCCTTGTTGAGCAGCCGCTCGAAGCCGATCGAGAGGTTCACCACCTCGTTGGCCGGCGCCTTGTAGACGGCGCGGTTCAAGTCGTTCCGCGCATAGATTCCGGCGACGAATCCGGACGGCGGCAGGAAGATCGGCACGCGCGTGACCGGGTCGAGCACGCGCACCCACGGGTAGTAGAAGGCGGCGTAGCTCGAATCGAACCGCGCCCGCATGTCCTGCACTTGGGTGATGCTGAGGCTGTTGCCGCTATCGATCACCGCGATGCGGAAGCGCATCAGCGCGCAGTGCGCGATGACGAGGTTCACGATGGTGTCGGCGCGGTCGGGATCGCCCGTGTAGTTGAAGGTCGAGCCAGGGGCCGCGATGATCGACAACGATTCCAGGTCCTCGAACTGCTTGAGCCCCGTCTTGGTGGTGCTCGACGGATCGGCGTTTCCTTCGTATTCGGTGGCGCCGGGCAGGCGGCCGTCGTTGCCGCCTTCGAGCAGGAAGTCGACGAACCGATCAGCATCGCTTTTCTTCGGGTCGAGCAGTGCCTGTTCCAAGATCGATGCGGCCGCGGGCGACGGCGGCGAGCTCGACTGATCAGGCGACGCGGCAAACAGCGCGTCCAGGATCGAGAGCCCGTCCGTCAGCTGGGAACCCGCGGTGATCACGATCGGCTTGTCGCGTCCGTGCTGCCGTTCGCGTTGCGGGTTCTCCTCGTGCGAGTCGAAGACGAAGGTGACGCCGTCCTGCGCGCCGTTGGTCTCGTGGTCCGGATCGAGCGCCAGGTTGTCGAAAACCTGCACCGCGCCCGCGCTGTGGGGCATGACCGTCACTTTCACATTGACGAGCTGCACCTGGTCACCGACCCCGCGGACGAATGAGTTCGACCCAGTCCCGGTGAGATCCAATTCCTGTCCGTTCGGGCGGGTGAACTTCAACGACTGCGATGCGCGATCGAAGGTGGCAAGATAGAAGTTGGTGACCGGCGGGCTCGCGCTGTTGTGCGTGATCAGCACCACGTCGCGGTCGACGATGGACGACACGCGCGGCACGTCGACGAGGCTGCCGTTCACCAACGCCTTGTCGAACGCAAGCACGTTCTGGCCGAGCCGCAGCGTGAAGCGCACGCGCTGGTTGCCGTACGCGCCTGGCCAGCGCGCTCGGATCTTCAGTGATTGCTCGGCGGGCGGGCTGCTGTCGGCAGCCGTCCACCGGGCATAGCCGTCTTTGTACAGGCCGCCGTCCACGACGGGCGTCGCATCGAGCGTGCCCCCGGGCGGCGCCTCCGCGTCCGTCGAGTCGAGCCGGTTGAAGATGCGCGAGACGTAGAGCTGCTTGCCTCCCTCGGTGAAGAACGCGCGCGCAGCGTGCCACAGGTAGTTGTGGTGGAAGCCGTCGTCGAATTCGAGCTGGTCGTGGTCGCCGAACTCCACCTCGAAATCGCCGATGCTGGTCAGGAGATCGTTCTCCAGATCGATCGGCCCATACCGCGCCGGCCCGATGAACCCGGTCACCGTCGTGCTCTCGCCCTCGATCGACCTCGAGCGGAAGGAGACTTCCTCGATGTACGTACCCGGCGCCAGATATTCGGCCATCTTCAGTTCTCCTTCAGGGAGCGGTGACGAGGACGACGGACGGCGGCGCTGCACCCGGATCCACCGAGGCGAGCGACGTCTCCTGCCCGAAGCGCATGCTGACGGTTCCGAGCGGCAAGGCATTGAGCTGGTTCCACAGCGACGCCTGTGGCTGCGAGATGGCCGCGCACAGATCGGGGATGGGCGGGTCGATGCGGCGGACCGTGTCGGGCGCTTGGGCGATGCGGCCGTAGCGGGCGGAGACGTTCACGGTCCAGGTGCGCGCGCCCAAGGGGGCGCCGGAGCTGCCGGAGGGAGAGTCGAAGCTGCCGCCGTCGAAGTCCTGCTCGTCCGGCAAGGGGAAGTGCAGGGCGACGCAGCCGCGGTGGTCGGCGAGCGCGCGCACCTTCGGCTCACCGCGGAGCGCCGCGCCGGGCGTCTGCGCTTCCAGCATTGCCCACGCGGCCGGCTTTCCCAGGGTCGCGTCCCACAGCTCTGCGCGCAGCACGACCGAATTGGCCGTCGCCGGACGCGCAGGACCGCTGAAGAGGGGAACTCCGTCCGCCTCCGAGCCGGCCGGCAGCGCAACCGGCGAAGGCGGCGAGCCGCAGCCGAGGCGATAGAGCCCGCGCGACGGAAGCGTCACGCTCGCCCGGAACGGCAAGAAGCGTGCTGCCAGGTCGGACACTTCGAAGGTGAAGTCGATCCGGCGCGCGAGCGACGCGAAGTACGCGGCGTCCCCTTCGCCGAAGCTCTCCTCGCGAAGGCCGGGCGCATCGAACAGGCAGAAGGCGTTGCCCGCGTTGCGGAAGAGCGGCACGGCGCGCGAAGGCTCCGCGGAAGGCCAGGCCGTGACGGTCAGCGAGTCCGCCACCACCCGCCCGCTCTGGTCGTCGACGAAGCGCACGCCGAACGGCGTCACCCGGCTCGTCCGCTCGTGGGCGAGGAGCGCGTTCACGCGTCGCCTCCGGGGCCCGCGTCGAACACGCGCGTCTGCACTGGACCCGCGTCGGGCGGCTCGATCAGGAGCGAGTCGATCGGGACCAGCCGCACCACGTAGCTCGTCGACACCTGCACGTCGTGCTTGCCGAGAATCTCCCAGATGTTGTTGAGGTCCTGGACGCTGAGCGGATCGTGGATCACTTCCACCGTCTCGTCGGGGCGGAACGGCAGCCGGTCGGGGAAGTGCGAGTTGAGCAGCGAAGGCGGGAGCGACGGCGAATCCTCGATGCTGCGCATCGCCCAGGAGAGGAGAATGTGCTGCATCTCGGCGGTCTTCGCCCAGGGCGTCAGCAGGTAATACAGATCGAGCGGCAACGGCCGCTTGTAGGGCCGGCCAAGCGCGCTGATCGCCGCTGGCATCTGCCGCCGCGAGCCCGACACGGCCACCCGATAGAGGAAGAGCGAAACGCCTTCGAAGTCGGCGTTGGCCTGGACGTCCTTGGCCTGGAAGAGCCGCACCTCCACCGTCGGCAGCTCGACCGGCGGCTGCGCCGACTTGAGCAGCGAAGCGATGGCCTGCCCGATGGCAGAGACGGCTTGATAGGACGCCAACGAAGCTGCCCCCGATCCTCGATGGGGGGCAGTGGCGTTACGTCGAACCTTGCCCCGCGATCGATGCGCGCATCCTGTCGGGCACGACCGCGGGAGTAAATGGATCGGCCGGCCCCGATCCGGGGACTGGATCCTTCGGTTCAGCGATGTGCCGCACCCTCGCGACCGCGGCCGATCGGCGGGCGACGCCGAGCTTTTCCAGGATGTGGTGGACGTGGTTCTTCACCGTCGGCAGGCAGATGCAGAGCTGGCTCGCGATCTCCTTGTTGGAGAGGCCGCGATCGACGAGGCGGAGGATGTCGGTCTCGCGCGCGGTCAGATGCGCTTCGCCCGACTGTGACTGCACAGGCTTCGGCGCGGCCAGCTTGCGCAAGAGGATCTCCGCCGTCGCGGCGGGGCAGAGGAAGGAGCCGTGCTGTAGCGTGTGGAGTCCGTCCGCGAGATCGCGCGCCGAGGTCTCCGCCGAGAGGTATCCCGCGACGCCCGCCTCCGCGCAGTCGATCACCTCGTTCTCTTCGCTGACGCCGAGCACCACCACCCGGCATCCCGGCGCGGCAGCGGCGGCGCCGCGGACGAAGCCGCCGGTGCGGGCGCTCGCAGAGTCCGCCAGCACCACCGACGGCCGCAGCTCGTCGATCCGGCGGAGCGACAAGTCGTCCGGCGCGCCGTCGCCGAGCACGGCCAACGACGGCTGATCGGCGAGCATGCGCGCAAGACCTCGCCGGTGGAGCGCAATCGTGCTGACGATGAACAACCGCAACGCTTCTCGCGTTCGAGAAAGCAACGGCTTCCCTGTGACGGGCTGCCTGCGCTTCATGAGGCCCCCCAAATCCACACCCCGTCGATCCCTTGGCCACGAGGGCGTGCTTCGCTTCTTAGATGAAGCGCGCGAAAGCTGCAACCGCACTATCGGGAAACCTATGTTTTACTAATGGGTACGACCGTCCATCTACAGCCCGAACCCGATGCCGCCGTGGACGGCGAAGTGCGGGGTCAGATCCTGGGTGGTGAAGACGATCGAGGCCACCAGATCGAGGCTGTAGAAGTCGTGGCGGATCTCTCCGCCGAACCCGAGGCTCGTCCACAAGCTGCTGTTGCCGGTGATGGCGGTATTGGCGGTGGGCTGGCCGGAGCGGTCCACCTTGGTGTTGCCCGCGACGGCGAGCTCGGCGAGGAAGAACTTGCCGCCGCTGTCCTCTCCCAGGCTGAACATGGTGCGCGCCGCGAGGCCGAGTTGCAGTCCGGGAAACCCGGCGCCCGCTCCGCCCTCGATCTCGAACCCGGGACCCGGCATCCAGCTCAGGCACGCGCCGCCGTAGCCGTACGGCGCGAAGGTGCTGCCGGCTTCGCCGCGGATGACGAACTCCGGAGGCTGGTTGGCGCTGCCGTTGCGCGCGGTGGTGTGCGAGAGATCCACCTCGTCGGCGAGCGCTGCGGTGGACAGCGAAACTGCGAGGGCCGACGCGAGAAGGAAGCGCACGATCGGACGTTCTTCCTCAAGTCTCGCTTCCTCGCAAGCCTGACGGTAGTCTCCTCGTCCGCCGCCGCACCACTGGGGCCTGTAGCTCAACGGTAGAGCAGCCGGCTCATAACCGGTCGCATGCAGGTTCGAATCCTGCCGGGCCCACTTCGAAGCCGCGCTCGCTCGATGGCGCGGAGTCGTTTGACAACTCTCCCTCTTGGCGCGAAAAGACCGATCCCCTGCGGGAGGTAGCGTTGTCGAGAGAGAAGCTGAAGTCGCTCGAGGAGCTGCAGAAGGTCGATCTCCAGATCCGCGATCTGAACAGCGAGGCGGAAAAACACCCCGCGCGGCTGAAGCAGATCGAGGCAGACCGAACCCAGGCCAAGACCGCGCTCGACGCGTCCCGCGGGAAGCTCGCCGACAACGAGCGCGCCCGCCGCCAGAATGAGCAGCTCTTGCAGCTCGAGAAGGAAAAAGTCCGCAAGTGGGAGTCGCGGCTGAACGAGCTGAAGACCCCGCGCGAATACGCGGCGCTCGCGCGCGAGCTCGACATCGCGAAGAAGACGAACCAGACCGCCGACGAAGAGCTGAAGAAGCTCTCCGCCGAGTACATCGAGCTGAAGAGGCAGGTGGAAAACGCGGAGACTGCGCTCACCGAGAAGGACGCGGTCACGGCGCGCGAGGGCGAGGAGATCAAGACCGCGCTCGCGGGCGTGCAGGAAAAGCTGCGCGCGCTGGAAGAGGAGCGCGGCCGGCTGCTCAAGGACGTGGAGCCGTCGCTGGTTTCGAAGTACGAGCGCATCCGCAAGCAGCGGGGCGGGCTCGCGGTGGTGCCGGTGGTGCTCGGAACCTGCAAGGGCTGCCAGCGCAACATCCCTCCGCAGATGGCGAACAACCTGATCATGGCGCAGGAGATCATGACCTGCCCGAACTGCCACCGCTTCATCTACGCCGC
>DASXHM010000366.1:0-2588 GCA_036488495.1 Myxococcales bacterium | reverse complement strand
GCTCCCTCCGGAAGGCGCCCGAAGACGTGGCGCGCAAGGCCCGCCAGATCGTTCTGCACCTTCACCTGCGCGAACCCCACAGAGGTGAACAAGTCCTGCACCGGCCCAGCTTGCCGCGCGTCGATCTCGACTGCAAAGAGGCCGCCCGGGAGCAACCACCGCGGCGCTTCCGCGACGATGCGGCGAATGACCGCGAGGCCGTCGTCGCCGCAGAAGAGCGCGAGCCCGGGCTCGTGATCCAGCTCCTTCTCCAGCCGGCCCTTGTCGGAGGCCGCGACGTAAGGCGGGTTGCTCACCACCGCGTGGTAACGGGCTTCCGTTGCCAGCGCCGCGAAGAGATCGCCCTCGAACACCTGCACCCGCCCCTGCGCATGCCGCTCTGCATTCGTGCGAGCGAACGCCGCCGCAGCGGGTGACAGCTCGACCAGATCCACCTGCGCTTGTGGCCGCTCGGCGGCGATGCTCACTCCGACGGCGCCCGAGCCCGCGCACAGGTCCAGAACCCGCGCGGCTTCCGGCGTGGCCTCGAGCGCAAGCTGGACCAGAAGCTCGGTCTCGGGGCGGGGGATGAAGACCCCCGGACCCACCGCGAAGGGCCTGCCGTAGAACTCGCGCGTTCCCAGGATGTACGCGACCGGCTCGCGCTGGCCTCGCCGCTGCAGGAGCGGCTTGAAGCGGGCCAGCTCCTCCGGCGTGAGCGGCTTCTCGCCGTCGATGTAGAGCCGGACCCGGTCGCAGCCGAGCGCCTTGGCGAGGAGCAGCTCGGCATCGAGCCGGGCGTTGTCGACCCCCCGCTTCTGCAGCCACTCGCGAGACCAGACCAGAAGCGAGCGGACCGTCCAGGTTTCCATCATCCAGGCTTTCGCGCCGAGACGACGCGCTTGACCCCTTCCTTGTCCGCGTGCGCGGACGTCTCGCGCAGGCCCGCGGCTTCGAGGAGCGCCATCACCTTGGGAACCTGCGACGGGTCGCACTCCTGCGCGTACACACCTTTCGGCGCAAGCCACTCGGGTAGCTCCGCGATGATCTTGCGGACCAGATCGAGGCCGTCGGGGCCGCCGAAGAAGCTCACCTGCGGCTCGTTCAAGACCTCTTCGGGAAGGTCGGTGCCGTCCGGGACCCAAGGCGGGTTGGCGGTGACGATGGCGTATTTTCTTCCGTGCGGGAGCGGCCCGTACAGATCTCCCGCGTAGCAGGAGGCGCGGCCCGGAATCAGAGCTGCGGCGTTCTCGCGAGCAAGCTCGATGGCTTCCGCACTCAAGTCGGCGAGATCGACGTGCAGCTTCGGCCGCCGATGGGCAACGCAGATTCCGGCGGCGCCGATGCCGCAGGCGAGGTCGAGCGCGAAGCCTTCGGCATCTTCGGGCAGCCGCGAAAGACCTGCTTCGATCAACACGGGCAGATCGAGCCGCGGAATGAAGCCGCGCCGATCGACCTTGAAGCGCAGCCCGAGGATTTCAACACCGCCGACGATGTACCCCGTCGGCTCCGCGGCGAGCCTTCGCGCCAGCAGCCGTTCGAACTGCGCCGCGGCGGGAGGCGAAATTTCGTCGTTCGAGCGGAGCTGCCGCGGCAGGATCCCGAGTGCGTGCGCGAGCAATTCGCGCGCTTCAGTCGAGGGGTCTTCGCTGAGCTGGGCAGGGTCGGCGAGCCGCGCCACCGCCTGGCCGAGCAGCTCATTTGCCGTCGTCATCATCGTCCGGATCGCGCAGGGCTTCCGCCTGGAAATGGGTGCGGGTCGCGGTGATGATGTCGTCGATGTCCCCGTCCATCACTGCCGGCAGGTTGTGGCGGGTGAGCCCGATGCGGTGATCGGTCAACCGATCCTGGGGAAAGTTGTAGGTGCGGATCTTCTCGCTCCGGTCGCCCGTCCCGACCTGCGACTTCCGCGCCGCATCGCGGGCGGACTGCTGCTTCTCCAGCTCCATCTCGTACAGCTTGGTGCGGAGCATCTTCATCGCCTGCGCGCGGTTCTTGAGCTGGCTCTTCTCCTGCTGGCACTTCACCACCACGCCCGTCGGCTTGTGGGTGAGGCGCACCGCGGAGTCGGTGGTGTTGACGCTCTGCCCACCCGAGCCGGTCGAGCGCATCACGTCCATCTGGATGTCGGCCGGGTTGATCTGGATGTCCACCTCCTGCGCCTCCGGCATCACGCTGACGGTGGCCGTGGAGGTGTGGATGCGGCCTTGCGCTTCGGTCGCCGGAACGCGCTGGACGCGATGAACGCCGGACTCGTACTTGAGGAAGCTGAAGACGCCGTCGCCTTCGATGGTGACGCTCGCGTCCTTGATGCCGCCGGCAGCGTTTTCGCTGGTGTCCATCAGGCTGTAACGCCAGCCGCGCCGTTCGGCGTAGCGCAGGTAGAGCCGGAGCAGCTCTGCCGCGAAGAGGCCGGCTTCGTCGCCGCCCGCGCCGGCGCGCACTTCCAGGATGACGCTGCGCTCGTCGTTCGGATCCTTCGGCAGCAAGAGGACCTTCAGCTTGTCGTTCAGCTCGTCGACGCTGGCCTGCAGCGCCGGCAATTCCGCCTTGGCCATCTCGCGCAGGTCCGGATCCTTGTCCTCGAGGAGCGCGCGGTTGCCGTCCAA
>DASXHM010000292.1:0-17528 GCA_036488495.1 Myxococcales bacterium | reverse complement strand
CCTCTCCGGCATTCCTCACCGTCATCGGCTTCGCGCAGATCTCCAAGGCCTTCACGCCGGCCTCGATCGCGCGCAACGACACCACCACCATCGTCTTCACGCTGACGAACCCGAACTCGGTCGACCTCACTTCCGCCTCGTTCAGCGACGCGTTCCCGAACAACATGTCGACCGTGAACACCGCGCAGAGCTACATCGGGAACGGCCGCGGCACCTGCACGGGCGCCATCCCCAGCGCCGGCAGCGGCAGCACCACGAGCGTCGCCTTCTCCGGCATCCTCCTGCCCGCGAACTCGAGCTGCACGGTGATGGTGGACGTGACCGCGAGCAACAACGGCAGCTATTCGAACACCGCCAGCGGAGTGAAGACCGTGGAGACCGGCGCCACCGCGGGCCGCGTCTCCAACACGGCGACGCTCGCGGTCGGCCGCATCTCCATCACCAAGGCGTTCTCGCCCGCCGCGATCGCGGTCGACGAGACTTCGACCCTGCGATTCGATCTCTCGTCGACGCTCGGAAACAACGTCAACGGCACACTCTTCTTCACCGACACCTTCCCGGCCGGGATGACCCTCGCCTCGCCGTTGACCACGACCAACACCTGCGGCGGCACTCTGCGCAACGTGGCCAACACGGCAGCCGCGGCTGCAGGCGCCACCGGCTTCTCGCTCCGCGGCGCCTCGCTCGCGACCGGCGGAAGCTGCGCCGTGACCTTGCTGGTGAACGTCAACGCCGCCGGCAGCTATGCCAACACCTCGGGCGCGCCGACCGTCGGCGCCACCGCGCAAGGACCGGTCAGCAACACCGCCACCCTGACCGCGGTTGCCAAGGCGACCATCGCCGAGGCGTTCAATCCGGCCTCGCTCGACACCTACCGGCCTTCGCAGCTCACCTTCACGCTGACGAACCCCAACGCGGGGTCTCTGACCTCCTGCAACCTGACCGATGCGCTGAACGGCTTCGCGGTGGCCTCGCCGCCGTCGATCGGGGGCACCTGCCAGAGCGTCGCCGCCTCGCCCGCCTTGGTCGCGGGGGCGACGTCCTTGAACCTGACGGTGCCGTCCTTGAGCGCGGGTAGCTGCACCATCACCGTGCCGGTCACGACCGGGACGGCCGGCACGGTGACGAACGCGGCCTCCGGGCTCAAGTGCGCGGACTACACCACCGCCGGAGCTGCGCCCGCTCTTGCGTCCGCCACCTTCAACAAGCTGCCCATCCAGCTCTTGAAGAGCGCCAACGTGGTCCAGGCCGCCCCAGGCACGGCGGTGACCTACACCATCAGCTACGCCAACCCGAACGCGCAGCAGGCGCTGCAGAACATCGTCATCACCGACGCGACGCCCCAGTTCACCACCTTCACTTCGGCGGCTTGCGGGACACTGCCTTCGTCGCTCTCGAGCTGCACCATCTCGGCGCCCGCGCCTGGTACGACCGGCGCCGTCACCTGGACGCTCGGAGGCACCCTCGATCCGGGTGCCTCCGGCACGGTGACCCTGACGGTGACGGTCCGCTGACGCCGCTTCAGGTCCTTGCGTCGAGCGCCTTCGCGCTCAGGGCCGGACCGACCATCTGGCACGGCAAATGAGCAATCAATTTGATTTTGATTTTCAATCTTATTGAACGGGCTTCGGATGCTCGCCCAGGTTCATCAAGGTGAAGGCGAGCCAGTCGGCGGCTTCGGCGATGACCCGATCGGTCGGGCGGTACCCGTGGCTGCCCGCCTTCTCCACCCGGATGAGCACGGGCTTGTCGCAGCCTTGCGCCGCCTGCAGCGCGGCAGCGAACTTGAACGAATGGCTCGGCACCACCCGGTCGTCGCGGTCGGCGGTGGTGATGAACGTCGCCGGGTAGCAGGTGCCGGGCTTCAGGTTGTGCAAGGGCGAGTACGCGAGGATGATCGGGAACATGTGCGGATCGTCGGGCGAGCCGTACTCCTCTTCCCAGAGCGCGCCGCCGGTGAACTTCTGGAAGCGCAGCATGTCCATGACGCCGACTCCGGGGAGCGCCACGCCGAAGAGATCCGGCCGCTCGGTCATCACCGCGCCGATCAAGAGCCCGCCGTTCGAACGCCCCTGCACCGCGAGGCGCGACGGCTTCGTGTAGCCTTCCTTCACCAGGTATTGCGCCGCCGCGATGAAGTCGTCGAAGACGTTCTGCTTGCGCTCGCGCATTCCCGCCTTGTGCCAGGCCTCGCCGTATTCGAATCCGCCGCGCAGATTCGCGACCGCGTAGATGCCGCCCGCGTCGAGCCACGCCGCGGTGGTGGCGGAGAACGCAGGGGTGATGGCGATGTCGAACCCGCCATACGCATAGAGGAGCGCGTTGTTGTTTCCGTCGAGCTTCGTCCCTTTGCGCAAGGTGACGAAGAGCGGGATGCGGGTTCCGTCCTTCGACGGGTAGAAGAGCGCGCGGGTTTCGTACGGCGAGGCGTCGAAGGCGGTGTGCGGGGTGTCGAACGCGGAAACCTTGCCGGTTGCGAGCTGGTAGCGAAACACGCTGCGCGGGCGCAGGACCGAGGTGAAGTGGAAGAAGACCTCCGGGTCGTCGTTCTTCGCTTGCATGTGCTCGACAGTGCCCGGCTCGGGCAGCGCCACCTCGGCGCGGCGCTTTCCGGAGAGATCGTAGACGGAGACGCGGCCCTGCACGTCGACGAGCCGCGCCACCACCAGCCGCCCGGAGGCCAGCGCCGCGTCGTGGATGGGAAACTTCTCTTCCGGAACGACGGTCCGCCAGTGCGCTCGATTGGCATCGCCCGGTTTGACCGCGACGATGCGCCGGTTCGGCGCTTGGAAGGTGGTGGAAAGGTAGAGGAGGCCGTGGTCGAAGCCGAGCGCTTCGGTCCGCGAATCCTCCTCCTCGCAGACCGGCATCCGCGGACCGTCGAAGCGCGGCTTCTTCACATCGCCCAGGTTGACGACGAAGAGCCGGTTGTTGGTGGTGCCGGACGACGACGAAAGGACGAGCCAATGGCCGTCGTCGCTGATGGTGCCGCTGACGAATTCGCCGGGCGCCTCCGGCCGCTCGAAGAGGAGTGTGTCTTTCGACTGCCCCAGCCGATGGAAGAACACCTGGTGGTTCTTGTTCGCGCCCGAGAACGCTACCGCGCTCTCGCTGCCCTTGAAGCGCGAGTAGGTGAAGCCCTTCGAATCCTTGCTCCAACTGATGTCGCCGAACTTGGTGCGCAAGACGACGTCCTTCAGGTCCTGGTTCGCCGACAGATCGCGGACGTGGATGTCCTCCAAATCGGAGCCGCCCTGGGCAGTCGTGTAGGCGAGGTACTTCGCGTCCGGCGAGACCGCGTAGCGCGCGACCGCCACATCGCCCGACGGAAAGAGCGCGTTCGGGTCGAGCACCGCCAAAGGCTCTTGCCCCGGCATCTCGCGGTATACGACCGACTGCTTCTGCAGCCCGCTGTTCTTGCGGAAGAAGAGCTCCCCGGCTTCGCGGCGCGGAACGTCGGTGCGCTCGTAGTTCCACAGGCTGGTCAAGCGCGCCTTCAGCCGCTCCCGGTCGGGGGAGTGGGCGAGCTCGCTCTGGGTGAGCGCGTTCTCCCCTTCGACCCAGCGCTGCACATCCGGCGAGTCGAGCTGTTCCATCCAGCGATAAGGGGCCTGGATTGCGTGGCCGAAATGGTCGTCGGCGACGGTGTCCTTGCGCGCCTGTGGGTAGGCGAGGGCGGCGGTCAGGGCGAGCGCGGTGGCAATCATGCGCGGGAGCATACTCCGCAGCCTGGCTGGCCTGCGGCCGGGCGGCGATTTTCGTTCGCTTTGCAGCCAAATGCCGGTTACACATCCGGCCGCTGCAGAATGCAGACGGGTGGCAAGGTGCCGCCTGAACACCGAAAGAGTGACACCGCAATGGTTACTGGTACCGTGAAGTGGTTCAACGACGCGAAGGGGTTCGGATTCATCGTGCAGGACAACGGCGGACCCGATGTCTTCTGCCATCACACCGCCATCCAGTCGGACGGCTTCCGGTCGCTCGCGGAAGGCCAGAAGGTGGAGTTCGAGGTGCAGAAGGGCCCCAAGGGCCTGCAGGCCGCCAACGTGCGCGCCATCTCGTAAGCGGCTTTCGCGTCAGTCCAAACGGGCCCGGCCTACGGTGGCCGGGCTCGTTTCGTTTGGGTAGAGAGTTGGTAGGACAATCGTTCGCGGGAGGGCAGCATGCAGCCCAGATCCAACAAGCGTCAGAAAGAGCTCTCGCGGCTGGAACGCCGCAAAGAGAAGGACGAGAAGCGAGAGCAGCGGAAGAAGGAGAAAGAGGACCGGCCTCCGCTCGCCGAGGGTGAAGATCCGGACATCGCCGGCATCATCCCCGGCCCGCAGCCCAAGCTGGAGGACGAGCTCTAGCCGAGGCGCGATGGCTTTTGGAAGGCAGCCGCCTTGCTGGTTGCCGCGCGGGATGCGATGAGCATCCGCCATGACGAAGCGACTTGCCCTCTTCGCTCTGCTCGCCGCCTGCGCCGAACACCGCCCGCCCGCTGCCCAGGCCGCAGCGCAGGGCTCCGCACCACCGCAGCAACTGCCGGCAGCCTCGCCGCAGCCCGCGCCTCGTCCCCCCGCGACCGCGCAGACCGCCGAAAGCGCGACGCAACCCGCGCAGGCGACGGGGGCCGCAGCGCAGCCGCTCCACGAGCTCCCCTACACGCCCAGCCTCGACGTTGCCGCCCTCGACCGGGCGGTCAACCCCTGCGCCGACTTCTACCAATTCACCTGCGGCGGCTGGATGAAGAACAATCCCATCCCGGCCGACCAGGCATCGTGGAGCGTCTACGGCAAGCTCGAAACCGACAACCTGCAGTTCCTCTGGGGCATTTTGGAAGAGGCCGCGCACGGCCAGAACCGCACCGCCGTCCAACAGAAGATCGGCGACTTCTACGCCGCCTGCATGGACACGAAGACCATCGACGCACGCGCGCTCGATCCGCTCCAGCGCGAGCTCCGCAGCATCGACGAGATGACCTCGGTTGCGCAGCTTCCGCGGGTCTTGCCCCCGCTGCAGCTCCGGTCGAGCGGGGGATTCTTCGGCGGCGGGGTCCTCTTCGGCTTCAGCAGCGATCAGGACTTCGCCGACGCCTCCCAGGTGATCGCCTTCGTCAGCGGCGGCGGCCTCGGGCTTCCCGACCGCGACTACTACTTGAAGGACGACGCGAAGTCGGTGGAGCTGCGCAAGAAGTACGTGCAGCACGTGCAGAACATGCTGCAGTTTCTGGGCGACGCCGATGCGGCGGGCGAGGCGCAGGCCGTCCTCGGGCTGGAGACGGCGCTCGCCAAGGCCTCTCTCACGCGCGTGGAAAAGCGCGATCCGCACAACCTCGACCACAAGATGTCGCGCGCGCAGTTGCAGCAGTTGACCACCCGCTTCTCCTGGGTCGCGTACCTCGAGGCGACCGAGGCGATGCACCTCAAGACCTTCAACGTCACCGAGCCGAAGTTCTTCCGCGAAGTGAACGATCTGCTCGGCTCGCAGCCTCTGCCGGTCTGGAAGGCTTATTTGAAATGGCAGCTCATCCACGCTCGGGCGACCGCGCTGGCCGAGCCCGTCGAGCGCGAGAACTTCGAGTTCTTCTCCCGCACCCTGCGCGGCGTCACCGAGCTGCCGCCGCGGTGGAAGCGCTGCGTTCGCTTCGTCGATCGCAAGCTCGGCTTCGCGCTCGGGCAGGAGTTCGTCCGCCGCACCTTCTCGGCGAAGACCAAGGACGACACGGTGAAGATGACGAAGCTCATCGAGCAGTCGATGCAGGACGAGATCGACAAGCTCGACTGGATGAGCCCCAAGACCAAGGAAGCGGCGCTGCAGAAGCTGCACGCCATCCGCAACAAGGTCGGCTATCCGGAGAGCTGGCGCGACTACTCGTCGGTCCAGATCGATCCGAAGGATTTCTACGGCGACGTCCTGCGCGCGAACCTGTTCGAGTCGCGGCGCGAATTGCGCAAGATCGGAAAGCCGGTCGACCGCGGCGAGTGGCTGATGACCCCGCCCACCGTGAACGCCTACTACAGCGGGCAGATGAACGACATCAACTTCCCGGCCGGCGTGCTCCAGCCGCCGCTCTACGATCCGCGCGAGGACGCAGCCCCCAACTACGGCAACACCGGCTCCACCATCGGCCACGAATTGACCCACGGCTTCGACGACGAGGGCCGCCAGTTCGACGCGCAGGGAAACTTGCGCGACTGGTGGACGAAGGACGACGCCAAGAACTTCGACGAGCGCATCCAGTGCGTGCGCGATCAGTACGCGAAGTACATCATCGTCGACGACATCCACATCAACTCCAAGCTCACCTCCGGCGAGGACGTGGCCGACCTGGGTGGAACCTTGCTCGCGTATCTCGCCTGGAAGAAGGACGTGCTGGGCGAACAGCTCCGCGACGCGGACGGATTCACGCCCGATCAGCGCTTCTTCGTCGGCTTCGCGCAGTGGGCATGCGAGAACGAGCGGCCGGAAAACCTGCGCGTCAATGCGCTGACCAATCCGCACTCGCCGGGGAAGTACCGCATCAACGGCATCGTCGCCGACCTGCCCGAGTTCGCGCGCGCCTTCTCTTGCAAGGCTTCCGACCCGATGGTCAACCCGAAGGCCTGCAAGGTGTGGTGACGGCCTAGGCCCGTCGCACCGCTTCGAACGCTTGCATCAGGCGCTGCGCGCCTTGCAGCATCTCTTGCGGCCGGACGCAGCCGAAGCCGAGCACGAGGCCCGCCTTGCGCGGCGGCGTCAGGTAATAGTCGGAGATGGCGGAGCTCTCCACCCCGCGCGCGGCCGCGGCGTCCCGGAGCGGCAGATCGGGAACTTTCGTCTCCGCCCAGAGCTGCATCCCGGTTTCGGAAGGGTGCGGCTCGAGCGCGCCCGCGCATTCCGCCCGCAACGCCTCGACCAGCGCTTCGTTGCGCTCGCGGTAGGCGGTGCGCATGCGGCGCAGGTGGGTTGCGAAGTGGCCGTTCTCGATGAACCGCGCCAGCGCCGATTGATCGATGACCGAGGAGGGTGACGCGAGCGCGGCGCGCGAGCGGGCAAAGGCGTCGACGAGCGGCTGCGGGGCAATCAAGAATCCGAGCCGCAGGCCGGGGAACATCGTCTTCGAGAACGTGCCCACGTAGACGACGCACGCCCCTTCGTCGAGGCCCTGCAGCGCCATCAGCGGCCGGCCGCGGTGGCGGAACTCGCTGTCGTAGTCGTCCTCCACCACCACCGCGCGCGCTTTCTTGGCGAAGGAGAGGAGTTGGAGCCTGCGGGCAAGGCTCGTGGTCACGCCGAACGGGTAGTGGTGTGAGGGCGCGAGGAAGACGAGCCGGGCGTTCGGCGCCTTGGCGATGCCGGCGTCGACGTCGAGCCCGCGGTCATCGACCGGCACCGGGACGATGCGGGCACAGGCGGACAGGAGCGCGTGGCGCGCCCCCAGGTAGCCCGGGTCTTCCAGCCAGGCCTCCTCGCCCGGATCGAGCACCAGCCGCGCGGTCTCCTCGAACGCCCCTTGCGTGCCGGTGGTGACGAAGACCTGGTCCTTGGTGCAGCGCACCCCGCGCGAGGCGGAGACGTGCAGGGCGATGGCCTCGCGAAGCGCCTCGCAGCCCGCGGTCGCGGTGCCGCTCAAGAGTCCGGCGCTCGCGCGCGTGCTCTCCCGGGCCAAGAGCCGCGACCACACCCCGACCGGAAAGAGGTCCAACGCGGGCACGCCCGGCCGGAACGCGCGCGGCGCAGACCCGAGCCGCGGCCCGCCCGCAGGCTGCGCGAGGAGCGATCGCGCCCCCGCCGAGAGGCGCACCGGTTTGCTCGGCTGCGCCGTTCTCGGCCGGTCCTGCTGCTGCAGCTCCTCCGGCAATTCCGGAGCAACCCGGGTGGCGGAAGCGGCGCGCGCCACCACGTAGCCTTCCGCCTGCAGCGCCTCGAGCGCCTGCATCACCGTGCTGCGCGCCACTCCGAGCTGCGCGGAGAGCTGGCGCGAGGACGGCAACCGCACGCCGCGCGGCAACTCGCCCTTCAAGATCCGGTCGCGCAAGGAGGCGTAGATCTGTTCGTGCAACGGCGCCTTGCCGTCGAAGCGAAGCAGCAAGGAATCGATGGCGCGCGCGTTCACACGAGCTCCCCTCGCAAGACCGTCACGGCGGCGCCGGCCATGGCCACCCGGTCTCCGTCGAGTCGCAGGTGGAGGACGCCGCCGCGCGCCGATGCCTGGTAGGCGACGAACCTCTGCTTGCCGAGCCGCTCCGCCCAGAGCGGCCCCAAGACCGCGTGCGCCGAGCCGGTGACCGCGTCTTCCGGCACGCCCAACGAGGGCGCGAAGTACCGCGAGACGAAGTCGAACGGCGCTGCGCCGCGGGCGGTGACCACCACGCCCGCCACCGGGAGCGCGGCGATGCGCGCGAGGTCCGGCTGCAAGCTGCGCACCTGCGCCTCCGACTCGAGAACGGCGCAGAGCTTGCTCTCCGCAAACCCGGTCCACACCGGCTTGACCCCGAGCGCGGCTTCCAACGTCGGGGGAACGAGGCCGGGGCGCGGCGGGTGCGCCGGAAGCGCAATCTCGATTCCGCGCTCGGTTCTCTGCGCGGTGACGGTCGAGGTGTTGGTGACGAAGCGGAGCGCGCTTCTGTCCGGCTCGGCTTCCCAGACCGCGTGCGCGGCGGCGAGCGTGCCGTGTCCGCACAGCGGCAGCTCGACCTTGGGCGTGAACCAACGCAGCCGCAGCGAGGACGCGTCGACGAACACCGTCGCGGGTTGCGCGAGCTCCGCAGCGAGCGCCTGCATGTACGACGGCTGAAGCTCATCGTCTCCGTCACCGCCAGCGCTGTGGCGCTCGACGAAGCAGACGGCCGCTGAATTGCCTTTGAACTTTTCTGTGGCGAACACGTCCACGAAGACGATGCGCATCGCACCCCCCGGTACTTTTGGCCGCCCGGCGCTTGCGAACTCTAACCCCGAGCTGGCCTGCCCGATAGGCCAGTCGAGCCCGATCCGAGCAGTCCAGTCGGGGCCCACTCTTGGATAGGCGCAGCGCCTGGGGCTTGCCCTATGTCGCGACCTCCTGTTTCCTGTTGGCGAAGGCCATGACCGCCGAACAGAAGGCCCGCATTCTCGCTGTCGACGACGAAGAAGCGCTCTTGCGCTACTACCAGCGCGCCATCGGCGCCGGCGGTTACGAGGTCGTGACCTGCGAGCGCCCCGCCGATGCGCTGAACGAGCTCGACACTTCGCGCTTCGACGCCATCATCACCGACCTCGCCATGCCCGGGATGAGCGGCATCGAGCTGTTGCGCGCGGTGCGGACGCGCGACATGGACGTGCCGGTCATCATCGTCACCGCCTCGCCTGCGCTGGAGACGGCGCTGCAGGCCATCGACGAGGGCGCGCTCAAGTACCTGGTCAAGCCGGTGCGCGCCGAAGAGCTGCTCAGCACCATCGAACGCGCGGTCGCGCTCGGGCGGATGAGCCGGCTGAAGCGTCAGGCGCTGGCGCTCTTGCAGCAGCGCGGAGACGAGCCCGGCGACAGGGCGACCGCGACCGCCGCCTTCGACCGCGTGTTGTCCGGGTTGACCATGGCGTACCAGCCGGTCGTCGACGTCGCCAAGGGAACGGTGTTTGGCTACGAGGCGCTGATGCGCACCACCGAAAAGTCGTATCCCTCGCCGCTCGCGGTGCTGGAGGCGGCCGAACGCCTGGACCGCCTCGCCGATCTGGGCCGCCGCATCCGGGAGTTGGTCGCGGTACAAACCGCGCAGGCGCCGGATGGCGCGGCGATCCTGGTCAACCTGCACCCGCGCGATCTTCTCGACGAACAGCTCTTCGACCGCAAAGCGCCGCTCTCGCTGGTGGCAAAGCGGGTCATCCTGGAAGTCACTGAACGATCGCTCCTCGAGGATGTGCCGAACCCCCACGCGCGCATCGCCCGGCTGCGGGGGCTCGGCTTCCGGGTGGCGGTAGACGATCTCGGCGCCGGCTACGCGGGCTTGAACAGCTTCGCGCAGCTCGAACCGGATGTGGTGAAGCTCGACCTGACGCTGGTGCGGGACATCCATCTGTCTTCGATGAAGCGCAGCCTCGTCCAGGCGATGATCGAAGTCTGCCGCAGCTTGAACGTGCTGCTCATCGCCGAGGGCGTCGAAACCGCCGCCGAGAGGGACGTGCTGACGGAATTGCGCTGCCCTCTGATGCAGGGCTACTTGTTCGCCCGCCCCGCCCCGTCGTTCTCCGCCCCGGCGCTGGGCTGAAGCCTCGCGCGAATTACAGCGCTGCGAGGCCAGCCTGGCAGCAGTCCAAATCCTGCTCCGGCTTGCCGCCGGAGACGCCGACGGCTCCCAGGATGCTGTCGCCGCGCTTGATCAAGGCTGAGCCGAGGCCGGGCACCAAAGGCGTTCGCGCCAGCTCCTTGATGACGGCGAAGAAGCCCGGGCGATCTTTGTAGACCTGCGCCAGCGCCTCGCCGTCGCGGCCCGTCCAGGCGCAGCCGTAAGCCTTGGCCTCCGCCACTTGCGGCGACATCGGCGGCGCTCCGTCCATCCGCAAGAGCCCTTGCAGATTTCCGGCTTCGTCCACCACCGCGACCGTGACCTTGATGCCGATCTCGGCGGACTTCTTCTGCGCGGCGGCGATCAGCTTCTGCACTTCTTCGAGCTTCAACGGCATTCACGCTCCCTGGTAGAGACCCGCGGCCCTGGCCCGCAGCCGGACCAGCGGCAACACCGCCTCGCAAGCCGGCACCTCTGTCTTGGTCAGCCGCCCCAATTCGACCACCGCGCCGAGCAAAGGATCGATCTCCATCGGCCGGCCGCGCTCGAGGTCGATGAGCGTCGACGGCTTGTGCACGCCGACCTCCGCCGCTCCTTGGATGCGCGCGTCGACGTCGATGGGGAACTTCACCCCGAGCTTTTCCGCGACGGCCTGGCCTTCCAGCATCATCGTCCGCGCCAGCGCTTTCGTCCCTTGGTCGGCGATGACCTGGTCGAGCGAGGACATGGTCAACGCGCAGATCATGTTGAAGCTCAGGTTGCCCCACAGCTTCACCCAGAGGTTGTCGCGGATGCTGGTCCGGACCGGCGCGCGCAAGCCCGCCTTGATCATCATCTTCGACAGCGCCTGGGCGCGCTCGCTCTTGGAGCCGTCCGGCTCGCCGATGTCGAAGCGGTTCGAATAGTGGTGCTGGATGACGCCGGGCTCCACCACGTCGGTCGCGGGATAGACGATGCAGCCGATCACCCGCGAAGGCGGAAGCTTCTCCCAGAGGATGCCGCCCGGATCGACCGCCTCGACCCGCGTTCCCTCATACGCGCCTTCGAGCTTGTAGAAGTACCACCAGGGCAAGCCGTTGATGGCCGGGACCAGCGCGGTGTTCGGCCCGAGCAGCGGCTGGACGCCGTCGGCGATGGATTTGAGCGCGTGCGCCTTCACCGAGAGGAAGACGTAGTCCTGCGGGCCGGCCTCGCGCGCATCGGAAGTGACGCGAGGGTGGACGACGTGCTCCTTGCCGTCCTCGATCAGCTTGAGGCCGTTCTTCTTCATCGCCTCGAGGTGAGGCCCGCGCGCGATCAGCGTGACCTCTTCGCCTGCGAGCGCGAGCTTCGCGCCGATGTATCCGCCGATGGCCCCCGCGCCGTAGACGGCGACCTTCATTGCCCGAGCCCGAGCTTCTTGGCGAGCCCGATCCGCTGCAGCTTCCCGGTCGCGCCTTTGGGGATCTCCGGCAGGACGACGATCTTCCGCGGCACCTTGAAGTCGGCGAGCTTCTGGGCGGCGAAGTCGCGCAATTCGCGCTCGGTCGCGGTCGTGCCTTCGCGCAGCACCACCGCCGCCGCCACTTCCTCGCCCAGCTTGTCGTGCGGCATGGCGAAGGTCACGCACTGCTGCACCGCGGGGTGGTCCATCAACACCACGTCCACTTCCAAGGGGGAGATCTTCTCGCCGCCGCGGTTGATCAGTTCCTTGAGGCGGCCGGTGAGCTGCAGATAACCCTCGGAATCGATCGAGCCTTGGTCGCCGGTGCGGAACCAGCCGTTGGTGAAGGCCTTGGCGTTGGCCTCCGGATTGGCTTCGTAGCCGGGGGTGACGTTGGGGCCGCGGATGACGACCTCGCCGATTTCGCCCGAGGGCAGAAGCTTCCCCTCTTCGTCCATGATGCCGATCTCCGGACCCGCGGCGACACCGACGAAGCCCGGCTTGCGCGGCCTGGGCGGCAGCGGGTTCGAGGCCATCTGGTGCGAGGCCTCGGTCATGCCGTACGCCTCGATCACCGGGCAGCGGAACACCTTCTCCAATTCCGCCATCACCTGCGGCGGGAGCGACGACGACGACGAGCGGATGAAGCGCAGGCGGCTGCGGGCCACGATCTCCTGGTTGCGCTCCGCGCGGGAGAGGATGGCCTGGTGCATGGTGGGCACCGCCGTGTACCAGGTGGGCTTCACCTCATCGAGCCAGGAAAAGAACTTCAGCGCATTGAATCCTGGCGTGCAGTGCACCGCGGCGCCCACGTTCAAAGAGCTCAAGGTCGCCGCCATCAGCCCGTGGATGTGGAAGAGCGGCATGATGTTCAAGCAGATGTCGGAAGGGGTCAGCGCGAGCGTTCCGCTGATGTGCCGCGCGGTCGCCATCAGGTTTCGCTGCAAGAGCGGGACGATCTTGGGGCGCGAGGTGGTGCCGGAGGTGTGCAGGACCAGCGCCTCGTCGTCGTCGCGCGAAGGTCCGGGGGAGCCCGCCTTGCCGCTCAGCGCATCCACCGGTTCGAGCGTGAACGCGCCGGCCCCTTGATCGCGGTGGGCGATCAGCTCGACCACCGGCAGGCGGAGCTTCTTCGCGACTTCGCGCGCGGGCGTCTGCATGCCGCGCTCGATCACCAGCGCCTTGGCGCGCAAATCGGTCAGGTAGAACTCGAACTCCTCCGCCCGGTACGCGGGATTGAGCGGTGCCGTCACCGCCCCGGCGGCGATGGACACGAACGACGTCGCCATCTCCGGCCCATTGGGAAGGACGATGCCGACCCGCTCGCCGCGTCCGACGCCGAGCTCGTTCAAGCGCGCGACCGTCGCGTCCACCAGCTTGCGCAACGCCGCGTAGGTGAGCGGCTTTGCGTTCTCGACCCCCCCGATGGCGGTTGCCGAGTCCTTGCCGTTCTTCAACAGATCGATGATCGCCATCTAGACCCTCGTGATGCCGAGCGCGTCTGGAAGTACCGTACGGTGCGCTTTGGCGGTGGCGGGCTTCAATATCAAAAGCGCGCAGAGCGAGGCGGCAAAGTTCAGAGCGGCGGCGGCGTAGAAAACACCCGACCAGCCGTTGGTCTTGCTCCAGACGTTGGCCACCGGCACGAGCAACGACGCCGTGCCCTTGGCCGTATAAAGAAGGCCATAGATGGTGGTGCAGTATTTGCGGCCGTACAGATCCGCGCAGGTGGCGGGGAAGAGGCTGTAGATCTCGCCCCAGGCGAAGAAGACCACGCCGGACAAGATGACGAACAGCTTCGGGTGGTCCAAGTGCTGAAGGAGCAAGAGGATGCCTGCGCCCTCCAGCAAAAACGCGATGAACATGGTGTTTTCGCGGCCGAGGTGGTCCGAAACCCAGCCGAAGAAGGGCCGCGTCAACCCGTTCAGCACCCGGTCGATCGAGAGCGCGAACGGCAGGGCGGGCAGGGTGAGCCCGAGCAGCGTCACGGGAACGTCGGCCACCTTGAAGTCCCGCGCGATCGGCGAAAGCTGCGCGGTCGCCATCAGGCCGCCCATCGCGACCATCACGAACATCGCGTACATGATCCAGAACGTCGGCGCCTTCAGCGCCTGCCCCGGCGACGACTCGTGCGTGGTCTGCAGCACGCGCGTGTTCGCCACCGCGGGAGTGTCGCCCGGCCGCGGCGCGCGCAGGAAGAAGCCGAAGAGCAGCACCAGGAGCCCTTGCGCGATGCCGAAGCGGAAGAATGCGGCTTCGTACCCGGCGGACTTGATCATGGTGTCGATGGGGACGACGGTCAGCGCCGCGCCGGCGCCGAAGCCCGCGGCGGTGATGCCGGCTGCAAGGCCGCGCTTGTCCGGGAACCATTTCAGCGAGTTTCCCACCGCGGTGCCGTAGACCGCGCCCGCGCCGGTCCCGCCGATCGCCGCCGCGATGTAGAGGACGGTCAAGGTCGAGGCGTAGGAGTTCATCACCCAGGAGACGCCCACCAGGGCGCCGCCCGCCAGCACCACCGCCTTCGGCCCGAAGCGATCGACCAGCCAACCCTCGACAGGGACGAGCCAGGTCTCGGCGATGACGAAGACCGAAAATGCCACTTGGATGGCGGCCCGGCCCCAATGGTATTTCTGGTTGATCGGGTTGACGAACAGCGTCCAGCCGTACTGAAGGTTCGCGATCTGGACCATGCACAGGACGCCCAGGATGAGCTGCATCCAGCGTCCCCGGTTGCTCACACTCGATTCGGCCACGCGACCCTCCGCACGCGACGGTGTGCGATGAGGCTACACGATTGCATTGTTTGCAGCGAATCGACTCTGCGGCGGCATCGCCCGGATCCGAACCGGCCCGGCGAAACTTGCAAACGCAACAAATCGCTCGGGCTCGAACTGAAGCCCCATCGTGAAGAATTGTTTTTGGACTGAAAGAAAGCCCCGCCGAACGGCTAAAGTTACCTCTGTGCATCGGCGCCTCGTCATCCGGATCTACCTGATCGGCCTCGCCCAGATCGCGGCTTTGGGGCTCACCCTGCAATTCGCGCATGAGGCGATGCGCCCGCGCGCCGCCCCGCACATGGCCGAGACGCAGTTCATGCTCGACCAGATCACCGCCCATTCCTCCGAGCCGAAAGAGCTGCAAGCGCAGCTCGACCGCTTGCTCGACCGCACCCGCATCCGGACGGAGCTGTACGACGCGAACGGCGACGTGGTGGCGACGACCGGCCCGCTCGACCCGCACGGCGTTCCGGTTGCGGCCCTCAAGTGGCCCGGCGGCACCGCCAAGCTGCAGCTTCCCGTTCCGCCGCCGCGCGATGCCGGCCCGCTCTTCGCGGTGGCTGCCTCGCTGGTGCTGGTCGGCATCTGCGCGCTCTTGACCGCCGCCTGGCTCGGCCGGCCGCTCGCGAAACTGTCGGCGGTGGCGAAGGCCATCGGGCAGGGCGACTTCTCGGCGCGCGCCAACCTCGACCGCAAGGATGAGTTCGGCGACGTGGCCGCCTCCTTCGACGAGATGGCGTGCCGGGTGGAGCAGCTCGTCCGCGGCCAGCGGGAGCTGCTCGCCAACGTCTCGCACGAGCTGCGCACGCCGCTGGCGCGGGTCCGGATGGCGCTCGACCTCGCCTCCGAAGGAAGCGCCGAGGACGCCGCAAGCCACCTCGCCGGCATCGCTTCCGACATGGCCGAGCTCGAGCGGCTGACCAACGACATCCTCGCCTCCGCGCGTTTGGAAGTGTTCTCGGGAGCGCCGCCCTTGCGGCTCGAGCGCATCTCGCCCTCGGCGTTCGTCGAGGACGTGCAGAATCGTTTTCAGTCGGCGCACTCGAAGCGGCAGCTCCGCATCGAGCAGCGAACCGACGCAGTCCAAGTGGACATCGACCGCATGCTGCTGCGCCGGGCCGTCGACAACCTGCTCGACAACGCGGCGAAGTATTCGGAGGGCGAGATCGGGCTCTCGGTCTTCGCCGAACAGGGCGATTTGGTCATCGAGATCAAGGACCGCGGCGTCGGCATCGCGCCGGAGGACCTGCCGCGGCTGTTCACGCCGTTCTTCCGGGCCGACCGCAGCCGCGACCGCAAGAGCGGCGGCCTCGGGCTCGGACTGCTCCTCTCGCGGCGCATCTTCGAGGCGCACCGCGGCGGGCTCGACCTGACGAGCGAGTTCGGAAAGGGCACCACCGCCCGCGCGCGGGTGCCACTCTCCTTCTGATTCCGACAGCTTGGTCGCGCCGCGGCACTTGCCTGGCTGTCTCCGACCCTTGCCGGAGCGGCCGGAGCGGGGACCGCGTGTTATCCTGACGGCAGTCGGTGTGGGGGGATCTTGGGCCGTAAAGGTCCGGGTCCATGAATCAGGGCGTTCTGGTGTTGTACGTCGAGGACGACGAGCGGCTGGCATCGCTGACCGCCAAGTACCTCGAAAGCCACGGCATGACGGTGGTGGTGGAAGCGAACGGCGCCGAGGCCGTGGGGCAGGCGCTCAAGCTGCACCCGGACGTCGTGCTGCTCGATCTCATGCTTCCGAACGTCGACGGCCTGGAAGTGTGCCGCAGGCTGCGCACCCGCATGGACACCCCGATCATCATGGTGACCGCCCACGGCGACGAGCCCGACCGCGTGCTCGGCCTCGAGGGCGGCGCCGACGACTACCTGACGAAGCCGTTCTCGGCCCGCGAGCTGGTGGCGCGCATCCGGGCGCAGACGCGGCGCGCGCGCGGCCAGCTCGGGCCCAAGGCAAAGCTCGTGGCGGTGGGCGAATTGCACCTGGAGCCGCAGTCGATGCGGGCGACCATGCAAGGGAAGGAGCTACTCCTGACCAGCTACGAGTTCTCGCTCTTGCGCGCGCTCGCCGAACGCGCGGGACAGGTGATGACGCGCGAGCAGTTGATGGATCTGGTCCGCGGCAGCGCCGAAGAGGCGTTCGACCGCAGCATCGACGTGCACATCTCGCACTTGCGGCAGAAGCTCGGGGACGATCCGCGCAGCCCGCGGCTGCTCAAGACGGTGCGCGGCGTCGGGTACATGCTCGCTGCCTGAGGACGGTTTCGCAGCGTCGGCCGTTCGTCGTGTGTGACGGCTTGCGTAACAAACGCTAACACTTGGTTGGTTTTGCAAACACATCGCTCGTGCAGAGTGACGGAATGGAAAACTTCCGCACCCTCGCAGCCGCCATCATCAACCAGAGCCGGGAGGTTTCGAACCTGCGCTCCTTGGCGCAGCGGCTGCTCGCCTCGGTCATCGAAGTTCGCGCCGCGCTTCCCGACGGCAGCGAGGTCTTCGGCACCGGCGTCGTCCTCGACAACGGCCTCGCGCTGACCGCGCTCCACAACGTCGCCGACGAGGCAACGGAGGGGCGGCTTTTGCCGCTCCGCAATTTGCGTGCGGTCGTCCACGGCCACGGCGAAGTGAGCGCGCAGCTCGTCGCCGCAGCGCCGAATCTGGACCTCGCCATCCTCCGGCTGGAGGTGGCGGGCATCAAGGGAGCGCCGCTCGCGCTGCGCGCGCCTTTGCCCGGCGAGCAGCTCGTCGCGGTGGGCGGCAGCAGCGAGGAGATCGCTGTGGTCGGCGCCACGGTGACGGAGTCGTCGAAGTGCGGCGCGCTGCTCCTTGCGAGCGAGCGGAAGATCGACGACCGCTTCTTCGGCGCTCCCATCTTCGACGGCGAAGGCCGGCTCTGCGCGATGACGCTCAGCTCCGACGATTCGGCGAAGGCGTTCGCGATTGTCGCGCTGCGCCCGCTCATTGATCAGGCGGCGCGCCTGCAGTAGGGGCGACTCGGGGCGCGTAGGCGGGCCAAGCATGGCGCTTTCAGCCCGTGCGCTCCGCCGCGGGGAGGCCGCTCCATACCAGCCGGTGGAAGAGCGCGTCGGCCTCCGCCGCCGGCATCCG
>DASXHM010000212.1:0-1910 GCA_036488495.1 Myxococcales bacterium | reverse complement strand
TCGAACAGGTCGAGGAGGTGCGCGCTGACGAGGCGCACTCCGTCGATCACCCGGAAGAGCGACGACAGCACCGGATCCAATTCGCCGGTCGGCGTCGGATCGCGCTCACGCATGAGCTGCAGCGCCGGCAGCGCCAGGATTCCGCAGGTGAGGAAGTGCAATTCGCCGAGCTTCCAGCGGCCGCCCTCGTGCTGCGGGTAGCGCTTCAAGAACTCTTCGCGGCAGAGCAGGGTGGCGGCGAGGACCGGCTTCCAATGCGCGAGCATGCTCCGGAGCGCCGTCATGTTCATCGGCATCTCGTCGCGGTAGCGGCCTCCGGCATAGCCGCAGGTCTTCCATTCGGTCGGAAGCTTGAGGCGCAGCGCGTCCGGATAGGTGTTGATCTCGCCGACCTGGCGGCCCTCGCGATCGAGGGCGACGTGCGCGAGCCGATGCACCGGGATGACCGTCTCGAGATACCCGCGCTCGAGCGTGCGCCCGGTCAGCGCGTGCAAGAGCTCTTCCGCATCGGTCCTCCATGACGGAGGTGCCGCAGGCGCCGGGCGCGCTTCCTCCTCGGCGAGGAAGTCCAGGTGCGCCTTGGTCGCCGCGAGCTGCGCGGTGTCGCGCTTGGGCGGCTCGCGGGTGAGGACGCCGGCATCGAGCAGCGCTTCGAGAAGTCCTTGCACGCGCGGCCACTCGAGCGGCGCGACGGACCAGGTGGTGGCGGAGCCGGCGACGAATCGATCCTGTTCGGTCAGCTTCTCGGCCCAGGGAAACAGCTCCGGCTCATCGAAGGTGATCTGCTGTTCGCCGCAGTACAGGGTCAGCGCCTGCGCTCCGTCGGAACTCGTTCCGTAGACCGTCGCGAATCGCTTTCGCGCCACCACGAACAAGCTGTCGTCCTGATCGAGCTGCATGGGTGACCCCGCCGCGCGCCGCTCTCCGCAGCGTTGCGGGCCTGTAAAGCCAGATCGCCCGAGCCGCCGACAACAACAAAGATCGCGGTACGGCGCCGCCGAAGCCGGCATTCAAGCCGAAGCAGCTTGTGCGCAAGCCACCGATTGCGCTTGCAGCGGCAAGATGCAGGCAAACGTCGTTCACCGCCTGGGCGCGCGCCGCAGAAGCTTCCTGGAGATCGCGCGTTTGTCGCAGGCGGACGGCGCACCGTGCGCACCCCCGGCTGCGTGTTAGCATTCGCACATGGTTCCCCAGAAGTACCAGCTCGGCGCGGTCGGGCGGTTCTTGCTCGAGCAGTTCGAGCTGCGCCGCCCGGGGCTCAAAGCCGTCACGCCCGAGGTGGAGGCCGAGCTCCGCAAGCAGGCCGAAGCGGAGATCGCGCAGATGGAGCGGCAGCTCCACGAGCTCGGGCTTTCCGACCCGCAGTACTGGCAGCGCGTGCGGCGCGTGGTCGACGAGATCCTGCTGCCGCGCTACGCGAAGCTCGCCCAGGAAGAGATCGACCTGGCCGCGCGCGATTACGGCATCTGGCGCGGAGGCGATCTGATCGCTCGCGCTGCCTTTGCCGCCATCGGCCTCGTCCTCGGCATCCTCTGCGTCGAGCTGCCCTACATCCCCATCGAAGCGCGTTGGTTTCCGGTGGTCCCGTTGGTCGCCGGGCCGCTCTTTCCGGACGTGGTGGTCGCGCTGCATGCGCGGCGGTATCGCAAGAAGCTCGAGGCCATCGTCGAGGACCTGTCGCGCGCCAGCGACGCGCTCGAGACCTACCGGCCGCTCTCGGAATTGACCAAGGCGATGGAGATGTCATCCGGCGTCGCCGAATCGCCCGCGGCCTCGAACGTCGCCGAATCCCCCGCGCTCCCTTCGCGGGAGAGGAGCTGAATGCCGTTCAATGTCCCAAGAGTGAGAGTGCCAAGAGGCCGCCGCTTCCGGGTCCTCTGGCTCTTCGTCTCCGCCACCATCGTCGTCCT
>DASXHM010000190.1:0-2914 GCA_036488495.1 Myxococcales bacterium | reverse complement strand
GGTCTCCAGCTTCTCGGAGACGGCGCCCTTGCCGTCGAAGACGGTGGCGAGTCGCTCGTGCATGAGCGCAGTCTCGATGCGCGCTACCTCGCAGGCCGCCTTCGCCTGCGCTTCCACATCGTCAGCAGCCGCCTGGCGCGCCAGGGCGGCCCGAAGCTTGGCCGCCAGCGGACTTGAGCTCGAGGCCGCGGCCCGCTCCTGCGCGAGCTTCTCGCGCGCCACCGCGGCGATCTTGGGCACTGGAGTCATGACGCCTGGTGGTGCGCGGCTGGGATCGGCAGTTCAACGCGGCCGTCGGCGTCGCCGGCGGTGATGAAGTAGTCAGGCGATGCCGGCGGCGCGGACGAGCCTCTCGGCGTACGATTCGTGCCGGCGGTCTTCTGCAGGGGCATCCGAAGTTCGTTCACGCGAGACTCGATGAACGAGGGCCGGAAGTTCTTAAAATAGAAGCCGTCCGTCCGCATGCGCCGCGCGAAGGTCTCGATCAGCTCGAGCGCAGGTGCCGGGTCGGTGCCCCCACCGTTGTCGCGAGCCGCCAGCTTGACGACGGCGGCGCGTTCCTTGGCGGACCACTCGAACGGATGACCGTTGGTCAGCTCGCGCTGAAGCTCGTCGATGCGTCTGGAGATCGTCCTCCTGCACTCGGCTTGCTCTGCTGTCGGCTTCTTGGGCTTGGCAAGCGAAGGCGGGACCAGCGTGAGCCGCGGCGCCGCTGGAGCGTCAGCGACGGCGGGAGACTTTTGCTGATCCTGCTGCTGTTCCTGTTCCTGTTCCTGTTCCTGGTGCCCACCAGGGGGCACCCCTCCACATGGGGGACCCTCCCCCGGAGGGTCCGCCGGACCTTCGCGGAGAGGGAGGGCGGCCTCGTCTCTTTGCGGCGGAGGCTCGAGCCGCAGCGACTTCACGAGGGTGTTCCCCGCCTGCCCGAGCTCGGCACTCGCTTCGTGCAATCGAACTTGCAGCTCACGCAGAGCAAATCTCAGGAGCTCGCAGTCCTGCAGTGCGGAGAGGTGTGGCAACCAGCCCTGCACCTGGCTCGGTGAAGTTGGCGGGTCCAGCCGCCAGGCGTCGGGTACGTACACGAGGCGATTGTCCCAATCGACCCGCAGCATGCCGAAGCTGACGAGTTCCGCGCACGCGGCGCGGTAATCGGACAGCGAGAGGTTTAGAGACTCCGCAAGCGCCGCCGCGCCTACGCCAAAGAGCCCCGGCACCAATGTGGCGTGAGGTCCCGTCAGGAGGTGCAACAGCACGAGCTTGGGCACCGCAGGCAGCGTGCGGAACTGCCGCCAATCCCAAAACTCAGCGGGGATGACGCGGTAACGCCGACGAGCTTTCCATTCAGACAAGGAGGGCTTCTCCGGTTGAGAGGGTGTGTTTCAAATTGCTTTAGTCTGTTGCGGCACCGGACCCGCCGCACGGCTCACCTCGCGGGCGTGCCGTCCGGCAGGCCGCCGACGGACAGGTAATTGACCGCCTCGAGCGCCAGCGAGTAGCCGGCCTCGTGGTCCCACTCGTGGCGAGCGGTCTTGACGCGGAAGACGTTGGAGAACGACTGCAGATCGTCCCAATGCTCGGCGAGCGACTGCGCCACGCCCGGGCGGTAGCCCTTGCGCACGAGTACGTCGACGCGCTGCGGAACGGTCAGCGTCTCCATTTCGTGGTCAAGCACCGAGTCCAGCTCGATGCTCACCGGGTCGCCGTCGCGGATCTGCGTGAGGTCGACGATCTCGGACGCGATGCTGGTCGCCGTCATTTCCTTCGTCTGCACCTGGAGCTCGATCTCGTTCTGCGCCTTCTCCTCGTAGATGCGCTGGGCAACGTCGCGCAGCGTCTTCTCGTTGGCGACGCCAGAGACGTAGTAGCGCTCCTGGCGGATGTGCGGCCGCTTCTCGCCGCTCTCCGGGTCGATGTCGATCTGGTACGGGATGGGCGGGTTCGGCCACTGCGCCTTGAGCGGCTTCGCCTTGCCCGGGACGTGCGAGACCACCTGGACGTTCGGCGCGCGCATGTGCCCGAGACGCTTGCGGATGGTCAGCTTTTCGATGTTCCGACCCCAAATGAGCCGGGGCGCCTTGCCAGCGTAGGCAGGGTCCGAGAGCGTGCGCGGCGGCGCGATGACCAGCTCTTCGCGCTGGATGAAGGCGATGAGCCCGAGCGAGTCGCAGAGGTCTTGCACCACGTCCCAAAAGTTGCTCGCCACCGCGACCGGGCGACCCTTGGCCTTCATCGGCTTCGACATCAGCTTGCCGAAGGGGTTTTTGACGTGCTGGGTCCGCGGACGACGGCCGCGCTGCTCGCCCGGCTTCGGCGCCGGCCGCGAGCCGTAGCTCGCGTACGTGCGCGTGTCGAACTCGTCGACGAGCGACACCACGACCAGGTTGCGCGCGGCGGGCAGCTTCGCGACGATGCTGCGCACTGCGTCCGCCACGTCTTCGGCCGCCTTGACCGCGGTGTCGGGGTACGGCGCGTCCAGGAGCAGGCCGGTGAAGTCGCGGCCGTCCAGCACCACCTTGTCGCCGGTGGAGTCGAGCGAGCGCTCGAAGTTGTCGGCGAACCCGACGAACACCTTGTCGGTGTCGCTGAAGCGGTACGGCGCTCGCGCGTCTTCCCGCTGGCCGATGCTGACGGCGATCTCCGTGGAACGCTGCAGGCGCGGGTCGAAGGGAAACGCCGCGCCGTCGAACTCGAGCCGCGTGATCGTGTCGGCCGTCCTGATGCCGTTGTTCTCGATCACGAACCGCCGCGGCTGCAGGAACTCGAAGGTCGCCGAGTCCGTCGCCGCAGCGCCACGGCCGGCGTCGACAACGGAGAACGGCGCGAACGGATCGGCGAGCTGGCCCGACGTGAACAGCTTGTCGCGGGCGAAGTCCTCCCAGCGGACCTTGAGGACCGCCGCGGCTGCTGGATAGTA
>DASXHM010000076.1:0-4159 GCA_036488495.1 Myxococcales bacterium | reverse complement strand
GTGCTGACGAAGTCGATGTCGTTGGTCGACCGCGGGTCGCCTTGAAGCGAGCTCGCGAGGCTTCCCACGAGCGCATACCGAACCTGCAGCCGCTCCAGGCAGCCCGCTACGCGAACCGCCACGTCGAGAATGTCTTCCCGTTCAGAGGGCATCGTCAGGTACGGCTTCCGCCCCGAACAAACGGCCCGCCGCGGCCCGACCGTAGAGGCGGACGGCAAGCCGGATCCGCATTTCGGCCTCGGTAGCAGCGGGATGCCGCTCGCGGATCCCTGCCTCGGCGAGGCGATGAACGGCCGTCGAGAGCCTCGCGGCGATGCGCAAGCGCTGTGCCGGACTGAGGCCCGCGAGCCTCGCGTAGTAAGCAGCCTGCTGGTCGGGTGACGTGTCCCGCATCATCGCCCCAGGTCCCTTGGCTCCTCTTCTACGATGAAGTCATGGGAAATCAAACCACCTTCCGAAATGCCCGCGCCGGTCTGCTCGCGGACCACCGAGAGTCCACGCGGCGAACGCCCGAACCGAGGAGGATTGATTTTCGAGCCCCTTGGGTGTTGAAAGGAGGAACTGTCTCAACGCCGGCGGGATCATCATGCGTTTGCGCCACACCAACTTCCTTTCATCCATCGCGCTCGGTGCCCTTCTCTTCGGGTGCGGCGGCTCGCAAAGCCAGCCGAAGACGAACCCGCCGCCGCAGGCGCAAACGCGGACCGTCCAAGGCGCGGTGACCGCGGTGGTCCGCTCCGACGATGGGAGCCAGGCCGTCTTTCCCATCCCAGCCAACACCGGGCTCAACTTCTGGCAGGTCGCCGCCGCATGGGTCCCCACCGCCACCGGGTGGGATAGGTTCCCCTCCGACACCGCGTCCGACGGAAGTTTCGTCATCCCCGGCGTGCCGCAGGGCGTTTACTACCTCGAGCTCGACATCCCCGCCCCGGACAACTTCGGCGGTTTCCCGTTCAAGCGCCTCGAGGCAGAGCTATTCCCTTTCACGGCAGACGTTCCCGATCTGTCGCAGATTTACCCGGGAACCCAGGATCCGACCGACTTCACCGACGCCGCCACGTTGACGGTCTCCGTCGATGGCCTCGCGCCATGGAACCCAGGCTCGTCGCGCGTCGGGCCGGGCGCCGGCGACAGCCTGATCCTCTTCGGATCGCAGACGGGCGCCGACATCGTCATCGCTTCGGGATCGTCGCTGGCTGCCGGGTCCACCAGCGCGAGCAAGGTCATCCCCTGGTCAGGGACGCTCCCCAACGCGCCCAAAGGCGATGTCGAGTTCGTCGTGCAGCGATCGACGAGCGCGGTGGGGAGCGGCGCCACCTCGGGCACAGTGCGGTTGGCAAGCCGCTTCGCCCGCATCGCCGATCTCACCTTGCCGAACGGAGCCTCCGCCAGCCGGTCGGTCACGCTCGCCGATGCTCCGCAGACGGGGTCGATGAGGGCCAGGATCCTCGGTTCCCAGTGGGCGCCGCTCGTCCAGCAGTCGAACCCCGCGGCTCAGCCAGCGCTGAGCAACTACGCCATCATGGCCGCCCCGGGTCCGGTCAGCTTCCCGGACCTGTCGCCCTTTCGCATGAACCTGGTCTCGGTCGCGAGCCCGGCTTCGACCGACGTCGACTATGGCACCGTCGCCTACGGGCAGTTCCTCGGCGCGCCCTGGCAAGAAGTGCGCGAGTTCGACCTCAGCGCCAACTACCAGTTCGGAGACAGCACCTTCGCGCTTCCCTTCTATCAGTCGATCGATCCGATGCCGGCCACGGCTGACGTGATCCCTGTCGTCGGACCGCCGCTCTCGCCCAGGGTTTCTGGGCTCGATGCGTTCCAGAACCAGTCCGGCGTGGGCCTGACGCCGCTCATTTCCTGGTCGCCACCCAGCCTGGGCGCGCCGACGTCCTACGCAGCAGGCATTTCGAGCAACAGCGCGACGACCCTCTACGCGTCGGTCAGCTTCACCGTCTACGGCGCCACCTCGTTCCGCATACCGCCCGGCTTTCTGGAAACTGGCGTCAGCTACGCGGTGTCGGTCGCCGCCACCCAGGCGCCCTGGGACCACGCCGGCATTCCTCCTTTCCGGCTTGGAGTGCCCTACGCTTCGGCCTCTGCGGTGTCGACGGCGTCCTTCACGCCGTGAACGGGTTCGTCCGCGAAGGCGCGCGTTGACGTCTCACTCCGCCTTGCGAAACGCTCGCGCCGACAGCCCGTGCACTCGCCGGAACACGCGCGCGAAGTACGCCGCGTCGCCGTAGCCGACACGCTCTGCGACGATTGCGATGTCTTCGTCGGTCTCCCGCAACCTGCGCCGCGCCTCCTCCATCCTGCGCGCGGTGATCCACTCCAGCACGGTCATGCCGGTCTGCTCGCGGACCACGGCGGTCACGCGAGTTGGCGAGCGGCCGGCGGCGCGCGCGATTTCCGCGAGAGACAGGCCGGGCTCCGCGTAGCGCCGTTCGATGAAGCCCACCACCTCGCGAAAGAGTGGCAGCCCCGAGCGGCTCGCGGCCCGCGGCGCCGATTCGAGCAAGCGCGCCAGATCCACCAGCAGCACCTGCAAGAGGCCGCGCGCTGCCTCGAGCGATCCGAGGCGCGCCCCGTTGACTTCGGCGACGAGGCGCTCGAGCCGCCAGGCCCACGACGCGCGCTCGGCCTCCGGCACGGTTCCGAGGCCCAGCGTCGAGAACCGGCCGCCCGGCACCGGTTGCAGCGGCAGAAGATCTGCGTTGAACTCCACCACCCAGCCCCGCATGCGCGCGATGCCGCCCGAGTCGTGCAGGTCTCCCGGCGGGGCGAGAAAGACATGGCCATTCCCCAGCTTCACCGTCTTGCGCGGCAGCCGAAGCTCGCCCTCGCCGCCGTCGAAGTAGTCGAGCACGTAGAAGCGGTGGCCGTGCATGCCGGCGGCGTGGAACGGCCAGCGCGCCGCCTCGCGCCGATAGGCTCGCAGCGACCCGAACGCGGAGTCGCGGGCGCGGAACGGTACGAGGGGCGGACGCGATCTCATCGCCCGCGACGCTATCACTGCTGCAGCGCCACCTGCCGCGGCTGGGCGTCGTGGTGCGGGCGCTGCGCGACCGACGCGACGGCCATCGCCGCGAACAGCGCGGCGACGATGGCGATGCGAACCTTCAAGAACGACCTCTTCGCCTCTTTGGAAAGCTCCATGACGACCTCCTTGGTCGCTTCCATGGATGCTCGCCATCGACCCTGCGAACCTGTGCGATCCGCCGCGGACTTGGACGATCCTCGACGTGAATCACGGCGCGGCGGCTGCACGGTGATCGCTGGCGGTTTACAATGACGCGCGGGTCGAGCAGTGTCGCTGCATGGCCACCACCTGCGATCACTTGAAACACGCGGGAAATCCAGCGCCCAAGACGCCCGAGGGCTGCGAGGAGTGCCTGCAACTCGGCGACGATTGGGTGCACCTGCGCCGCTGCCTCACCTGCGGCCACATCGGCTGTTGCGACGATTCGAAGAACAAGCACGCGACGAAGCACTTCCACAAGGTGAAACACCCAGTCATCCAGTCCTTCCAGCCCGACGAGGCCTGGCGCTGGTGCTTCGTCGACGAGCTCTTCCAGGAGTAACGCGGACGACCTTTCAAGGCAGGACGTCGCGGTACTCGGGAAAGCGGTCGAAGATGGCTTTGGCGAAGGGACAGACCGGCACGAGCTTCACGCCGGCCTGCCGCGCCCAATCGACCGAGGCGGCGACCAGCTTGCGCGCCACTCCCTGGCCCTGCAGCGATTCGGAGAAGACCTCGGTGTGGTCGAGCATGACGATCTTGCCGTCCGGTCCAGCGGAGAAGGTCAGCGAGGCGAGGCGCTCGCCGTCGCGGTCCATGTAGAACGCGCCCCGGTGGCCGTTCGCCTCGCGCTGAATCGAAGGCAAGTCGCTCATTGGATTACTCCGCGAGGAAGCGGTGGACGAGCTGGATGCAGATGGAGCCTTCGCCGACGGCGGAGGCGACGCGCTTGACGCTGGTCGACCGTACGTCGCCCACCGCGAAGACGCCCGGCAGGTTCGTCTCCAGCAGGAACGGCGAGCGCTTGAGAGGCCAGGAAACCAGCTCGTCGGGGCTTAGATCCGGGCCAGCCTTGACGAAGCCCTTGTCGTCGAGCGCGACGCAGCCGTCGAGCCACGACGTGTTGGGGCTGGCGCCGGT
>DASXHM010000370.1:0-2719 GCA_036488495.1 Myxococcales bacterium | reverse complement strand
AGGATGCGGACAATCTCCTTGTGCACCCCGAAGTGCTCCAAGGCCTCGCGCACCGAGAGGTCGAGCACCTCGGCGATGTTCTTGCCCTTGAACTGCACCCGCAAGGTGGCGTCGTTGAAGCGCTTGCCGTGGCACACTTCGCAAGGCACGTAGACGTCGGCGAGGAAGTGCATCTCCACCACCTTGAGGCCGTCTCCCTCGCACGCCTCGCAGCGGCCGCCTTTGACGTTGAAGCTGAAGCGGCCCGGCTCGTACCCGTACGCGCGCGCCTCCGGAGTGCGCGCGAAGACGTCGCGGATGCAGTCGAAGACCTTGGTGTACGTCGCCGGGTTGGAGCGCGGCGTGCGGCCGATGGGCTTCTGGTCGATCTCGATCACCTTGTCGAGGTGCTCGATGCCGCTCAACGCCTTGTAGGCGCCGGGCGCCTCGCGCGAGCCGTACAGAGCGCGCGCCAGTGCCGGATAGAGGATGCGGTTCACCAAGGTGGACTTGCCCGCGCCCGACACGCCCGTCACCGAGACGAGACAGCCGAGCGGAATCTCCACGTCCACTTCGCGCAGGTTGTTGGCGGCTGCGCCGAGCAGCTTGATCGACTTGCCCGTTCCGCGCCGCCGCTGCTCCGGCACCTCGATGCGCCGCCGTCCCGACAGGTACCCGCCGGTGATGGAGCTTTCGTTCTGCATCACCTCCTGCGGCGTCCCGGAAGCGACGATCTCGCCGCCCAATTCACCAGCGCCCGGCCCGAAGTCGACCAGCCAGTCCGCCTCCTCCATGGTCTCTTCGTCGTGCTCGACCACGATCACGCTGTTGCCGAGATCGCGCAGGCGCTTCAGGGTGGAGAGGAGCCGCGCGTTGTCCCGCTGGTGAAGGCCAATCGACGGCTCGTCCAGGATGTAGATGACGCCGGTCAGCTCGCTTCCCATCTGCGAGGCGAGGCGGATGCGCTGCGATTCTCCGCCGGACAGCGTCGGCCCCGGCCGATCCAGCGTCAGATAGCCCAGGCCCACGTCGAGCAAGAAGCGCAGGCGATTGCCGATCTCCTTCAAGAGCTCGGTCGCCACCACTTTGTCGTTCCCCTGCAAGGGCAGGGTGACGAGGAACTGCATCGCCTGCTCGATGGTCATCCGTGAGACCGCGACGATGCTCTTGCCTTGGGTGTCCTCGACGTCGCCGAGAGTGACCGCGCGGCTCTCCGGCCGCAGGCGCTCGCCCTTGCACATGCTGCACGCCTTGTCGCTGAAGTAGCGCAGGTAGTGCTTGCGCATGCTCTCGGAGGTGGTCTCCTTGTAGCGGCGCATCAGCATCGGGATGATGCCTTCGAAGCTGGTCTTGTAGGTGCCGGTCCGGCCGCCCTCGGACCACTTGATGCTCATCGTCTCGTCGCCCGATCCGTAGAGCAGAAGCTGGCGGACGTCTTTCGGGAGCTCCTTCCAAGGCTTGTCGAGGGGCACCTTGAACGAGTTGGAGAGCGACTCGATCATCCGGTACGTCCAACCGCCCTGCTTCTCCAGCGCGTGGTTCCACGGCTCGACCGCGCCGCCGCGGATGGATCGTCCCGGCTCGGGGATGATCAGGTCCGGATCCATCTCGGGCCGGGTGCCCAGGCCATTGCACTCCTGGCACATGCCGAGCGGGTTGTTGAAGGAGAAGCTGTGCGGCGCCAGCTCCGGAAAGCTGATGCCGTCCACCGGGCAGGAGAGATGCTCGCTGTAGATGCTCTGGGTCTCGCCGCCGCCCTTGAGCGCGGTGAGCGCGTGGAGGATGCCCTTGCCTTCCTTGAGCGCGGTCTCGACCGAGTCGATCAGCCGCCGGCCCGCCTCGGCCTGCTTGACCACGATGCGGTCCACCACCACCGAGATGTCGTGCTTCTTCTTCTTGTCGAGCTCGATGTCCTCGTCGAGATCGCGGATGACGCCGTCCACCCGCGCCCGGGCGAAGCCGCGCTTGCGCGCGTCCTGCAGGACTTCCTTATGCTCGCCCTTGCGCTGTTCGACGAGCGGAGCGAGCAGGGTGAGCTTGGTGCCTTCGGGCAGCTTGGCCAATTCATCGGCAATCTGCTGGGCGCTCTGCTTTCCCACCCGCCGGCCGCAGACGGTGCAGTGTTGCTTGCCCACCGCCGCATAGAGGACGCGCAGGTAGTCGTGGATTTCGGTGATGGTTCCCACCGTCGAGCGCGGGTTGTTGGAGGCCGCCTTCTGCTCGATGGAGATGGTGGGCGACAGCCCGCGGATGACGTCGTAGTGCGGCTTCTCCATCTGCCCCAAGAACTGCCGGGCGTAGGCGGAGAGCGACTCGACGTAGCGGCGCTGACCTTCGGCGTAGAGGGTGTCGAAAGCGAGCGAGCTCTTGCCGCTCCCGGACACGCCGGTGAAGACGACCAGGCGCTTCTTCGGGATCTCCAGCGTGACGCCCTTGAGATTGTGCTCCCGGGCACCCTTCACGAGGATGGTCTCTGGTTCCATGGGCTCCTACACGACGCGTCGAGGGACCGCGCAGGATAAGGGCTGGCCGCGCCTATCTCAACCGCCAGTTTGGGGGTAGCACGGCGGTCTGACGGGCCGGCTCGTGCGCAGTCCGGGCGAGCGCTCGAAGGCGCGGTTCCGCGCCGCCCCTGCCACCGGCAGCGTCACCGGCGTTGCGCGTAACAGTGAAGGCAAAACCGGCGCGAACCGCATCGGAGCCCGGTTTCAGTTGGTCTTTCGCTTGCACTGGCGCGCTC
>DASXHM010000335.1:0-9049 GCA_036488495.1 Myxococcales bacterium | reverse complement strand
GTTTGCGCAACGGCAGGCGGAGATTGCGCGATCCCGCCGAGCGATTGGCTCGTCGTCCCATCGGCCCTGTGGTTGAAGTCGGCCCGCGCGGCCCGGTCCTCCTCGTCCATGTGGTTCTTCATCTGCTCGATGAAGTCTTCGACCTCGGCGCGGTTGGGCGCGTTCGGCTTTGCAATCAGATATTGCCGATAGTGGAAATACGCGTGCTGCCACTCGTGGAGCTGCCGATACGTCTGCGCGAGATTGAAAAGAATGGCCGGTTCCTGCTTGAGCCGGAACGCCTCGCGGAACTCGCTGATGGCCTCGGGGAACTCGCCGAGAGCGTAGTGCATCTGCCCTTTCTTGAAATGCGCGCGAACGTCGGCGTTGGTATCCGCAAGAACAGGGCCGGCGAGGAGGACGAGCGCGAGCAGCAATCTCAGAACGGGCATGTGAAATCCAGGCTGGAGGAGCGGCAGGCGTCGCGCCCGCGGGTGGCCCAGCCGAAGCCTTGCGTGGCGAGGCCGGGAGAATCGGTCGCCATCGCGCTGACCTGGCCGTTGCCGGAGACGACGTACAACGTGCCGCGTCGATCGAGCGCGAGGTCGCTGACGACCGTGTCGAGCAACGGCGGGAGCGTGAACGGTTGCGTGCCGAATGCAGAAGCGCCGACGTGCACCGCCTGCACCGATCCTCCAGAAGCGACATAGGCGATGGGGTTCGGCGAAGCATCGACTGCGAGCACCGTTCCGCTTCCGGCGAATGCGGCGGCTCCACTCGAGAGAGCGAACGCGCTGGGTCCGGCGAAGTAGAGATCGCTGCCGGGGAGGCTGACGTCGGCAGGCCCGGAATTGTACGAAGGCCCGGCGAAGCCCGAGCCGGTCCAGACGTAGCGCGAGCCATCGCAGAGCGGCGAATCGCTGCCCGCATCGTCGGTGAGGATGCAGGAGGTTGCAGAGACGGTGGATGCGGTGACCGCGCCGCCTGCCGCTGAAACTTCGCTCAAAGTAACGTCGCCGGGAGCGTCGAAGGCGAAATCGTAAATGTCGGAAGCGACGAAGGCATGGGCGCCATGGCCGACCTGCAGGCCGTCTGCCTGCGAGATCATCGTCGCGCCATTGAACGAGCACACGCCGGCGGAGATCTGTTCGAAGACGGCGCGCTGGGCTCCGCAGCCATTGCCCTGCGAGTCGATGCCACGGGCGCCGGTGCTGGCCAACAAGAGACCCGAGCCGTCGCTTTCCAGCGCGAGAGCGCTGCTCCGGAACACGCTCGGAACCGCGGCGCGGCAGCCGGTGGGAAGTGCCGGAGTGGACGCGACGACGCAGCTCTTGCTCACCGCGCCCGTCGAGGGATCGAATGCGACGAGCGTGTTTTCAGACGTGTTCGATCCCTGGCCGTAATAGCCGACGGGGGCCGCGGCGGTGCCACCGATGACCGGACCGGACAGCGGAGCGACGGCGCTTGCCCAGAGCGTCCTGCCGTCGCTGGGGCTCAGGCCGCTCAAACCCGCCGGGCCCGAGACGACGATGGCCGGGCCGACTGCGAGGTTGCTGAAGCCGCCGCCCGGCGTCTGCCACAGCCGGCGCGTGACCTGGATGTCGGTGCGCGACGCGCTGGCGGAGTGCACGCCGGTCGGACGCGAGCCGCCCTCGACGGAATCGGCGACGGTCGCCGCGACCGAGAGCAGGTTGTCCGCGGCCGGGAAGGCGCCGGCCACTCCGAGATCCGAAGCAACCGCGACGTCGTAGACAATCGCCGTGGTGCCGTTGTCGCACGGGTGGCGCGCGCCGGAATCCGCGACCGCCGCCGTCGACGACGCGAGCACTGGCGAAGTGGAGAAGGCGCTCACGCTGCGGATGCCCGCGCCGCAGTCCCATGCGCTGAAGCGGTAGAGAGCTCCGCTGTCGCGGAGCGTGAAGTGCGCGCCGTCGTGGCCCCATCGATCCGGCGCCGACGTCGCCGCCGGATATGGAATTGCGGGGGTTGCGGAGATGACTGGCGGGGCGTCATCGACGTTGCGAGTCGTCGTAACCGTGGAGGCGACGCCGGTCACGCTCATCGCTGCGACAGTGACGGCGAGGACGCTTTCCGCGCCGGCGGGAGCGAGCGTGGTCGGCAGCACGCAGAGCCACGATTCCGCGCTTCCGGTGCACTGCGCATCGGGTTGGCCAGCCACGCGCAAGACGACGCCGGCTACGCCGCTGCGCGGAGCAGCCGCGATCGAGACGACCACCGGCGCCTTCACGTCCGGCGAGCGCGCATACCAGGTCGCATCGGCCGAAAGAGCCGGCGCGAAAGCAGCCGGAGCAACATCGTCGAACTGCAAGGCAAGTGAAGGCGAAGAAGCTGCCGTGTGACCAACCTGATCGCTTGCCGCGAAGGAGACGGCCACCGGTGCAGTGGCGCCTGCACCGACCGAGCGCGGGAGTGAAAACGTCCAGCGCTTGCCCGCGGCCGTGCCGGGAAAGCTCGTTCCGCCGACGATGGCCACCGGCGCACCGGCGCCGGCGGTCGCGATGAATGCCTCGTCGATTTGCACGGACACCACCACATCGCCCGCTGCAGGATCGGCGCTCGGTCCGCGGAGCCAGCCCTGCCCGGCGCCGTCGACACCGTCGAAACCCGAGTCGAGCGCGGCGTTGCTGAGGACGGGCGCCGAATCGTCGACCTGCAGCGCGGACGCGTTGTCGAGCCCTTCGCGGTTGCCGGCCACGTCGGTCGCGACCAGCGTGAACGGAACGGCGGCCTCGGCGCCGGGCGCGACCACGTCGCTGGCTGGAACCGTGAACGTGTAGAGATTGCCGCTCGCGGTTCCGTCATAGGCGCCGCCATCCGGAAGCACGAGCTGCGCGCTGGCGATAGCGTGGTCGTCGGTGACCATCGCCGCCACCTCGATGGTGGCGTCGCGCGTAAACGTGTGCGTGCCGTCGAACTGGATCGAAATGCTCGGGGCGGTCTGATCAATCTGCACTGCCACCGGAGTCGAGAGCAGCTCCGACCCCGCGCGGTGGACCGCCGCCCGCAGATTGGCCGCGCCGCCGAACGACGTTCGATCGAAGACGAGATTTCCTTCCCACATTCCGTTTACGCCGCTCTTCACGACCAGCGACCCGAGAGTGGCGCCGGTGTCGACGGCAGTGGCGGTGAAGGTCACGTCGTCGGCATTGCCTGCAACGGCCGCGGCGACGTGGAAATGACCAGACACGAGAGCTCCCGCGACCGGCTCGACGATCTGCGCGGGGTTGAGCGTGACGCACAGGTCATTGCCGTCGCACACCTCGCCGGCGTGGCAATCTGCGGTGGACGAGCAAGTGCCTTGCAGTTTTGGCGTGCAGGCGGAAGCGAACAACAAGAGACCGATGACGACTCGATGGTACACGAGCCCCCCAGTGCGAGAGCGACTTGGTTGAGGATTCAGACTGCTGGACGCCTACGACTTCGGTCCAGCAATTTAATGGCTAGAGTTTAGACTTGTAGGGATTGGATCCTGGACGTTACTGGCAGACGTAGCCAGGGTTGTTGGCGTGGTTCGAGTTGCAGTTGTCGAAGCCGACGTGCGGCCAGTCGCCCGGATGGAACGGGGCGGGCGGCGTGTCGGTGATGATCGCGTACACGCGGCCACCCGAATCGCCGAAATACAGCGTGCCGTCGGCGGCGAGGGTCGGCTCGGTCGTGGGCGCGGCGATGGTCGTGGCGGGGGTGGTCTGCGCTGACCCGCTGTAGACCCACCGGTCGGTGTGCAGGGTGGAGTCGATCGCGTGCAGTTGGTTGGCAGTGGCTTGCAGGACGTAGACCGCGCCGTCTCCGATCGCGGGCGGCGTCACGGCACCGCCGGAGGACAGCGCGGTCCACGACTGCGACATCGACGACGAGTCCAGCGCGATCAATTGATCGGACGCGCCATAAGCGGTGGCGCCGCTTACGAGCGGCGGCGCCGAGACGGGTTGCCCAGCGTTCAGCGCGGGGCTTGCGCTGACCAGCGTGAGCGTCGGCGTAAACTCGAAGAACTTGTGCATGATGTTGTCGTCTCCGAAGTACAAGTTCGCAGCGGGAGTGATCTGGCCAAGACCCGAGCGCGTAATGGGCTGGAAGCCGAGTTTGGCGGTCGCTGCGTTTGCGAAGCTGCCGTTCGCAAACTCGATGGACGCGACGCCGAGGTCATTCAGAGTATTCGCGGAATTGTTGTAACCGGTGTAGATGGCCGCACCGTTCGCCGATGGCGGGCCGAGCACGGGGTGCGTCGCCGCGCCAAAGCTGAACACGGCGTTAACGTCACATGCGCCACCGGCTGAGTTTAGGCCCGCGGGGGCGAAACTGCGGATTTGTATTCCACTGCTCACGACGGCGCGTGCTGTCGCGCCGCCGCTAAAAAGGACAGGGGCGCCTACGGTGCCTGGAGCGGAGATGAGGCAAAATTTGTCGATGCCGACGGCTGCGATGTGAAGCGCGTAGGCGACGTCCCCGCTGTTCACATACAGCATCGGCGTGGGGTGCAAGGGGTCGCTCGACGCCGTCGTATCCAGCGCCATGTTGGCCGTGACCTGCGTGATCGGTGTGCTCAGAGCGTGACCCACAGTCCACAGCGACGCGCCGCCAGCCGTGTCGATTGCCGCGATCGGATCTCCGCTGAGATTCTGGCCTGCGACAATCACCGATGCGAGTTGCCCCGACACAATCGGTGCGCCGGCCAGCGAGCCAATCCCCGTCGTGCGCACCCACTTCACTCTCGTCATGTCGACCGAGTCGGCGCTGTCCGCGGCCAAATTGCCGACCAAATCCTTCGCGCCCAGCGCGAGTGCGACCGTCGCGTTGCCCTTGTCGTCCGTCGTTACACCCAACTTTGAGAAGTCGACGGGAAAGCTGAAGCTGCCGGAGGCGAACGTGGCGGTGCAGGCGCCGAGTTGTCCCGTGACCGTGCACGTGCCGCTGGCCGGATCAACGCCGGCGCCACCGTCCGTGACCGCGAACGACAGCGTCGCGACGTCCTTGCGGGTGAAGTGCGCGCCGTCGTGGCCGCAGAAGACGTTCGCGTCGCTCGAACACCCGGCATGCGCCACCGGATAGCCGGGCGCAAAGGTGATCGCCGGCGGCTTCCCGTCCAGGCCGAAGACGCCCGGCGCGGCGCTGGTGTGGCCGAGGTGATCGGCCGCCGCCACCTGGAACTGCACCAGCCCTTCCTGTCCCGCGCCGATCAAGTTCTGCGGCACATGGAAGACGACCGCGCCATCCGCTCCGACAGTCGGCGAACCATCGTCGATCCGTGCCTGTGTCGAGGCATCGCGAAGAGCGAGCGTCGAGCCGTCGAGACCGCTGCCTTGATCGACCACCGTCGCCTGCACCGAGACCTTCGCGGCCGGGTCGAACTTGAACCAGGCATTGCCGTCCTGACCGGTCACTCCGCCGGCTGCCGCCAATCCGCTGACCGTCGGTGCCGCGTCGTCAATCTTCAAAGCCGCAGTTGCCGGAGCGTCGGAGGAGAAGGTGGCGCCGGCGCTGTCGGTCATGGAAATCGAGAACGACACCGGAGCTTCGCTGCCGGGCGTCTGCACCGTGCTGGGAACGGGAAACGTCCAGGTCGTTCCGTCGACGGATGACCCGGCAACGACCACGCCATTTGCGGTGAGCCGTGCGGAGGCGACCTGCGTTCCGGTCGCCGGACGGAACACGACCGTGACCGGAATGTCCGTCTCCGGCGTGCGCGCGAAGAAACCATTGGCGCCGTTGGTCGCGGCGGTCACCTGCGTGACCACGTCCTGGCAGACGGGCGGGTTCTGCCCGAGATCGCAGCTCTGACCGCCGTTGCACGAAGGCACGCAGCGCGCCGCCACGCACTGCCCCGAAACGCAGAGCTGCGAAGAGAGGCAAGCGGTGGCGCACGCCGATTGGCAGACGTGCAGGTCGGTATTGCAGGTCGAACCTTGCGAGCAATCGGTGTCGGCCTTGCACGCGCCAACCGACGGATCGCCGCCGAAGCACCCGGCGGTCGCGATCAAGCAAACGATGAGGACGAGCTTCTTCATCACGAGCACCCTAGAAAGCGAAGACGAGAACGCCACCGGCGATTGCGAGCGCTGCGCCGGCCACGGTCAGCACGTTGCCGACGTTTGCGGCATCGCGCGCCGAATGAAGCGTCGAGATGTCCGAGGCGAGGTAGGTGTTGCCGTTCGCTGCAAAATGCGATTGCGCGTCGTTGCGCAGGCTCTTCGCATGCAGCCCCTCGAAGAGGCCGACGCCCAGCGCCGCGATGCCCACGCCCGCCGCAGTGAAGCCGATGGGGCGCGTCCAACTTCCTTCGTGGACGTCCGAGCTCCGCTCGGGTGATTGACCGCTCAGCTCCGCGGCGGTCCAGAGCGGCAGGCCGCCTTTTTCGGTCTGGCGTGCGGAGATGAGCTCCGCCGTCTGGTCGCGGCGCACCGCCACTTTCTTCGCCAGCGACGTGCGCTGCCCGACCGACACGCGAACCTCGTGCACTCCGGGCATCACCACGAACGTCTCTGGCGACGCGTACGTCCGCTGCATCGGCCGATTGTCGAGGTAGATGTTCATGTCGCGGCGGTCGGCGTCGACCTGCAGGCGTCCTTCGCAGTGCACCTGCAGCGCCCGGCAAGCCTGGCCTTGCGCCCACGCCTCGACGTCGGACTCGCGATCGGTCTCGAGCACCTGCTCGACTTCCGATCCCGGCACCACGGCCTGCTTCGCGACCTGGAAGATGCGCACCGAAAGCACGAAGCCGTTGCCTTTGGCCGCAGAGCTTCCGACCAGCACGTGCTGGCAGCGCGGGCCGACGGCAGCCTCTGCGATGCACGCGCCGTCGTGCGGGTCGCAATGCGTTGCAGCCGGCAGCAGCTTCACGCTCTCGAGCAACGGCGACTGCCTGGCGACGTCGTAGAAGGTCTTCTGCACCGCTTCGAGATAGGCGCTGTCGGTCGGCGCCGCGCTCTCCTTGACGAAGGGAAAGATGCACAGGCTCGTGTCCTTGAGAAACAGGCCGAGGTCCGCCGCGGGCCGCTGCGAGGGAAGCGGTAACAGGTGCTCGACTTCCGGAGGCGGCGTCGTGCGCGGCGATTGCGCCGCCGCGGGGGCGCGCGGTGAATCGCCGGCCGGCGCGGGCTGAGCGGCCGCCGCCAAAGAGCTGAAGAGCACCACCGCCACGACCAAGGGCATCAATCACTCCCAAAACGAAGACGCGATTTTCATCGCTGCTTTGGCGCGGAAGTGTCAAGGGAACGGAATGCCTACCCCGCGCACGAAAAATCGCGCGCCGCGCTCTCGGAGCGCCGCGAATGTAGGCACGCGAAAAATGGGCTCGACTGCGGGACGGATCGGCTCGAAATAGAGCTAGCGAGCAGGCGCCTTTTCAAAGGAGCTGCGAGCGGCCCGTCTTCTTCAGCTCGTCGACGACCGTGCGGACGTCTTGCGCCTGATCGCGCGGGACGACGAGTAGCGCGTCGCCGGAATCGATGATGCACAGGTCGCGCACGCCGACCGCAGCAACGAGTCTCTGCCCTTCTGACAGCACCACGCAGCCATCGGAGTCGACGACGATGGCGTCGCCGGAAACCGCGTTGCCGCGCTCGTCGAGCTTGCGCACTTCGGGCAGCGCGGCGAAGGAGCCGACGTCGCTCCAGCCGAAGTCGCCGGGCACCAGAGCGATGCGCTCTTCCTTCTCCATCACGCCGTAATCGATGCTGATGGACGGCGCCTGCAAGAAGGCCTGCGCGTCGCCCGCGGAGATCTTTTGCAATACTGCGTCGAGCGCGGGCAGGTGGCGGCGGATCGCGTCGAGCATCGCAGCGGCTTTGAAGACGAAGATGCCCGCATTCCAAGAGTACGCCGCGTCCTGCAGGTAGTTCTGCGCCGTCTGCGCGTCCGGCTTTTCAACGAAAGCTTCCACGCGGAAGACGCCGTCCGCCAGCGCCGCGCCGCGCTTCAAGTAGCCGTAGCCGGTCTCGGGGCGCGTCGGCTTGATGCCGATGGTCACCAAGCCGCCAGAGGCGGCCGCGTCCGCCGCCTTGCGCAGCGCCGTGCGAAACGCTTCCGGCGCTTGGATGTGATGATCGGAGGGCAGCACGGCGAGCACCGCATCCGGATCTTCCGCGACCGCTCGCACGCAAGCGAGCCCGATGGCGGGCGCGGTGTTGCGCGCCGCCGGCTCGACCAGGACATGCTGCGCAGGCAATGACGGCAAAAGCTCGCGCACTCCCTGCTCGTGCGCCTGCCCGCACACCACCCACGTCCGCGCCGCGGTGACGAGCGGCTCCACCCGCAGGAACGTCTCCGCGATCAGCGCCTTGCCGGTGACGAGCGCCAGAAACTGCTTCGGCTTCTTCGCCCGCGAGAGCGGCCAGAACCGCGTCCCGCTCCCTCCCGCGAGGATGATGGCGTGCAGACTCATTCGCTGACCTCGGCCGCGGCGAGCTCGAGAAGTTGGTGCAGGATGCGCGCGGTCGCGCCCCACACCACCGTGCCCTGCACGGTGTACCAATAGATGGCATGCGGGACGCCGCGCGCCACCCGCTCTTCGATGCGAAGGTTCTTCGGATCGCAGAACGCATCCAGCGGCAATTCGTGAAGCTGGGCAATCTCCGCGGGGCTCGGCGTCCACGGGTAACGGCCGGCGGCGGTGAAGGCCAGCGGGTCGACGATGCCGACCACGGGTGAGATGACGAAGCCGGTCACGAAGGTCGGGCAGTCGTCGAGGCGGCCCAGGATCTCGACGTGCTCTGCATGCAGACCGACTTCCTCGCGGGCCTCGCGCAGCGCGGCGTGGGTGACGCTCTCGTCGGTCGGGTCGATGGAGCCGCCGGGAAAGCTGACCTGGCCGGAATGGGTGCGCAGTTCCTTGCTGCGTTCCGTGAAGAGGACGTGCAGCCCTTCTGGCCTGGGCAGGAGCGGCACCAAGACGGCCGCGGCGCGCCCGAGCTCCGGATGCAACACAGGCTCGTGCCGCGAGGCCGCGCGGCGGATTTGCGCTAGCGATGGCCCGAGAGCCACAGCGCCACCACCAGGACCGCCACTGCGATGCGATAGCCGGCGAAGATTGCGTAGCTGCGCGTGCGCAGCCAGG
>DASXHM010000334.1:0-16182 GCA_036488495.1 Myxococcales bacterium | reverse complement strand
CCTGATGAAGGATTTCGAAGGCGTCGTCGACGAGAAGAAGGCCGAGGAGGACGCGGAGAAGATCCTCACCGGCAACTTCAACCTGATCGACTTCGTCGAGCAGATCAAGCTGGTCAAGAAGATGGGGTCGGTCAACGACCTCCTCGAGAAGTTCCCCCTCTTCGGAGAGCTGCCCGAAGGCATCACCTTCGACGACAAGGAGCTGGGCCGGGTCGAGGCGATGATCTCCTCGATGACGCAGGCCGAGCGGCAGAATCCTGACATCATCACCGACGAGCGCATGACCCGCATCGCGCGCGGCTCGGGGCAGCAAAAGGGAGCGGTGCGCGGGCTTCTCGAGCGCTTCTTCGCGATGCAAAAGGTGATGCGCCAGTTGGGCGGCGGCCCGGGCGCGCCGGGGATGAACCTGTTGCAGCGTCTCCCGGGATTCCGGCAGCTCGCGCAGCTCAATCAATTGAAGGGAATGGCGCCCGAAGACATGGCGAAGATGTTCGGGCTCCCGAAGGACCTGGGCGCCGCGGGTCTGCCGGCGGCCGGCGGCAAGGGCTCGCACTCGGCGGCAATGGCGCGGCAGCGCCTGATGGGCATGGGCGCGCAGCCTTCCCGGGTGGTGTCGGACGAGGAGAAAAAGCGGCTGCGGGACAAGCGGAAGAAGGAACGGCAGAACAAGAAGAAGAACCGCCGCCGGTGAAGGATGCTTTAGGAGATCTCAAGTGCCCCATGACGCGTCCGCGCTTCCGGCAGACGAATCGACCGTGGGGCGCTGCATATGAACGCCACGCTTCTTCGATGGCGCGCGATTGTCGGGTTGTCGGTAACTGGAGCGTTGCTGGCCATCTGCGGCATCCCGCTCGTGTTTCGATGGGCTGGGTGCGGTCGCGTGGTGGCAGTTGTCGCGCCAATTTCACCATATTTATTTTTACTGGCGGGATTCGTTTTCGGAACACGCCTTCTGCGCAAAGGCGCATCGGGCTGGCTCCGTTTTGCTCGCACAGCCTTGTACCCGCCAACGTGGCTCGCGGGAGTACTCGGGGCCGCGGCCACGATCGTACTCGTGGTCCGCGAACCATCGTTGCGCGAATTGTCGTCATGCGCGATCGATACGCAGAGCGAGTCGTACGAGGCATTCACAGCGCTAATCGCGATAGTGGCTTTTGCGATTATCGCGTCCGCCATGATCGCGTATCTTGCGGAGGAGCATCGCGTACGCAACCGTCGGCCATCTAATGGGGACGTTCAAGCGATAACCGACGAAAGGTTAGCCCTATGGATCCATTCCGAAACGCCGATCCAAAACTCGGCGCACGACTTTTTTGGACGTGCGGACGTCGCGAGGCAATTGAGCGAGCTCATAACGCACGACGCGTGTCCAACAATAGCAGTCGTAGGCCCGGTTGGAACAGGCAAGACATCACTGCTTAATTTGGCGTTGGCTCGTGTGAACGCCAACAGCATACGACGCATCCGGTGCACGCGAGTGTCTCTATGGCCGTACAATACAACCGATGCGGCCATCCGAAGCGTTCTCAACGCGATCATAGATGAGGTCGCGAAGGAAGCAGACGTTACGTCGATGCGTGATATTCCGGGCGATTACGCGGCAGCAATCGACAAGGCCGCCGCGGGTTGGCCCGGCCTTGCCTTTCTGACTCGTACCAGATCCCCGCACAGCATTCTCCGCGATATCGAGTTGGCGGTTCTCGCACTTGACATTCGCCTCATCGTTTGGGTTGAGGATTTCGAGCGCTTCGCAGGCATCGTGGATGTGGCGATGGCTCCTGAACACCTGCGCGTGGCGCCGCTGCGAGCGTTGTTGAACGAGCTCAGCGACGTGAAGGGACTTCAGATCATCCTGGCATCCTCAGCTGCGGATTTCCGATTTGATATCGAGAAGTTCGCGAGATACGTTTTGGCGGTACCTCCGCTCGACCCTCCATCTGCATCGCGTATCATAAGCCTGGCGCGCGGCATATGTATTAGGCGTCACGAGGTCATCGATCCGGTCGCTGCACCGATCCGCACACAAATTCGCGAACCTATCGATGAACTCGGTGAAGTGTTGCTAGCCCGATTCGGAACGATGACTGTCGATCGAGCCCTAGCTATGCTGGCTTCCACTCCCCGCGTAATGAAGACGGGTCTCCGATATGCCATCGAGTCGTGGACTTCGCTAAACGGCGAGCTCGATATCGACGAAGTATTTATAGTATCGATGATCAGAAGCGCATATCCGTCTGTTTTCGCGCTGATAAATGACTGCATCAGCTGGCTCCGTTTTGGTGGGACAGGGGACGATAAGCCGGAAGCTTCCGCGATGAAAATCCGATTCGATTCCTTGTCTATCTTGGGAAACTCGAAGGAAGCGCTCAGCTATCTACTATCGTTTCTATTCCCGGGATGGGATGGCCTATCGAATAAAGCCGCCACTGGGCGCCCGCAGGGTTTCGCGTCCGCACACACCGACTACTGGAGTCGCTACGCCTCCGCTGTGCGCCCCGTGTTGTCAGATCAGTACCTGCTCGCGAACGTCGCCTTGGCATGTACGCGTACGTCAATAGAGCCGTTGATTGAAGCTTTCTATGGCCCTCGGTCGGAAGCTGCCGAGGCATTCGCACAGCAGATGCTTCCGCGAGATCTGCTGCCTGATTTACTCGTCGATATCGTCAAGTACGAAAACTCTCGCGAGATGCATCAGTGGGAAACGAAGACTCACGCGTCTCCGGCGGTCATCGGAGCTTGGCGTCTAATGCTACAATCGAACCCATCTGCGGCTGACCTCGCTGTCGCCGTGCGAGCGGCTTTTCACATCAGCGTCGGCGTCAACGCGCTGTTGGCGTATAATATTTTTTACTATTTTGTGTCTCGCGATTCCAAATATCAATTGCTCAAGGATCAGACCGCGACAGGCCTCAGTGCGGAATTCGCGATGATTTTTAGTACGCGCTCGCTTCGAGACCACCGCCGGTTCGCAGCATCGTTCGCTGGCATTACCGAACCCATCCTTCTTTGGATGGTGTGGGGCCTAGACCGCGTCCGCCGACGTGAGTACACCGGGTTGCCGTTTCATGGGTGGTGGAGTTTCGCGCGCGTTTTGCTGACGGCGTGCCGAGACTCGCCGCGCACAATCTTACCGCAGTTGCTTCCATTGATCGTCGACGCGGATCATTCCTTTGAACGCGATGAAGACGGCGGGCGAATGCGCCCGTCTATCAAATACACGTTCCAGCGCGCTGTGTTTTCGCTATTCGATGTTGCCGATCTTCGCAATGTCCTGGCCTACACACAGAACGTGCCGTTGGCTCGTCCTCATGCAGAGATGCGTGCCGTCGCGTTGGAGGCACTCACGTAGAGTCGCGTAAGCGGCAGCGCATCTTGCCACCCGGATTCCGCACGCCGCGCGAACGATGCGATAGGCGCGCTGCTTAAACTGGGGAAAGGACGTCATTCCGGCGACGGCACCAGCGCTGCTCGAGCCAGCTACGCTCCCGCGCGACAGTTTGCGGCTGGCGGACTTCGGGGCTTGGCGCGCGGCCGATGCGCCTCGTGAGAGGGTTCCGATACGTGCAACACCGTGAGAGGCGAGGTCGACCTGTCGACGATCAACACAATGGTGACCCGGACTTCCTTTACGTTCCGCGCGCGAAGTAGCGGACGGTCTTGTTGCGGGTTGGCAGGTAGGCTTCGGCGACCGCTGTGAATCTCATCGCGACGTGAAAGGCGAGTGAACCGGCGTTTTCGACGTCGACTTCGCAGCAGACGAGCGGGAGCGAGCGGGCGGAGGCGATTGCGAAGGCGTCCTCGTATAGGGCACGCCCAAGGCCGCGGCGGCGGGCGCGCTCGTGGACGCAGACGCGGTCGACGTACAAAAAGCGTGGATGCCGGGCGAGGAAGAAGGCGTGGTTCGGGCCCTGCGGCGGCGTCGTGTGGTCGAAGCAGATCAAGAACGCGTCCGGATCTGCGCGCGGTCCGATTGCTGCGGTGTGGCTCGCGTTGTCGAGGAAGCGCGCGAGCTCCGCCTCGGTTGCCCGGCCGAGCTCGCGTGCGTGCGCGTTGTTCAGCGCGAGGATGGCTGGCAGATCGGCGGGTTCGATGGCCCTCACCGCGCCAGCGTATCCGAGCCCGGGCGCCCCGTGACGGTCTAAAGCGCTCGCGCGAGCCGGCGGCTGGCCGTGACGACGAACGCGTCCTCCACCATTCCGCCGATCACGCCCATCGCCTTCCCGCGGCGGCTGGCGAGCGAGCGCAGACCGAACGATGCCCAGGTGGCGACCCACGCCGAGGCGCCGCCGGCGAGAGCGCCGACGATTCGCGACTCTTCCACGACGACGGCCCCGAGAATCGCGCCGAACACCACCCGCCCCGCGAGGCCTGAGCCCGAGGTGCGATCGGGCGCGCTGGGCGCCTGGTCGACAAGCATTTCCGCAAATGCGCCCGCCTCGAGCGCGCGCCGCAGCCAGCCTCCCTTGCGCCGAGCGCGGAAGAGCCGCCGGCGGCTGCCGAGCTCGCGCGCGACCACTGCCGAAGGAGTGAGACTGCGCACGCCACTCAACGCGCCGAGTGCGATGCTGGCTCCAATATTCTTCGTGCTCATGCCGAGTGCTCCTCTTCCACCGCGAGACGACGCGGCTTGTGGGCCTTCTGGCCGATGACCGCCACCGGCGCATCCGCGAATCCGGAATGGACCTGCGCACGGCCACGGGCGCCGTGCTCCTGCGCGTCCCACTCCCGCAGCGAGGCGCGCAGATGTGCGTACGCGAGGCGGTGCCACGCGCGCTGGTACCGGCGGCCGATCAAATGGAAACCAAGCCGCGACCACCAATTGGGAAAATCGCCCGGAAGCCAGCCCGCCTCGATTCGAAAGCAGATCTCGCCCGAGCGGTGGTCCTTGGTGAGCAAAAACCACTCCCGGCCGCGCTCGATGTGGCCGCGCAGCGTATCGTAGCGATAGCCGAAAAACGTCTTCGCTTCGACCGTCTCGTCGCGCACCGTGGTCACCCGCGCGGGACAGAGAAAGTGCAGCCCGAGCGACTTCAGCTCGAGCAGGAAGCTGCGGCCCTGCAGGACCGATTCCCGATCGAGGTGGCCGACGACGATGCGGCGGTCGGAGAACGAAAAGCGCTCGACCAGCCGCCGTGCATGTGCGAAGGCGCCGGAAGGCAGGGGTGGACCGGGCGCCTCTTCGCCGATGCGGCCGTGCGAGAGCACGTGGTTCCAGCCCGTCTCCGGGCGCAGGTCGATGACGCCTTCGGGTATGCCCGACGCAAGCGCGGGCACCTGCTGTAGGCGTTGCGCGAGCTCTCGTTCGCTCCAGCCGCGCAAAAAGCGGATCTCCGCCATTCAATCGCCTCGCGCGAGGAAGGTGGGGCGGTCGACAACGTCCGCTTCGCTCTCGTCGTCGAGCGTCCGCATCGCCGCGTGGACCGCGCGGACGTCGCCTTTTGCGAGCGCACCCGTGCGGCTGATGAAGTCGGTCCAGGTGTTGGTCTGCATCGCTTCCCCGGCGACGACGAAGCCGAACAGCCGCAGCAGCGAGTCGGACCGGGCGCGGCTGCGGATGTGAAAGAGGAGCTGTCCTTCATCGTCGCGATAGCACCCAAAGGTGATCCGGCCCGCCTCGGGATGTCCTTCGAGCGTGCCGAGGGTGATGCTCTGGGCGTCCGTGTGCACGACGCGAACGCGGCACGCGCCGGCGCCGAAGATGCGGATGTCGAGCTCGTCGCCGACGCCAATGCCGTCCTTCGCGGAGGCGTGGAAGGCTGCGAGGCCCTCGGGCGCGAGAGAGGCGAAATTGCGGCGCACCAGTTCCATCACCTGCGAGGGCGAAAGGTCGCTGCCGCGCAGGCGCGCGTAATAATCGCGCTCGAGCAAAGCACCCGTGCCTTCCCGAGCGCTGACGACCTTTGCTGCCCGCTGCTCGGCCGACCGCTCTTCCAACTGCGCCTCCGATGAACAAGATGGAAGCTGCGGAGAGAGCTGTGCGGGCGGAAGCCCGAAAGGAAGATCGAGATGCGGGACGAAGTGAATCCCATGCACTCCACGAAGGAGATCCCCTACCAGGCGGCGCCGGTCTTCCGCGAGGAACACGGCGAGGGACGGTTGACTCGGATGGTCGAGCAGCAGGTGGCGAAGCTGCCTTCCGGGGCCTTCCTCGTCGCCTCGATGGGATCGCTCGCCGCCTCGCTCGCGCTCGAGGTGACCGGTCAGCGGAGACCGTCACGCTTTGTCGGGCTCTGGGTCGGTCCGCTGTTGTCGATGGGCATTTACATCAAGCTGCTGAAGCTGCTCGGCGCGCGTTGAGAACTGCCGACGCGCCTTGCACAGAACCGCGCTTCTCCGATCGCTCGGCGTTCTGGCAGATTGAGCGGATGGACGTCGTGGTCGCAGGAGCGGGGGTGTTCGGGGCGACGGCCGCGTGGGAGCTGGCGCGGCGCGGACACCGCGTGCGATTGCTCGACCCGGGACCGATTCCGTACCCGACCGCCGCCTCGACGGACATCAGCAAGATCGTGCGGCTGGAGTACGGGCCGGACGAGTTCTACACCGAGCTCGCGGAGCGCGCGATCGACGGCTGGCGGCGCTGGAACCGCGATTTCGGCGACGAGCTCTTTCATGAAACGGGAGTGCTGTTTCTCAGCCGGTCACCGGTCGCGCCCGGCACTTTCGAGGGCGACAGCCTGGCGGTGCTGGAGCGACGCGGCCACCGGGCGGAGCGGTTGACTTCAAGCGACGTGGCGCGGCGCTTTCCGGCCTGGCGGAGCGAGCTGTACGAAGGCGGCATCTTCAATCCGGTGGGCGGATGGGTGGAGAGCGGCCGCGCCGTGGCGCGCATCGTCCGCGAAGCCGCGAACGCGGGGGTTGAGGTGCACGACCGTCGCGAGATCGACGAGGCCTGCTTGCCCGAGGCCGACGCCACGGTGTTCGCGCTTGGCGCTTGGACGCCTTTCGTGCTGCCGCGCACGGCGGCTTTCTTCCGCGCCCACGCGATGCCCGTCTTCCACCTGCGGCCGGAAAATCCAGCCGCCTTCGCCGCCGAACGGTTCCCCGTCTTCGGCGCCGATATCTCCAACACCGGTTACTACGGCTTCCCCGCGCATCCGCGCTCGGGCGTGGTGAAGATCGCCAACCACGGCGCGGGCCGCGCCGCCCATCCTGCGTCCTCGCGCGACGTGACCGAGGCGGAGACGACCGCGCTGCGCGCGTTCTTGCGAGAGGCATTTCCTTCCCTGGCCGGCGCGCCGATCATGGCCAGCCGAACCTGCCTCTACAGCGACACCCGCGACGGCCATTTTTGGATCGCGCCGGACCCGGAACAGCCAGACCAGATCTTCGCCACCGGCGACAGCGGCCACGGTTTCAAGTTCGCGCCGGTCCTCGGCGGAATCATCGCCGACGCAGTCGAGGGAAAGGTCGTTCCACGCTTCCGCTGGCGCCCCGAAGTCGACCCTCCGCGCAGCGAAGAAGCCGCGCGCCATCAAACTGGTTGAGACGCCCTTCGGTTTCGCGAGCAGCATGGCAACCAGCCCCATCACTCTTCATCTCTCCGCGCGCGCCGCGCGATGAAATAGACCGCGACCACCAGGATGAGGGCGGCTGTGATGGGGTAGCCCCAGGCGATGCGCAGGGTTTCGGGGCCGGCCGGCTTGTACTTGCTGCGGCGTTCGGCGGCGGCGTGGTGGTAGGCGGTCAGCATCGCGGCTTCTTCGGTCAGGGCGGGTTTTGTGCCGCTCTTGACCGTCCCCCATTCGGCGCGGACGGCGGTGGCGGCGCGGGAGAGGCCTTTCCAGCCGAGCGCGTAGGCCTTGTCCATCGCGGCGCGCGCCTCTTTTGTGCTCGACACCCATTGGTCGGGGTCGTCGCCGTCTTTGTATTCGTGGCCGTGGATGCCGTCGCGGAGTGACTTTGCGCTGTAGGTCCAGGCGAGGCGATAGGCTTCCGGCGCCTCGCGGCTGGAGAGTTGGATGATGGCGGCGGCGAGATCCCCATGGATGGCCGGATCGTCGCGGCTCAGATTCGGCGCACCGCCAGCCGCGCCGGCGTCCGCGCCACCAGCGCCGCCGCGGTCCGTGCCACCAGCCGCAGCCGCGCCGCCCTGCGCTTCCGCCACTCGCTTCGCGAACAAATCCTCGCTCAATAAATGATGGTTCGCGATCAGCCGCAGCCCGACCTGCTTGAGCGAATACCGCGGCCCGAGCACGCCGCCCATCGTCTTCAAATCCTGCAGCTTGCTCTGCACGAACGCGGCTTGGAAGAACTCGTAGATGCCCACCTGCACGGTGTGGATCTGGTTGCACAGGTCTTCCAGATGATGGAACGCCGCGCCGGCGAAGACCGCCTGCAGCCAGGGCCCCGAAGCCAACCCGCTCTCGCCGGCAAGCTGCGCAAGCTCGGTATAGATGCGCACGAATTCCGGGCCATACGCATGCGCAGTCGCCGGCACCGCAAACCGCCAAGGCTCCTTCTTCAGCACCTTCGGGTCGCTGCTCAATGGTTCGGAAACAAGCCCGTAATGGGCATGCCCCTGGCTGGTGGTTCCGGTCAGGCCGCCGAAGTCGAGCGTGGCCGGATCGTACGGAATGGGCGAACCGTCCTCGGCGCGCACCACCTCGCGCCGCGCATCGCGGAAGAAGCGGTTGCGGTTGCGCCCGTCGTCGTCCGGCCACCGCGAAGCCTTCTCCAGCAACTCGCCGCGCGTCATCGGCTGCGCGTCGTCCGGCGTCAGATCGAACCCGTGCACCTGCGCCGCAGGATCGAGCATGAGGAGCTCTTTGAACTCGTACGCGTCGCGCAGCGGCCTTCCCGAAGCGCGCGCAAAGGCCTCGCGAAAGGCGTCCAGATCGGCCTGCGTCGGCGGTTGCAAAACGTCTGAGAACTCCGGGCCCGACAATGCGCGCCGGGTGACGAACGCGTGCACCGCCTCGTTGTAGGCCAAGGCCGGAAGCGGCACGAGCGCCAGAATGCAGAAGAGCCACTTCATCGGAGCGTGTCGACGAGCTTGCGCAGCCGCGGAATGCCTTCGATGCTCTGCGCTCCGTACCAGGACAGATCGCGCCCTCCGCAGAAGACAATCCGGGCATTCGGCAGCGCTTTGCGAAAGACCTCCGCGTCGGCCGAGCTGAACGGGTGTGGCTCGTCCGGCAACAGCACGACCTCGGGTTTCCGTTCCACGACCTCGGCCAAAGTGATGCGCGGATAGCGCGTGTCGCGCGAGCCGGCGCGGGTGGGAATGGCCTCGCCCAGATCGGCTGCCAACGGGAAACGGCGCTCGCGATCGGCGAAGACGTTCACGCAGCCCGCGAGCCGCAGCGCGTCGCTGATGAACGTCTGGCCATTGATGGTCATCAGCGGATCCATCCAGATCGGCACGAACACGCGCAATGGACGAACGGTGCGCACCGCTGCCTCTGCTTCCTCATGCATCGCCAGGCCCGCGGCGATCAGTTTTCTCGCGCTGGCAATCCCGGCCGCCCCGCCAGAGGCGGTTCCGGAGGGCGCGAGCACGCGCGCAAGCCGCGCAAGGTGCGAAAGGCCCTCCGCCACCGTGCGTGGAAAGGCGATCAAGACTGGCCACCCCCGCTGCGCAAGCTGCTCCAAATGCACGCGCGAGTTCTCTTCCTGGTTGGCGAGGATCAGGTCCGGCTCCAAGGCCGCTACCGCGTCCACGTCCACGTCCTTCGTGCCGCCGACCACCGCAATCTCGGCCGGCGCCTCGCAGTAGCGCGTGCGGCCGACGACCGTGCGGCCGAGCGCAAAGACGTTCAGGGTGTCACTCGGCACCAGCGACACGATGCGGGCCGGCGGGCGCGAGAAGATCAGCTCGCGACGGCGGTCGTCGACGATGCGCAGGTACGCCATGCGGGCGGGAACCTAGCCCCTTTCTTTGTTTCATGCGCGCCTCGATCATTGCTCGGTTCCGCGCTGCGGCCTATGAACGGCCCATGCGGGCCATCGTGGTCAAGGGCCAGGAGCTTTCGCTCGACGACGTTCCCGATCCGCAGCCGCGCGAGGGCGAGCTCGTGGTGCGCGTGCGCGCGGCGGGGGTGAACCGCGCCGACCTCCTGCAGCGGCGAGGCCGCTATCCGCCACCGCCCGGTGAGTCGGAAATCATGGGCCTCGAGATCGCCGGGGAAGTGGAGACAGCGGCGCCGCCGTTTAAGCCGGGCGACCGCGTGATGGCGCTCCTCGCCGGCGGCGGGTACGCGGAAAAGGCGCGAGTCCCGGCGGCGCAAGCGATGCCGATTCCGGAGGGCCTCAGCTTCGAGGAGGCCGCTGCAGTGCCGGAGGCGTTTCTGACCGCTTGGCTGAACGTGTTCATGCTCGCAGGGTTGAAACCGGGCGAGACCGTGATCGTCCACGCGGGCGGAAGCGGAGTGGGCACCGCCACGCTGCAACTCTGCCGCGGCATCGCCGAAATCATTCTCGCCACCGCTTCCCCCGACAAGCACGAGGCCTGCCTCGCCCTCGGAGCCACGCACGTTCTTGCGCGCGCGGACGTTCCGCACAGGCTCGCCGAAACCATTCAAGCTGCAGCAGGACGCGGCGCGGACGTCATCCTCGACACCGTCGGCGGCGCGTACCTGGAAGCAAACGTCAAGGCCCTGGGACTGCACGGGCGGATGTGCTGCATCTCCACCTTGAGCGGAGCGAGCGGCACGCTGGACCTGGGCGCGCTCCTCGGCAAACGCCTCACCCTCTTGGGTTCGACGGTCCGCAGCCGCACTGCAGCGCAGAAAGCCCGGCTGGTACGCGACTTCACCGAGCGTGCCCTGCCCCGCTTTTCCAAGGGCGACCTGGAACCGGTCCTCGCGCGCAGCTTCCCGCTCGCCGAGGCGGAGGAGGCGCACGCCGTCCTGACGGCCGGCAAGGCCGTAGGTAAAATCGTGCTCATTCCGTAGTTGCGCTTTACTGTGGCGCAGCCCTGGAGTGAACCGTGCCCCGCAGCGTGCTCATCGTCGACGACAGCCCGACCATCCGCGCCTTCGCGCGCATCTTCTTGAAGACGCTCCAAGTAGAGGTGTCCGAGGCGGAGGACGGGCAGAAAGCGCTGGAGGCCGTGCGCGCCAACCGGCCCGATCTCTGCGTGGTGGACGTGGACATGCCCAACATGGACGGGCTCACCTTCACTCGCGAAGTGCGCAAGGACCCGCAGCTCTCGTCGCTGCGGGTGGTGCTCTTGACCGGCGATCGCACGCCGGAAGCGAAGGACAAAGGGCGCGCCGCCGGCGCCGACGATCTGGTGGAGAAGCCCATCAAGGGTCCGGAGTTCCTCGCGGTGGTGAAGAAATACCTGGAGCCCGCCGCGTGAGCCTGCCGCACCTCCTCCTCGTCGACGACAGCGAGGCCGTATTGGCCTTCGAGAAGGCGGCCTTGTCCGGCCATTACGCCATCAGCACGGCTGCCACCGGGCGCGAGGCGCTGGACCAGCTTCGCCGCGCCGACTACGACGCGGTGCTGCTCGATCTCTCGATGCCGGAGATGGACGGCGACGAAGTGCTGATGCAGATGCAGGGCGACAGCCGCCTCGCGCGCATTCCCGTCATCGTCGTCTCCAGCGAGACGCACCGGCAGGCCGAAGTTCTGCGCAAGGGAGCGCGCGCGTTTTTGGGGAAGCCGGTGCGAGCGCAGGAGATCCTCCCGCTGGTCGAGCGGATCCTCGAGGAGGCGCGGGCGCTGGCGCGGCAGGGCAGCCTCGCCATCCTCACCGTCATCGCCGGCACCCTCGAAGTGGCGCTGCCGATCGACCGGGTGCAGTCGGTGCACCATCAAATCGCCACCCGGCCTTTGCCGCTTGGCCCCTCGTACCTGTCGCAGATGGTGGTGTTGTTCGGCGAGCCGGTGCCGGTCTTGGATCTGCCGCGGCGGCTCGGCGTCCCTCACGCGTTGCCGCCCGCGCAGCGCAAGCTGGTGGTGGTGCAGGACGGAGGCGGTCAGCTCGCGCTCTGCGTGGACGGGGTGCGCGATCCGGAGGAGATTCCGGCGTCCGACGTGACCCCGCGCGACAAGCTCGCCACCGCCTCGTACGGTGCATTCCGCGACGGCCTTCTCGCGGTGGCGCAGACCGCTCGGGGGCCGCTGCCGGTGCTCGAGCCCCGCGCGCTCGTCTCTCGCGAACTGCTTCGCAAGGTCGCCGCGGAGCTCCCGCGATGACCGGCGCCGGCCTCGATCGGCTCGCGAAGCATGCCGCGGCCTTCACCGGGTTTTCCCGCGAGGCCATTCTCGATGCGGCGTTGCGCAAGGCCGCCGAGCAGCTCGAACGATCGTTCGGCACCGAGGAAGAAGTGCTCTCCCGCGCCTCGCGCCGCGACCGCGAGGTCATCGAAGCGCTCTGCCAGGCCGTTTCGGTGGGCGAGACCTTCTTCTTCCGCCAGCCCGAACATTTCCGCTGGATCGCCGGTCGCCTCGCCCTTCTTTGGGCACAGGAGGGCCGCTCGGAGATCCACGCCTGGAGCGCGGGCTGCGCGACGGGAGAAGAAACGTATTCGCTGGCGGCGTGCCTGCTCGATCTCGCGCCGCCCGGCGCGCAGGTGTCGGTCCTCGGCACCGATCTGCTCGAGCGAAACCTGGCCGCGGCGCGCGACGGCACCTACGGCTCGTGGTCGAGGCGCGTCTCCGGCCCCATGCTCCACCGCGTCTTCGCCGACGACACCGCGGAACGCGCGAGCGTGCTGCAGCACGTGCGCAACGTGACCCTCTTCCAAAGGCACAACCTGCTCGACCCCCCGCCGGGCATCTTCGACGTCGTCTTCTGCCGCAACGTGCTGGTGTACTTCTCGCCGGAGGCGGCACGGACGGCGCTGCGCAACCTCACCCAGGCCGTCGCTCCTAAGGGCGCGCTCTTCTTCGGCTCGATGGACGTGACCCAAGGCGTCCCCGGGCTGCACCTGGCGCGGCCTACGGAGCTGCAGATCTACGGGCACGAGGCGCCGGAATTGCTGACGACGCCGAAGGCGGTGCCCAAGCTGGCTGTCCCGCCGCCGGTGAAGCCGCCAAAGCCCTTGCCCTTCGATCCGATCGCGCTGCACGTCCGAGCGCTGGAGCAGATCGAGTCGGGCGAGCTCAAGCGCGCGCTCGCGGATCTGGAAGAGCTCTCGCGCAAAGCGCCCGATTATCTCCCGGCGCTCCTCGAACGCGCGCTGCTCCTCAAACGCGGAGGCGAGCGGACCGCCGCCGCGCAGCTCATGCGTGAAGTGCTGCGGCGGGCCGAGGCGCTCTTGCCCGATCAGGTCGTGCAGGGACCGGAGCCGCTGCTCGCGAGCTTCTACCGTGAGTCGGCGGTGGCGTATCTGCGCGGAACGGGGGGCGCTGCGTGAAGCTGGAACCGCGCGACGAAGTGATTGCGCCCGAGCTCAACGAGCTGCTCGAGCGGCGCGCTGCGCGCGTCCGTGAAAAGCAGGCCGAGATCGAGGATGAGTCGCTGTTTCCCGTGGCCGAGTTTCCGGTCGGGGAAGAGACCTGGGCCATTCCGCTCGACTCGCTGCGGGCCGCGGTGCCGCTGCGCAACGTGACGCCGGTGCCGCTGTCGCCGCCGCAGGTGATCGGCATCCTCCGCTTCCAGGGCCAGATCGTCACCGCCCTGTCGCTCGCGTCTTTGCTCGGCGGGCGCGGCTGGCGGGAGGATCCCGCGGTGCTGTTGGTGGTGGACGCGGGCCAGGGGCGGCTCGTGGCGGTGGACTGCGAGCGGATTCCCAAGCCGAGCGGAATTCCGCATGCGCTGGTCGCCGAGGCCCGCGCGCGCAGCACGGGAGCGGTCGTGGAAGTGACGCTGCCCGGACTGCGCCAGATCCACCTCGCGGATTTGCGGCGCCTGATTGACGAGAGAGGGGCCCGCGGTGCTTGACCCGATGCTCGAGGCGCTCTTGCCGGGCTTCGTCGAGGAGTCGGCGGAGATCTGCGAGCGCGCGACGCGCAGCCTGCTCGAGCTGGAACGGCAACCGGCGGCGGGGCCGGTGTTCGACGACCTCGCGCGCGGGCTGCACACGTTGAAAGGCAGCGCCGCGACGCTGGGGCTGATGGAGCTCTCCGATTTCGCGCACAAGATGGAGGACGTGGTGCTGCCGCTGCGCGGGTCGGAGAAGCCGCTGCCGCCCAAGCTGGCCGACGCCATCCTGCGCTCGCTCGATGTCTGGCTCGCGCACCTGCGCGCGACCGCTGCGCGGACGGACCCGCCGGATCTGAAGCAGAGCTATGCGCTCCTCGGCGAGGCCGGTTCTGAAGGGAAGCCGGCGGCCTCGGGCGTGGCGGCCTCGACCGCGAACGTCTCGAGCGCGCCGGTCTCGACCGCGGCAGCCTCGACCGCGCAGGTCGCCGCCCCGCCCGAGCACCCGATCAGCATTCCTCCGGTCGGCTCGGAAGCACCGCCATCGACCTCTTCCGATCCGCCCCAGGTCGGCCCCGACGGAGAGGCGAGCTGGCGCGTCGGCACCCGCCAGGTGACGCAGCTCATGCGCGAAGTGGAGCGGCTGCGCGAAGTTCGCCTGCGCCTCGACGAGCGCCGCCGCGAGATCGATCGCGCCCTCACCCAGCTCTCCATGCCTGCGCTCGCGCCCACCACCTTCGAAGTGCGCGCACTGCTGATCGCCGCCCGGCGCGCGCTCGGAGCGGACGCGGAGGAGGCGGCGGACGTCGTCGCCTCGATGGAAGACGGCCTCAAGTCCATCGCCACCATGCCGCTGCGGACCGTGGTGGACCCGCTCCGGCGGACGGTTCGCGACCTGTGCAAGTCGAGCGGCAAGGAAGTGCGGCTCTCGGTGGTGGGCGCCGAGGTTTCGCTCGACAGGCGCGCCTTGGAGGAGTTGCGCGGCCCGCTCGTGCACCTCGTGCGCAACGCCGTCGATCACGGCTTCGAATTGCCCCAGGTCCGCGAGGCGCGCGGGAAGCACCGCGAAGGCGCGCTCATCATCCGCGTCGAGCAGCAAGGCAACATGCTCTTTCTGGAAGTGGCGGACGACGGAGGTGGCATCGACCTCGTCCGCGTTCGCGAGGTCGCCCGCGAGACCGGCATCGCCACCGAAGACGAGCTGCAAGCGATGCAGCCCGCCCAGCTCCAGCAGCTCATCTTCCGCCCGGGCTTCTCCACCCGCCGCGAAGTGACCGACGTCTCCGGGCGCGGCGTGGGCCTCGACGTGGTGGTGTCGCAGATGCAGGCGCTGCGCGGCCATGTGGAAGTGCAGACGACCCCCGGCCAGGGAACGCGGTTTCTCCTCTCGCTGCCGGCCGAATTGGGCAGCTCGCCGGTCTTGGTGGTGCGGGTCGGTGAGCACGTCATCGGCATCCCCATGGCGGCGGTGGAGTCGTCGAAGCTGGCCGCCCAGGACGACCTGCGCATCGGACGCACGCGGATGCAGATCGTCCACCGCGGCCAGCTCTTGCCGGTCGTCGATCTCGGCGCGGTCCTCGGCCTTCGCCAGCCGGAAGCGCCGGCGCAGAAGGCGCCAGTCCTGGTCATCCAATCGCAGGCCGGGCGCATCGCGCTCAGCGTCGACGAAGTGCTCGGCGACCGCGAGCTGGTCATCCGCCCGCTGCCGCTGGAAGTCCGCGACATCCCCGCCTGGCAGGGAGCAGCGACCCTCGCTCGCGGCGAATTGATGCCCATCCTGCGGCCGGACTTCTTGAGCGGCGCCGGCAAGACCGTCACCGCCTCCGCCCAAAGCCGCCGCGCGCTGGTGGTGGACGACTCGTTGACTGCGCGCGCGCTTCACCGTACAGCGCTCGAGGCGGGCGGCTTCCAGGTCCACACCGCGGCGAGCGGCAAGCAGGCGCTGGAGCAGCTCGAGCACACCGGCTACGACGTGCTGGTCTCGGACATCGGCATGGCAGAGATGGACGGCTACGAGCTGACCCGCGCGGTCCGCAAGCTGCCCGACGCAAAGGCAATGCCCATCCTGCTCGTGTCTGCGCGCGAGGCTCCCCAGGAGCGGCAGCGCGGAGAAGCGGCCGGCGCCGACGGGTTCTTGACCAAGCGCGAGTGCGTGGAGGGCCGGCTGCTCAGCGAAGTCACGGCCGTGATGCAGCGGCGGAAGGGCGGGAGATGAAGAAGATTCGCGTGCTCATCGCCGACGACTCCAGCACGCTGCGCGCCGCTCTGGTCGTGCTGCTCGAGCAGGACGAGACGCTGCAGGTGGTGGGACAGGCGAAGGACGGCATCGAGGCGGTGCGGCTCGCGCAGGAGCTGTCGCCCGACGTCAT
>DASXHM010000328.1:0-20129 GCA_036488495.1 Myxococcales bacterium | reverse complement strand
GCGGTCGAGCTGGTCTTGGAAAACCTTCCCCAGGCGCTCGAGGATGCCTTCCGTGCCAGGGGCGCGCAGGCGCTCAAGCGCGATCGCGGCACCGTCTTGACCTTCGGCGACGAGGCCACGGCGCGCGAGGCGCTGCGCGCGGCGGTCGAGGCTTCTGCGGTGGTCGTCTCGCTCACTCCGCACAGGCGAACGCTGGAAGAGCTCTTCGTCGCCCGCGCGAGAGGCACGGCGACCACCTCCTGATGGAACTGCTCGAGCAGGCGATGCCGGTCACCTTCGCGCTCTTCGTCTTCGCGCTCGGCGCGGTGGTGGGAAGCTTCCTCAACGTGGTGATCGCCCGGGTGCCGCGCGGCGAGAGCGTGGTTTCGCCGGCGAGCCGCTGCCCGCGCTGCAAGTCGGCCATCCGCTGGTACGACAACGTGCCGGTCCTCTCCTGGATGGTCCTGCGCGGAAAGTGCCGCGACTGCGGGCTGCCCATCAGCCCGCGCTATCCCCTGGTGGAGCTGCTCGTCGGGTTGCTTGCGGTGGGCATCGTGCGCGAGCTCGGTCCCACCTGGGTGGCGCTCGGATACTTCGCCTTTGCCGCGGCGTTGGTCGCGCTCGCCTACATCGATCTGGACACCTGGCTTCTGCCTGCGCAGATCACCTGGCCGCTCTTGGCGCTTGGCCTCGTCTCGCCGCTGTGGAACCGCGAGCTCGGCTTTCGCGACGCCATCATCGGCGGGGTGGTGGGCTATGCGCTCTTCGCGGGCATCGCGCTGTTCGGCGAGAAGGTGCTCAAGCGCGAGGTGATGGGCTGGGGCGACGTGTGGCTTCTGGGCGGCATCGGCGCCTGGCTCGGGTGGGGCGCGCTTCTGCCGGTGGTCTTGATGTCCGCGTTGCAGGGGGCGCTGGTGGGGAGCCTTCTCTTGTGGCTTGGGAAGGGCGAGACGGGCGAGCCGCGCAAAGACGCGGCCGACGCGCCCATCACGGACGTTGCGGTCGGCGCCGATGTGCCGGTGGTGTCGACGGAGGCTGCCGAAGAAGACTGGGTGCCGCCGAAGAACGCGGTGCCGTACGGGCCGTTCCTGGCGCTGGCCGCGCTCGAATACCTGCTCGCGGGCGCGCGGATCGTCTCTGCCTGGGACTCCGCCATGCAGCGGCTCCTCGGATGACGCCGGACCGCGGGTCGCTCCGGCTGCGGCTCTTCGCCATCGTCCTCGCGGCCGCGCTCGTCCCCATGGCCCCGCTCGCCATCGCCGTCCTGTTGCAAGTGCGCGATGCGCTCTACGCGCGGCGGGTGGCCGACGCCCGGGCGCGCCTTCTCGCAACCGCGGCGGCGGTGAAGGAAGCATGCACCAGCGGCGCTCCATCCTGCACGGCGACGACGGCGGCCTCCTTCGGCGCGCAGTACGTCGCTCTCCCTTGCTCGTCACCAACCGTTCGCCAGGGAGGCGCGGTCGTCCTCTGCGTGCCGGCCCCGGGCGGCTCCTTGCAACTGCGAGAAGACCTCGGGCCCGTGCGCGCTCAGCTCGAGGTGCTGGATGCGCGGCTCCTCACCACCCTGCTCGCGTTCGTCGCGCTCTTGGTGGCGGTGGCGGTGTGGCTGCTCGAGCGCGGCTTTGTCCGGCGGCTCCTGCGGGTCGACGCGGCGCTGGAGGCGGTGGGCGGCGAGCAGGGCGAGCCGGTGCTCTTGCCGGAAGGCGGCGACGCGGTGGGCCGGGTGGCGGCGGCCGTCAACCGGCTGCGCGAGCGGCTGCGCGAAGAACGCGCCACCACCCGGGCGCAGATCGAGGAGCTCAAGACCGCCAACACAAAGCTCGCCGAGGCCCGCGAAGATCTGCAGCGCAGCGAGCGGCTCGCCAGCGTCGGGCGGCTCGCGGCGGGCGTCGCGCACGAGGTGGGAAATCCCGTCTCCGCGTTGATCGGCTACGCCGCCTTGATGCGCAGCCGCCTCGCGCAGGGAAAAGACGTCGCCGAATACGCCGAGCGCGTCGAACGCGAGGCGACCCGCATCGACCGGATCCTGCGCGATCTAATCGATCTCGCCCGGCCGCGCGATCTGAAGCTCGGCCCCGTGGACCTTGCCCGCTGCGCGTTGCAAGCGCGCGCGCTGATCGAGCCGCAACCGGTGTGGAAGGAAGTTGCGCTGCGGCTCGAGCTGCCTCCGTCGCTGCCGCCCGCGCTCGGCGAGGAGCACTACGTGGTGCAGGTCCTCGTCAACCTGCTCGCCAATGCGGCGCGCGCGGGCGCCCGCACGGTGACGATGAGCGCGCGCGAGGACGGCGACGCTCTTCTCTTCGACGTGGCCGACGACGGCCCGGGCATTCCGGCAGCCGCGATGCCGCGCCTCTTCGAACCCTTCTTCACCACCGCCGCTCCGGGACAAGGGACCGGCCTCGGTCTCGCGCTCTGCCACGCCACCATGGAGCGGCTCTCTGGCAGCATCTCGGCGCAGAACGGCGAGAAGGGCGCGGTGTTTTCGCTCCGTTTCCACCGCGCGTAGGCGCGGAGCCCGGCTCACCGGAGCGCCCGCGCGATGCGGACGCGCCACCACGGCTGCACGGGGCCGGTCGAAAACGTCCAGGGCAAAAGCCCGAAGTGGCTCGACCAGAGGCCGGCTCCGTCGGACATGGTGCGAATGGGATAGCCGTCCGTGAGGGCGCCTTGTTCGACCAGCACGGCTGCCCCCTGCGGGATGCCGAGCGATCCGGGATGGCTCAGGTCGAGCACTTCGTCCCCCGCGCGCAAGAGCTCACCCGAGCGGGTGCCCGGCTTGAGCTCGTCCCAGAGAAACGTCCCGCCCGCGCGAGGCGCATATTCTTCCGCCCCCCACGGCGTCCCGGCGACGAACGCCCGCGGCGCCTCCGCGCGCTCCTTGGCGACCTGTGCGTACGTCAGATCGCGGAGCGCATTCGCGTACCGCTCGTCGGCAATGCCGGTGGCGACGGCCGCAGCCAGCGACACGCCGGCGGTCAGCCAGACCAAGGCCCGGCCGGGCGAACGATTGCGGAGGATGAGGACCAGGATGGGCGGCAGCGCCAGCGTCACGAACTTGGCAGCCGCCTGGTTGTAGAGAAGCGGCACCGCCAGCGCCCCGAAGAACCATCCCCAGAGAAACAGCGTCTCGAGATCGAAGGACGGAAGCCGCAGCCGCGCCGCGACGAACAGCGCGGTGCCCGCCGCCACCAACGCCGCGGGATAGCTCCCGAACGTCGCAATGAAGAACAGCGCCAGCGCCACAAGCTCGAGGCTCCGCCGCGAGGGCCGCAGCAACGCCGCCCCCAACGCAGCCGGCGTAAACAGCGCGAGCGCCGCAGCCGTGGAGAGAAACCGCCAGACGAAGATCGCGCCGGACGATCCGTGAAGCTGCGCGGTGGTGACGGTCTGCGCGGTGCCGGTCTGGACGCGGCTCGCGAGCGACCACGCGAACAGGGAGGCGAGCACGGCGACGAGCGGCACCGCGGCGCGCCACTTGCGGCGCAAGAGTTGGACCAGGAAGAAGAGGAGCAGCACCGGGGCCGCGCTGATCCGCAGCGTCCAGGCGAACACCGAGAGCACGGTCGAAAGCCCGAGCTTCCAACCCTTCGGCTCCCGCGCATCCGACAGGAGCAAAGCCACCACCGCCGCCACCGCGCCCGTCATCGGCACGTCCGGCATCAGGATGCTCGCGGGCAAGAGCACGACGCCGCTCAGGCCGAAGAGCAGCGCCGCAGAGAAGCCGTCCCGGACTTTGAATTCTCGCGCGAGCCGGTCCACCGCGAAGAGCGACAAGAGCGTCAGCGGCAAGAGCGCGAGGTGCAGGGCGCGCTCGGAGTCGCCGAACAACGTCATCATCGCGGCGAGCAGCCAGGCGAAGCCGGGCGGATTGGACTGCACGCCCGCCCCGTATGGATGAAGCGGATCCTTCTGCGCATCGCGCGCCATCGCGAGAAAGGTTGCGTCGTCGATGTGGAACGCCTTGCCGCTCTGTAGGAGCAACACCGCCGCCACGATCAGGTACGGCAGAAGAGGGCGCAGCTTGCGCATGAGGCGCCGATAGCACGGTGTAGAGTGCGCCGTCATGCTGCGCCGAATCCTCATCGCCGACGACGAGGAGTCCATCCGCCACGTGCTGATCACGCTGCTCGAAGACCGCGGCTACGAGGCGCGCGGGGTCTCCGACGGCGAGGAGGCGCTGCGGGAATTGTCGGCGCGCGACTACGACGCGCTCCTGACCGACGTGCGCATGCCCAAGCTGGACGGCCTTGCGCTGGTGCGCGCAGCACAGGCGGCGGAGCCGCAGCTCACCATCATCGTGATGAGCGCCTACGGCTCTCACGAGCTGGCCATCGAGGCGATGAAGGCGGGCGCTTACGACTACCTGCCGAAGCCGTTCCGCCCGGACGAAGTGCTGCTGGTCCTGCGCAAGGCGGAGGAGCGGGAGCGGCTGCGCGAGGACGTCTCGCGGCTGCGGCGGGAAATCGCCAAAGCCCAAGGCAGCGGCCAGCTCGTCGCGGAATCGGCGGCGATGAAAGAAGTGGTGCGGGTGGTGCAGAAGGTCGCTGCCGCTCCGACGACGGTGCTGATCCAGGGCGAGAGCGGCACCGGCAAGGAGGTGGTGGCGCGCGCCATCCACGCCTCTTCTTCCCGCGCGGAGAGGCCGTTCGTGGCGGTCAACTGCGGCGCCATCCCAGGGCAGTTGATCGAGAGCGAGCTGTTCGGCCACGCCAAAGGCGCCTTCACCGACGCGCAGAAGGCGAAGCGCGGGCTCTTCGAAGAGGCTGACAGCGGCACCATCCTGCTCGACGAGGTGGGCGAGCTGCCCCTCTCGGTGCAGCCGTCCTTGCTGCGCGTCCTGCAGGAGGGCGAAGTGCGCAGGGTCGGCGACGCGCGGACGGCGCGGGTGGACGTGCGGGTGATCGCGGCCACCAATCGCGACCTCGCCGAGATGGTCGCCGCCGGGCGCTTTCGCGAGGACCTCTACTATCGATTGAACGTGCTGCAATTGAAGCTGCCGCCCTTGCGCGAGCGGCCGGAAGACCTGCCGGCGCTGGCGCAGCGACTCCTCGAGCGGCACGCCGCGCGGCTGGGCGAGCCGCCGCGGCAGCTTTCGCCCGAGGCGCTGGCGCTGCTCTCGCGCTATCGCTTCCCCGGCAACGTGCGCGAGCTCGAAAACGCGCTCGAGCGGGCGCTGGTCCTGAGCGACGGCCTCACCATCGCCGCCGATGCCTTGCCGGAGGCGATGCTGGATGCGGCGGTGCCGCGCGCCGAAGTGCTGCCGCTCGACCCGGCCGATCTCTCGGTGAAGCGGGCGCAGCGCGCGTTGGAAGCGGACCTGATCCGCCGCGCCCTCGAGCGGACCGGCGGCAACCGCTCCAAGGCGGCGGAGCTGCTCGAGCTCTCGCCCCGCGCATTGCTCTATAAAATTCGCGAATACGGTCTGGAATAACCCGACAATCGCCTACCTCGCCCGCCACAAATGCTGGTGGGATGCAGATGTGTGCACTGCTAATGACGGCAAAGTGAGGGGTCATTGCACCCTCAATGATGGAAAAACGACGCCAGTTCCTTGACCGCCCACATGGGTCCGATCCAAGCATTGCGGCCACGAAAGAACGAAGCGGTGGAGGGGCTTTTGAACCGAGTGCAGAGGTTTCGCGAAGCGGCGTTGATGGCCAAGGCAGAGCTGGCCCGCAAGGCCGGCGTCTCCGAATCCACCATCGATCGGGTGGAGGCGGGCCACGACTGCCGCATGGAAACCAAGCGGAAGATCCTCTTCGCGCTCGGCCTCACCTTGCAGGACAGCCAGAAGCTGTTTCCCAAGAACGGCGCCCGCACGCGGGTGGGAGCACGCTGATGGACGTTTTTTTGGGTGACCGAATTTCCGGTGCTAGCGTCCGCGGGACCTAAGGTTCAGAGGCAAAAACTCCAATGGCAAAGAGCAAGCTCGCGCTCGGTCTCGACATCGGCTCGTCCTCCGTCAAGCTGGTCCAGCTTCGCGAGGCGAAGCGCGGTTATTTCCTCGAGGCGTTCGGCGTGCAGCCGTTGCCGCCCGAGGCCATCGTCGACGGCGCCTTGATGAACTCGACCGCCATCGTCGAGGCGATCCAGACGCTCGTCTCGCAATACAAGCTGAAGGCGCGCGAGGCGGCCATCGGCGTCTCCGGCCATTCGGTGATCATCAAGAAGATCAGCATGCCGAAGATGAGCCGCGAGGAGCTCGAAGAGAGCATTCAGTGGGAGGCGGAGCAGTACATCCCCTTCGACGTGAAGGACGTGAACATCGACGTGCAGATCCTCACCCCGCCGGAGGTCGATACCGGCACCGGCCAGATGGACGTGCTGCTCGTCGCCGCCAAGAAGGACATGATCAACGACTACACCTCGGTGGTCAGCGAGGCCGGGCTCTTGCCGGTGGTGGTCGACGTCGACGCTTTCGCGGTGCAGAACTCGTTCGAGGTCAATTACGAAGTGCCGAAGAGCGAGACCATCGTTCTCGTCAACGCCGGCGCCTCGGTGGTGAACATCAACGTCATCGCCAACGGGCTCACCACCTTCACCCGCGACGTGACCATGGGCGGGAACCAGTTCACCGAAGAGATCCAGAAGCAGCTCAACGTCTCCTACGACGAGGCGGAGAAGCTGAAGGTGGGCGGCGACGCCGCGCAGGACTCGGACAGCGTGGTGCCGCAGGAAGTGGAGCGGGTCATCCAGGGCGTCGCCGATCAGATGGCCGGCGAAATCCAGCGCTCGCTCGACTTCTACACCGCCACCGCCGCCGACTCGCACATCGCGCGGCTCTATCTCTCCGGCGGCACCGCCAAGATCCCCGCGCTCTTCAAGGTCATCGAGCAGCGCGTCGGCGTGCCGGTGGAGATCCTGAATCCGTTCAAGGGCGTCGAGATCGACAACCGCCGCTTCGATCCCAACTACGTGATGGACGTCGCCCCGTCGGCGGCCGTCGCCATCGGGCTTGCGCTGCGCAAGTCGAACGAGCGCTAGGGGAGGCCGCAATGATTCGCATCAACCTTCTCCCTGTCCGCGCCGCCAAGAAGCGCGAATTCGGCCGCCAGCAGATCCTGCTGCTCAGCCTGCTTCTGGTGCTGGTCGGGATCGGCAACTACTTCTGGTACAGCAAGGTCGACAACGAATTGACCGGGCTCGACCGCCGCATCGCCTCGACCCGCGCCGACATCGCCCAGCTCGAGAAGACCATCGGCGAGGTGAAGTCGATCAAGGAAGACAAGAAGGCGCTCGAGGACAAGCTGAAGATCCTCGACGCGCTGAAGAAGGGCCGCACGGGACCGGTGCGGGTGATGGACGATCTCGCGACCATCATTCCGCCGAAGGTGTGGATCGTCGAGTACGCCGAGGCTGCCGGCGCGGTCACCATGCAGGGCCGGGCCGCCTCGTACGAGGACCTCTCCGCCTTTTCCAAGAAGCTGAAGGAGTCGAAGCACTTCAGCAACGTCACCATCAAGAACGCGCGGCAGGCCGTCGACGGGACCGTCGACTGGAACATCACCTGCAACGCCGACTACTCGGCTTGAGAGGATCCTAGATGGCGCTCACCGGACAGGACGTCCTCAACACCGTCAACAAGGCCCCGCTCGGGCAGAAGCTCGGCTTTCTCGCCGTGCTGGTCGCCATCGTCACGCTCGGCAACTGGTACTTCTTCGTCGATCCGGCGCAGACCCAGATCCAGCAGCGCCAGGCCACCCTGCGCACGCTGGAGGACGAGCTGATCCAGAAGCAGTCCATCGCCAACAACCTCGCCCAGTTCAAGCACGAGAAGGAAATCCTGGAGCGGCGGCTGGCGCAGGCGCTGACCGAGTTGCCCAACGAAGCGAACATCGACGATCTGATCCGCTCGCTCTCGGAAATCGGGACCAAGAGCGGCCTCGTCATCAACAACATCGAGCCGCAGTCGGAGCAGAAGCAGTCCTTCTACGCCTCGATTCCCATCGTCATGTCGGTGACCGGCAACTACCACGAGATCGGCGTCTTCCTGGACTCCATCTCCAAGCTCGCGCGCATCGTCAACGTCACCAACATCAAGATGGGCACGCCCAAGACCGTCAACGAGAAGCTGGTGGTGCAGGCGAGCTACATCGCCACCACCTTCCGCTTCCTGCCGGAGGCCAAATGATCCGGCCGGCCAAGATGTCTTTCGCGCGGCCGCTCCTGGCGCTGGTTCTCGCCGCTGCCTGCGGGAGCCCGCCTCCGCCTCCGCGCCGCGCCGCCAACCCCGCCGCGTCGGCGAAGCCGCTGGAAGAGGAGACGAAGCCCGTGTTGCCGGCGAACATCTACGTCTACTCGCCCATCGGCAAGCGCGATCCGTTCCAGAACACCACCGCGGTCCCCCGGGGCACCGCCCACGTGGAAGACCGCGGGCGGGCCAAGACGCCGCTCGAGAAGTGGCCGCTCGATCAGCTCAAGCTTTCGCTGACCATGACCGGCACCGCCAATCCGCTCGCGATGGTGGAGGATCCGGAGCACCGCGGCTGGCCCGTGCACCTGGGCGATTTCCTCGGCCAGAACGGCGGCAAGGTGACCGGAATCCACCGCGACGAAGTGGTGGTCACCGAGACCATCACCGACCACGCGACCGGCCGCGTCTATCCGGTCAACGTGAAGCTCTCGGTGCCGGTGGACAAGTCCGAAGAGACCGATCTGAAGGCCCTGCAGGAAGGCGAGAACCTCGGCGTCGCGCGAGGAGGCTCGCAGTAATGCGCCTCGACATTTCGAAGGAGAAGCGGATGCCTGGAAAGCGCCTGACGTTCCACCTCGCTGCAATCGCCGCGTCGCTCTTGTGCGCGGCAACCGCGGCGCGCGCGGAAACGCCCGTCAAAGTGACCTCGCTGGAAGCGCAGAAGGGGCGCCTCGTCATCCACGCCACGGCGAAGCCGGAGTTCACCGTCTTCAAGCTGTCCGGGCCTCCGCGGGTCGTCATCGACTTGAACGGCGGCGACGTCAGCGCGGCGGCGCGGCCGTTGGACGTCAACCAGGGCGGCATCGCGGCGGTGACCGCGGCCCAGTTCGACGAAGGCGCCTCGCACGTCGGACGCATCGTCGTCCAACTCGACGGCGACCGGAAGTACGATGTGTCCGCGGCGGGGAACGATCTCGTCCTGACCGTCGGCGACGCGGCTGCGGCGGAAGTCCCGGCGGCTGCCACGGCTGCGGCGGTTCCCGCGCCGGCAGACCCGAACCTGGTCGTCTCGCGCGAAGACGTGCTGGCGGTGGCGAGCCCTGCGCGCAAGCTCGCCTCGGTCTCGGTGCACGAGTCGGCAGGCCAATCCATCGTGCGGCTCGCGACCGACGGACAGGTGGGCAGCTTCGGCCTCGTCGAATTGCGCAACCCGGGCCGTCTCGCGCTCGACCTGCACGGCGTCTCGGGGCACGCGAAGAACATCGCAGGCGCTGGCCAGGTGAAGGGCGTTCGCGTGGCGAAGCACGACGGCGGCATCCGCGTCGTCGTCGACGCCGCCGCTTCCACGATGCCGAAGTACGAAGTGCGCCGCGGCGCAACCGGGCTCGAAGTGATGGTCGGCGAGAAGGTTGTCGCCGCCGCCACCCCGCGCGCGGCGAAAGAGCCTGCACTCGCCGAGGCGGCGCGGCCCGGCAGCAACTCGAAGCCCGTCCAGGCCCAGGCCGTCTCGGAAGTGAAGTCGCCCAAGCTGGTCAACGTCCGCGCGGTCGATCTCCGCACCACCGCGGGCCACACCGAAGTGCTGGTCGCCCTCGAAGACAGCGTCCGTTTCGACGTCGTCCGGCCTGACGCTTCCACCTCCGTCCTCACCCTCCACGGCGCCGCGCTGCCCGAGCGGCTCGAGCGCAACCTCGACGCGAGCGCGCTGGGCGGCCCGGTCCAGAACGTCGCCAGCTACCGCGTCCCCGGACAGCCGGGCGAAGTGAAGGTGGTCGCGACCCTTTCCAAGGGCGCCGCCGATCAACTGACCGCGCAGAAGGGCGCCATCCTCTGGAAGTTCAGCGGCAAGACCGCGGTGGCGCAGGCGGCGACTCCGGCCCCCAAGGCCGCCGCCATGGCCTCGGAAGCGCGCGCCGCGTCGGCCGAAGGCAACGTCTACGACGCAAGCCAATACTCGGGCCGCAAGGTCGACTTCAACGTCAAGGACATCGACATCAAGAACCTGCTCGGCGCGGTCGCCGAGATCAGCAAGCGCAACATCATCGTGGCGGACGACGTTCGCGGCACGGTCACCATCCGGCTCCGCAACGTCCCCTGGGACCAGGCGCTCGACATCATCCTCAAGTCGAAGGGCCTCGGCCGCGAGGACATCGGCAACATCATCCGGGTCGCGCCCATCGACACCCTGCGCAAGGAGCAGAAGGACGCGGCGGAAGCGTACCGGAACCGCCAGGCCGCCGAGCCGCTCAAGGTCCGCCTGATCCCGGTCAACTACGCCAAGGCCGACACGCTGACCGCGCAAATCAAGGACTCGCTCTCCGACCGCGGCACCGTCACCGTCGACACCCGCACCAACACGCTGATCGTCAAGGACGTGCAGGACGCGCTGCTCCGCGCCGAAGGCATCGTCAGAAACCTCGACACGCAGACGCCGGAAGTCTTGATCGAGGCGCGCATCGTCGAAGCCGCCACCAGCTTCTCCCGCGAGGCGGGCATCCAGTGGGGCGGCAACGTCAGCCTGGCCCCGACCTTCGGCAACCCGACCGGCCTCATCTTCCCGAACATCCTCTCGGTGGCGGGCGCCGCCGACGACCCGACCGCTCCGACCGGCGGCTTGACCGGCGTCACCACCCCGAACTTCGCCGTCAACATGCCGGCAGCGGTGGGCCTGAACAGCGGCGGCGGCTTGGGCTTCGTCTTCGGCAGCGCGGGCGGCGCGGCCAACCTCAACCTGCGCCTCTCCGCGGCGGAGACGAACGGCACCATCAAGACCATCAGCTCGCCGCGCGTCGTCACCGTCGACAACATCGACGCCAGCATCAGCCAGGGCATCAGCATCCCGTACTCGCAGACCAGCGCGGCGGGCGTCACCACCACCTTCATCGAAGCCCGCCTGGAGTTGCGCTGCACGCCGCACGTGACCCAGGAAGGCTCCATCCAGATGAAGATCAACGCCACCAACAACCAGCCGAACCCGCAGCTCACCGGGTCGAACGGGCAGCCGTCGATCAGCCGGCGTGAGGCGAAGACGGAAGTGCTGGTGCGCGACGGCGAGACCACCGTCATCGGCGGCATCTACACCCGGCAGAACTCCGAGGCGTGGACGGAAGTGCCGGTGCTCTCGAAGATCCCCATCCTCGGCTGGCTGTTCAAGAAGAAGACGGTGTCGGACGCGCGCACCGAGCTCCTCATCTTCATCACGCCGCGCATCGTCAACCGCTCGCAATCGGTCGTCGCCCAGACTTCGTCGGCCGACGACCTCAAGTAGGAGATCGCCATGAACCTGCGCAACCTCATCGCCATCGCTTTGCTCGCGGCGGCTTGCACCACGAATGATCGGAACGGCAGCCTGGTCGTGACCGGCGTCGTGGTCGGGAAGTTCACTGCCGCGACGCCGACGACTTCGGCAGCGTGCACGTACAACGCCGGCGACGGCGAAGAAATCCTGCCGAACTACAACACGGCCGGCTCGGTCAACCGCGCGAGCGCCGGGTTCGTGGTGAAGAACCAGCTCATCGACGTGAGCACGCTGAACACCGCGTTGAACGCCGCCACCAACAACTTCTCGCCCCACCAGGCAGTGGTGGACTACGAGATCCTGCCCTCGACCGGCGCCGCCCCTGTCACGCTCGCGCAACAGATCATCCCGGTGAGCAGCGGGGCGGTGCCGTCCCAAACCTCGCAAGTGGTGGTGGTCGAGTTGTTCTCGCCCGCGACGGTGCTGGCGGCGGTCAACGGCTTGACGGACGCGTTCGTGCGCACGACCACCCGCATCGAGGGCAAGCTCGACGATGGCACGACGGTCAGCACCAGCGACCACGATTACGTCGTCCACGTGTGCAACGGAGCGAACTGCGCCTTCGAAGCGTGCTTCTGACCTTCGCTTGACGCTGACGCTCGCCGAGCTGTACCTCAAGCAGGGTCTCGCCGGCCGGGCGCGCGAGATCTACAAGCGCCTTGCCGAAGGCCCGGATGCCGAAATCGCGGCGATCGCCAAGAAGCGCCTGGCGGAGCTGCCTTCGGCGGGGGCGCGCGTCGCCATCTTGAACGAGCTTCTCGAGCGGGTCCGCAGCCGGAGGTAGGAATGGGTTTTCGCGAGGATCTGCAGGGAATCTGCGGCAAGGTCGACGGCGCCTTCGCGGCCAGCTTGATGGGCTTCGACGGCATCGCCATCGAGACCCACGAACAGCGTCCCGCCGAAGGCATCGCGCTGCAGGACCTGTTGGTCGAATACAGCGGAATCGTCTCCCAGGTCCGGCAGGCTGCCGAAACCCTGCAGATGGGGCGCGCTTCCGAAGTGTCCATCCGCACAGAAAAGATGGTGGCGGTGGCACGGCCGCTCTCGCCGGATTACTTCGTCGTCGTCACGCTGGCGCCGGAAGGCAACGTGGGCCGCGCGCGGTATGAATTGCGCATCGCGTCTCCCAAGCTCATCGCGCAGCTCTGAGCCGAAAGCTGCTCGCCAAGCTCTGAGCTGCGGCGGCTCTGCCCGCTCCGACCCGCAGGCACTCTTGCGCTCTGGACGGTGCTTTCCGTTTGTTGTACACCGCGCGCCTTCCGAAAGGATGCACGCAGATGGCCGACGTGATCGACACCAGCGAGTTCCGCAACGGGCTCAAGATCCTCATGGACAACGAGCCGTACGTCATCGTCGAGTTCCAGCACGTGAAACCGGGCAAGGGCTCGGCCTTCGTGCGCACCCGCTACAAGTCGCTCATCTCCGGCCGCGTCCTGGAGAAGAACTTCAAGTCGGGCGAAAAAGTCGGACGCCCGGACATTGAAGAGAAGAAGATGCAGTACCTCTACAAAGAGGGCGAGCACTTCGTCTTCATGGATTCGAAGAACTTCGAGCAGAGCCACGTGGACGAGGCGGGCCTGGGGGAATCGAAGAACTTCCTCAAAGAGAACATGGAAGCGGGCGTCCTCTTCTGGAACGGCCGCGCCATCTCGGTGGATCTGCCCAACGCCGTCGAATTGCGGGTGACCAAGTGCGACCCGGGCGCGCGCGGCGACACCGTGTCGGGCGCGATGAAGCCGGCGACTCTCGAGACCGGCTACACCTTGAACGTCCCGCTCTTCATCAATGAAGGCGACACGCTCAAGATCGATACCCGCTCGGGCGAATACCTGACCCGCGTGGGCACTGCGTAAGACCTCATGGACGTCGACAAGCTCAAAGCCATCCTCGAAGCGCTGAAAGGGACCGACGTCACCCGGCTGACCTGGGCCGCGGGAGAGGAGACGCTCGACCTGCGCCTCGGGCACCCGCCGGCGGCGCCCGCGGTGGTGCAGGCCATGCCCATCGCCGCGCCTGTTCCGGCGGTGGTTGCCCAGAGCGCGCCGGCCGCTGCCGCGCCCACTCCTGCCGCATCCGCCGCGGCTGCGGCAGCCGCCAAGGTGGAGAGCGACAAGAAGACCTTCACCGTCAATTCGCCGTTCGTGGGCACCTTCTATCGCTCGGCCAATCCGGAGACCCCGCCGTTCGTCGACGTCGGCCAGCAGATCGCGAAGGGCCAGGTGCTCTGCATCGTCGAGGCGATGAAGCTGATGAACGAGATCGAGGCCGAGCAGCCGGGGAAGCTGGTCGAGGTGCTGATCCAGAACGGCAGCCCGGTCGAATACGGCGAGGCCTTGTTCCGGTTCGAGCCTGTGTGAGCGGGTGATGTTCCACCGCATCCTGATCGCCAACCGCGGGGAGATCGCGCTGCGCATCATCCGCGCGGCCCACGAGCTCGGCATCGAGACCGTGGCGGTGCACTCCACCGCCGATCGCAATTCGCTCCACGTCCGCTTCGCCGACCAGTCCTTCTGCATCGGGCCGCCGCCCTCGAAGGAGAGCTACCTCAACATCCCCGCGCTGCTCTCCGCCGCCGAGGTCAGCGGCGCCGACGCCATCCATCCCGGCTACGGCTTCCTCTCCGAAAACGCCGAATTCGCCGAAATGGTCATCCACGCCGGGCTCGGCTGGATCGGTCCGCGGCCGGAGATGCTGCGGATGATGGGCAACAAGATCCGCGCCAAGGAGGCCATGAAGGAAGCCGGCTTGCCACAGCTTCCGGGCAGCGAAGGCGTCATCCGGGACGAGCGGGAGCTCTTGAAGCTGGCCGAAAAGGTCGGCTTCCCGGTGATTCTCAAGGCCGCTTCCGGAGGCGGCGGGCGCGGCATGAAGATCGTCCGCGAGAAGGAGCAACTCTCGCAAGCGTATCGCACCGCTTCGGCGGAGTCGCTGGCCGCGTTCGGCAACGGCGACATGTACGTCGAGCGCTACGTCGAGCACCCGCGGCACATCGAAATCCAGATCGTCGCCGACGAGCACGGCAACGTCATCCACCTGGGCGAGCGCGAATGTTCGGTGCAGCGCCGCCACCAGAAGATGCTGGAGGAGAGCCCGAGCCCGGCCTTGAACGACAAGCTGCGCGAGCGGATGGGGCGGGTCGCCGTCGAGGCGATGAAGAAGATCGAGTACAACAACGTCGGCACCATCGAGTTTCTGCTCGACGAGCGCTCCGAATTCTATTTCATGGAGATGAACACCCGCATCCAGGTCGAGCACCCGGTGACCGAGAGCGTGACCGGCATCGACTTGTTGAAAGAGCAGATCCGGCTCGCAGCGGGTGAGGAATTGGGGCGCACGCAAAAAAGCATTTCCATGAAGGGCCACGCCATCGAATGCCGGGTCAATGCGGAGGATCCGGTGTCGTTCGCGCCCTCACCCGGACTCATCACCGCCTACAACTCGCCCGGGGGCTTGGGCGTGCGCATCGATTCCGCGGCTTACGAGCAATACCGCGTTCTCCCGTTCTACGATTCGATGGTGGCGAAGCTCATCGTCACGGCGGACAGCCGTCCGGCCGCCATCATGCGGATGCGGCGCGCGCTCGAGGAGTACATCGTCGAAGGCATCAAGACGAACATCGCCTTCCACAAGCGGCTCCTGCGCTACGAGCCGTTCGTGCAAGGCAGGTACGACACGCGGCTGGTGGAGAAGCTCCTGGCCGAAAATCCGGCCTGAACGGTACGCCCAACAGCGGGCTTTTATACTCGTGGGACGAGCCGGTCTTTCCCTTGACCGATTGCTCGTTTGCCCGTTACGGTGCTCTGCCCTCCTCCGTGTCTTCAAACTTCAGGTGAGCATCGCCGACCGATGGACAAAAACAAGGTCATCGAGTCCGCGACCAAGCTGATCGGCAAGGGTCAGTTCGAGAAAGCGGTCAAGGAATACCAGCGCATCCTGGACGTGGATCCGGACGACGTCCGGGTGCTGCAGAAGCTCGCCGAGCTGTACCAGAAGATGAGCCGCAAGGCGGAAGCGGCCGATTGCTTCGAAAAAGTCGCCAAGACCTATGCGGCGCAGGGCTTCTATTTGAAAGCGGTTGCGCTCTACAAGCAGGTCCTGAAGGTCATCGACCGGGTGGAGGTCAACGTCCGCCTGGCCGAGCTGTACCAGCAGCTCGGACTGGTCGGCGACGCCACCAAGGAATGGCAGGCCGTCGCCGCGCACTACGAGAAGATCGGCGACACCAAGTCCAGCCTCGACACCCTGAAAAAGCTCGTCGACCTGGATCCGGACAACGTCGCCGCCCGCATTCGCCTGGGCGAGCAGTATGCGCGGCAGGACGATCTGGGGCCGGCGGTCACCGAGCTTCGCCGCGCCGCCCAATACCTGCAGCGCAATGGCCGCAGCGACGACTACCTGCGGGTGGCGGAGCGGATCAGCCATCTCGACCAGTCGGACGTGGCGCTCGCGAAGGAGCTGGCGGAGAGCTATCTCTCCCGCGGCGATTCGAAGCGGGCGCTGGCGAAATTGCAGATCTGCTTCAAGGCCACGCCGCGCGATCTGACGACGCTGCAGATGCTGGCGCGGGCGTTCCAGGAGCTGGGGCAGGTTTCCAAGACGGTCTCGGTGTTGAAGGAGCTGGCGCGGGTCCACATGGACGCGAGCCGGCTCGACGAAGCGCGCAAGACGTACCAACAGGCCGTCGAGCTCGCGCCCGACGATGCGGAATTGAAGACCGCGCTCAAGGGAGTGGACGACGCGGTGGAAGCTTCGAAGCCGCCGCCACCCGCGCGGCCGAAGACGGGACCTGTGGCTGCGCGCCCCGCGACGGGTCCGGTGCCTTCGCGTCCCGCGACCGGGCCTTTGCGGGTGGAGCCGGCGCCTGCGGCGAAGCCTGCGACGGGGCCCATTGCCGCGCCGACGGTCGCCCGGGGGGGCACCGGGCCCATTCCGCGCGCTTCGCCGCCGCCTCCTCCGCCCCAGCCGACGCCGGCGGTGGGCGTCGCTTCTCCTTCGCCGCAGCAGCCCGCTGCGCAAGTGGCGATGCCGCAGGCCTCGCGCGCGCCGGTGGCGGTGCCCAAGCTGCTCAAGGAGACCGAGGTCTACATCAAGTACGGCCTCCACGAGAAAGCGCTCGAGCACCTGCGGAAGATCTTCGCCGCCGAGCCGGACAATCTCGAGGCGCACCACAAAGCCAAGTCGGTCGCAATCCTGCTCGGCCGCAACGACGACGCAATCACCTCGCTCGCGGCCATCCTCCGCCTCTCGCCCAAGGGCGACGAGCGCGCCGAGGCTGCCCGCGCGGAATTGGCCGGATTGGATCCGAGCCACGCGGCCGTGGCGCAGGTTGCGCCTGCCCCACTGCCGGACGAAGAGACGCTGCAGCTCTCCGCCGAGGACGAGCTCGTCGAAGAAGAGCTCGAAGAGCACGAGGTGCTCGAGCACGACGAGATCGAGCTCGACGACGGCGAAGCAGATCAGCTCGAAGTCGCGGACGAGTCCGAGCGCGCAGACCAGCTCGAAGTCGCGCACGACTCCGAGCCCGCGGAGTCCATCGAAGCTGCGCCCGTCGAAGCCATCCAGGTCGAGGACGAGGCGCCGGTCGAAGTCGTCGACGACGAAACCATCGCGCTCGCCGACGAAGCCGCGGCCTCTGAATCGCCGTTGGCGCAGAGCGCGGACGCCTCGGCGGTCATGAGCGGCGCGGAAGCATCGGATGACGGAGTCTCCGTCGTCGTCGAAAGCCCCGAGGCTCCGGCCGAGGCCGCGCTGCCCGACGACTTCGCAAGCGATCTCGCCGAAGCGGACTTCTACATCCAGGCCGGCCTCGTCGAAGACGCGCGCGCCATCCTCGAATCCATCCTGCTCGGCGCGCCGGGACATCCGGGCGCGACCGAACGGTTGGAACGTCTCAGCTCGCGCAGCGCGGGCGGCGGCGAGCACGACGATCTCGCGGCCGAATTGGCCGCCGAGCTGGCCGCCGAAGTGGGTCCGGAAGACGACCCCGACCAGCCGCTCGACGGCGACGCGCTCGATCCGTTCCAGGTCTCCGCCAGCGAAGTCTTGGGCGAGTTCCGCGCCAAAGTGCAGGAGACCATCCGTCCGGAGGACGTCCAGACCCATTACGACCTGGGCATCGCCTACAAGGAGATGGGCCTCGTCGACGAAGCGGTGGCCGAATTCGAGCTGGCCGTCCGGCACGGCAAGGGCGGGCCGCGCGCCGCCGACTGCATGCTGATGGTCGGCATCTGCGAGGCCGAGCGGGGCAGGCTGCCGGAAGCGGTCAAGCGGTTCGAGGACGGACTTGCGCTCGCGACTCTCGGCGCGGAAGCGCGCAAGGCGCTCTCCTTCGAATTGGGCAACGCCTTGGAGCAGCTCGGCCAGCGCGACGAAGCGCTCGAGCAATATGCGGCGGTCGAGCGCGTGGATGCGCGGTATCGCGACGTGCAGGCGCGCATCTTGCGCCTGGGCGGAACGCCGCGAGCGCCCGTGGCCACCTCGCGCGCGCCGAAGAGCGCCCAGCCTGCGAAACCTCCGCAGTCCGCGCAGCCCGCGCAAAACGAGAGTAGCTCGACCGAGCAAGACGACGCGAAGTCCGCGGAAGCCGCGCGCAAGGCGCGCAAGATCGGCTTCGTCTGATGAACTACCTCGACTATTACGAGCTGGCCCAGGAGCCTTTTTCGAACGCGCCGGTCTCGCGCTTCTACTTCAATTCGCCGCAGCATTCGCAAGCGCTGATGCGGCTCACCCACCTCTGCTCTTCGATGAAGGGCCTCGGCATCCTGGTCGGGGACATCGGCGCGGGCAAGACCACGTTGGCGCGGCGCCTCCTCGATTCGTTGCCCGAAGCCGAATACGAAGCGGCCCTCCTGGTCATCATCCACAGCGGGGTGACGGCCTCCTGGCTCTTGAAGCGCATCGCGCTGCAACTTGGCGTCGAGGCGCCCAGCGAAGACAAGCTGACGCTGCTCGGCCAGCTCTACCAGCGGCTGGTCAAGATCTACGAGCAGGGCAAAAAAGCGGTGGTCCTCATCGACGAAGCGCAGATGCTGGCGACGCGCGAGCTGATGGAGGAGTTCCGCGGGCTCTTGAACCTGGAAGTGCCCGACCGCAAGCTCATCAGCCTGATCTTCTTCGGCCTGCCGGAGATCGAGCAAAACCTGAAATTGGATCCGCCGCTCGCCCAGCGCGTGGCCATCAAGTACCGGCTCGACCACCTGAACGCCGAGAGCACAGAGGCCTACATCAAGCACCGGCTGCGGCTCGCCGGCGCGGCGCGAATGCCGTTCACGCCCGGCGCGGTGAAGGCGGTCCATCGATTTTCCAGCGGCACCCCGCGCGTCATCAACACGCTCTGCGACAACGCGCTCTTCGAAGGCTACGTCGCGCGCGCCCCACTCATCGACGACCCGATGATCGAGCGGGTGGCATTGGACCTGGGCCTGGACGGCGGGGCCTCGCCCATGGAGGCAGGCGCTCTCTCGGCGCCCGTCAAGAAAGCGAGCGTCGCCAATCCGCCGCCCGCTGCCGGTGCGGAGAAGCCGAAGCCCATCGACCTGGGCGAGATCGATCGCTATCTCGCGGGACTAGCCAAGCCCTCGTGACGGTTCTGTTCGAGCGCGACCCGCGCGCTCCGTCGGAGGCCCGTTCTTGATTCGCGTTCTCGTCGCCGCAGTGTTGGCTGCCCTGGCCGTGTCGTTCGCGGCGGTGGCCTTCTTGCGCACGGAATTCGTGGCCAAGAACCTCTGCGCGTACGCCGTCGCCACCATCGAGGACGCGACCGCCGCCAAAGTCACCGTCGGCCGCTGCGAGATGCTGCCGGAATCGGGCCGGCTCACCATCGAAGGCCTCTCCGCCAAGGACCAGAAGGGCCGCATCGAGCTGAAGGTGGCCCGCATCTTCGCGCAGGTGAAAGTGCAGCCCATCCTGCAGCGGGTGAAGCTGGAACGGCTGGAAGTGGATTATCCGCAGCTCAAGCTCGCGCTCGAGCCCGGCAAGGATCGCGGGCCTGCGCAGGGCGGGCAGTGCCTGCCGGACGTGCTCGATCGCTTCGACTTCGGCCGCGTCCAGATTCGTAAGGCCAGCGTCGACGTGCGCGCGGGCGGCGTGCGCGTGCAGGTGCCGCGCGCGACCTTGAAGGTCAGCGGGCAGGGCAAGGAGCTGTCGGCCAGGATCGCCACCCACGGCGGCAGCGTGGAAGTGCCGGGGCGGACCATCGGGCTCGTGTCGACCAAGGCCGAAGGCACGGTGGATTTGCGCGGCAGAGGCGTTGTGCAACTCGCGCACGCGGACGTCGTCGGCACCGATGCTTCGGCCTTCGTCAAAGCGACGCTGAAAGACCTTTGCCACCCGCGCATCGAAGCAACCGGCAATCTGCGCATCGACGACCTGCGGACCGCTTCCGCGAGACTCTTGCCCGGCAAGCTCCATGACGTCTCCGGAGGGCTCGCTCTGGACGCAACCGTCTCCGTGGCGAAAGGCGCGGTACGCGCGCAGGGTGACGTGAAGCTGAAGGCGCTCGCGCTGGAAGGATTTTCGCCGGGCGACACCAAGCTGCATTTCGATCTCACGCCCGCGCGCATCAAGCTCGACAAGCTCGACGTCTCCGCCGGCAGGGGCACCGTCGCTGGCAGCGTGCAGATCGAGCTCGCCAAGAACCTGCCGGTCACGACCGATCTCTCGCTGCGCGAGGTGGAGCTGGGAGAGCTGCTCCGCAAGCTCGGCCAGCCGCACGCGTAC
>DASXHM010000314.1:0-11793 GCA_036488495.1 Myxococcales bacterium | reverse complement strand
CGCAGCTCCTGCTTCTTCATGTTGGTCGTGGCGCTCATTACGCGGCCCCCGTCTTGCCCTGCTTGCGGCGGATGGTTTCCTCGGCGTACTTCACGCCCTTGCCCTTGTACGGTTCGGGCGGACGCAGCTTCCTGATCTCGGCTGCAACGAGCCCGATCTGGTGCTTGTCGGCGCCCTTCACGGTCAGGCGGTTGCCCTTCGCGTCGTATTCGGCGGTGACGCCTTCCGGCAGCGGATAGACGACCGGGTGCGAGAAGCCGAGCGCGAGGTGCACTTCCTTGCCCTTCAGCTCCGCCTTGTAGCCGACGCCGCTGATGTCGAGCGAGCGGGAGAAGCCGGTGGTGACGCCGTGGATCATGTTGGCGACCAGCGTGCGGGAAAGGCCGTGGAGCTGGCGCGAGCGACGCGAGTCGTTGGGGCGATCGACGCGGACTTCGCCCTTGTCGATGGTGACCTTGATCTCGCGGTCGAGCTTCTGCGCGACCTTGCCCTTGGGGCCTTCGACGCTGACCAGGCCGGGCTGCGCGGACACCTTGACCTTGTCCGGAATCTTGATGGTGAGCTTGCCGATGCGGGACATGTGCGGCTCCTTACCAGACGGTGGCGATGAGCTCGCCGCCCAGATGCTGCTTGCGGGCCTCGCGGTCGACGAGCACGCCCTTCGAGGTGGAGAGGATGGCGATGCCGAGCCCGTTCATGACCTTGGGGATCTCGGTGTGCTTCACGTAGCGGCGCAAGCCCGGCTTGGACTGGCGCTTGATCTCGCTGATGGCCGGCCGCTTGTCCTCGTCGTACTTCAAGACCACGTGGAGGCTGCCCTGGATGCCGCCTTCTTTGGCGGTGACCTCGCGGACGAAGCCCTCGTCGCGGAGCACTTCGCAGATACGCTGCTTCAGGTTGCTCTTCGGGAGCGCAATCTCCGTCAGCCCGGCGCGCTGCGCATTGCGGATGCGGGTGAGAAGATCGGCCACTGGATCGGTCATGCTCATTGCGGACTACCTCCGGCCGGCCGTACCCGCGGTGGGGCGCGCCGGCTCGTGCGTTGGACTACCACGACGACTTGATGACTCCGGTGATCTCGCCCTTCAGGGCGCGATTGCGGAAGCAGATGCGGCACATCTCGAACTTGTTCAGGTACGCCCGCGGACGGCCGCAGAGCCCGCAGCGGGTGTAGGCCCGCACCTTGAACTTCGGCTTCTTGGCGAGGCGCTTTGCCTGCGCGATCTTGGAGAGCTTGGCCATGGTTACGCGGTCCGGAAGGGCATGCCGAGGTGCTTGAGCAGAGCGCGGCCCTCTTCGTCGCTCTTGGCGGTGGTGACGATGGTGATGTTCATCCCTTTGATCTTCTCGATCTTGTCGTAGTTGATCTCGGGGAAGATGATCTGTTCCTTGATGCCGAGCGTGTAGTTGCCCTTGCCGTCGAAGCTCTTGGTGGAGACGCCCTTGAAGTCGCGCACGCGGGGCAGCGCCATGCTCATCAAGCGGTCCAAGAACTCGTACATGCGGTCCTTCCGCAGGGTGGCCATCACGCCGATGGGCTGGTTCTCGCGGAGCTTGAAGTTGGCGATGCTCTTGCGCGAGCGGGTGACCACGCCCTTCTGCCCGGTGATGGCCATCATCTGCTCCTCGGCCTGCTCGATCAGCTTGTTGTTGCTGATGGCTTCGCCGAGGCCCATGTTGATGACGACCTTCTCGACCTTCGGCACCTGCATCGGGTTCTTGTAGCCGAAGTCCTTCATCAGGGCCGGAATGACGTGCTCCTTGTAGCCGACGGCGAGCCGCGCGGGCTTGTCGCCCTTGGCGGCGGCCTTCCCCTGCGCGGCCTGGATGGTCGCGGGCGCTTTCTCCTTCTTGCCCTTCTTGCCGCCCTGCTTCTTCTGCCCTTCCGCCTTGGGCTCGGTGATCGGGCCTTCGCCGTGGGCGTGCTTCTTCGGCTTGTCGTCCTTGTCGTGCGTCTTCTTGTCGTCGGCCATCTTGGTGTCCCTTTACTGATCGATCTGCGCGCCGGAGCGCTTGGCGATGCGGACGCGCTTGCCGTTCTCGAGGAGCTTCGTGCCGATGCGGGTCGGCTTCTTCGACTCCGGATCGATGAGCGCGAGGTTCGAGATGTGGATGCTGCCGTTTCGTTCGACGATGCCGCCTTCCGGCGCCGCCGGGTTGCGGCCGCGCTTCAGGTGGCGCTTCACCACCATCAGCTTCTCCACCTCGGCGCGCTGCGACTCGTGGTCGATGACCAGCACCTTGCCGGTCTTGCCCTTCTCCTTGCCGGAGAGGACGTAGACGAGATCGCCCTTCTTGATGCGGATGCTTGCGCGGGCCATGGCTTAGAGGACCTCCGGCGCGAGCGAGATGATCTTCATGAACTTCTTGGCGCGGAGCTCGCGCGCGACCGGCCCGAAGATGCGGGTGCCGATGGGCTCGCCTTCCTTGGAGACCATCACCGCGCTGTTGGTGTCGAACTTGATGTAGCTGCCGTCAGGGCGCTTGAGCTCGCGCTTGGTCCGCACGATCACCGCGCGCGCGACCTCGCCCTTCTTCACCTTCGAGTTGATCAAGGCCTCCTTGACGGAGACCACGATCACGTCGCCGATGGTGGCGTAGCGCTTCTTGGTGCCGCCCAGGACCTTGATGCAGGCCACCTTCTTCGCGCCGCTGTTGTCGGCCACGTCGAGGACCGTCGTCGTCTGGATCATGGCGTCGCCCCCTCACCCTTGGCGGTGGGCTCGATCTCGGCCTTGACCAGGATCTCGGCCACCCGCCAGCGCTTGTCCTTCGACATCGGCCGCGTCTCGACGATGCGGACCTTGTCGCCCGGCTTGCAGGCCTGCTCCTCGTCGTGCGCCTTGTACTTCTTCTTCTCCACCAGATACTTGCCGTACTTGCCGTGGCGCGCCTTGCGCTCGACCTGCACCACCACGGTCTTGGTCATCTTGTTGGAGGTGACCACGCCGATGCGGGTCTTTGGCTGACCCCGCTCTGCGTGCACCTGTTCCGTCGTCGTGTTCTCGCCCATGGCTATTCTTTCTTCCCGGCTTCGGTGCTTTGCGCGGGCTTCTTCCGCGAGGCCTTGCTGGTGCCCTGCTTCTGCGTGAGCAGCGTCAGGACGCGGGCCAGGTCGCGCTTGTTCTTGGTCACGTCGGAGACGGATTCGAGCGTCCCGGCGCGGCGGCGGATCTTCAGGTTGAAGAGGTTCTCGCGCAGCTCACCCGCCTTGCGGGTCAGCTCGTCGACGGAGAGGTCCTTGAGCTCGGCAGCTTTCATCTCAGGCTCCCAGCTCGGCGGCGCGGCTCACCATCTTGGTGTGCAGCGGCAGCTTGTGCGAGGCGAGCGCCATCGCTTCCTTGGCGACGGCGTCGGTCACGCCTTCCATCTCGTAGAGGATCCGGCCCATCTTCACGACGGCGTGCCACTCCTCGACGTTGCCCTTGCCGTGGCCCATGCGGGTTTCGGCCGGCTTCTTGGTGACCGGCTTGTCCGGGAAGACGCGGATCCAGACTTTGCCGCCGCGCTTGATGAAGCGGGTCATGGCGATACGGCCGGCTTCGATCTGGCGCGCGGTGAGGCGCCCCGACTCCATGACCTTGAGGCCATAGTCGCCGAAGGCGAGCTCTCCGCCGCGGTAGGCCTTGCCCTTGTGGCGGCCTTTCTGCTGCTTGCGGAACTTGGTGCGTGCTGGCTGCATCATGGCGAAATCTCGTTGAGCAAAAAGTTTGGTGAAGGCCTACTGCACCGGGCTCGGGGTGGCGCCGCCGGTCGAGCTGCGGGCGGGAGCCTGGCGGCCGGAGGCGGAGCGCTTCTCGGCGCCTGCTGCCTCGGGGAGGATCTCGCCGCGGAAGATCCAAACCTTGCAGCCGATCTTGCCGTAGGTGGTCTTCGCCTCGGCGAAGCCGTAGTCGATGTCGGCGCGCAGCGTGTGCAAGGGGACGCGGCCTTCGCGGTACCACTCGTAGCGGGCCATTTCGGCGCCGCCCAGGCGGCCCGAGCAGGCGACGCGGATGCCCTTGGCGCCGAACTTCTGCGCGGTCTGGATGGCCTTCTTCATCGCCCGGCGGAAGGCGATGCGCCGCTCGAGCTGGGTGGTGATGTTCTCGGCGACGAGCTGCGCGTCGGTCTCGGCCTTGCGGACCTCGACGATGTTCAAGAAGACTTCATTCTGCGTGAACCCTTGCAGCTCCTTCTTGATGCTCTCGATGCCGGCGCCGCGCTTGCCGATGACGATGCCGGGACGCGCGGTGTGCACGTTGACCTTCACCTTGTTGGCGGCGCGCTCGATCTCGACCTTGCTGATGCCGGCCTGGCCGAGCTTCTTCTTCACGTACTCGCGCAGGTGGATGTCTTCGTGCAGCCACTTGGCGTAGTTCTTCTCCTCGTACCACTTGGAGTCCCACGAGCGGATGACGCCGAGCCGGAACCCGACCGGATTGACTTTCTGACCCATTAGTTCCGCCCCTTCTTCTTCGCGTTCATTGGTTTCTGCGTGCCGGCCGCGGCGCTCGGAGCGCGCTTCTTGCGGCTCTCGTCCGAGATGGTGAGCGAGACGTGGCTGGTCTTCTTCAGGACCTTGAAGGCGCGGCCCATCGCGCGCGGCATGAAGCGGCGCAAGGACGGGCCCTGATCGACCATCAGCTCCTTCACCGTGAGCAGGTCGACGTCCAGGTTCTGATCCTTGGCGGCCTGCTCGGCGTTGGCGACCGCCGAGCGGAGCAGCTTCGCCACCGGCTCCGCGGCGCGCTTCTCCACGTAGGCGAGCTGCGCCAGGGCGGCGTTGACGTTCTTGCCGCGGATCAGGTCGGCGACGACGCGGACCTTGCGCGGGGTGATGCGGAGGTAGCGGAGCTTGGCGGTGGCTTCCATGTCGTTCTCCGTTACTTCGCGGCCGGCGCGGCGGCGGGAGCGGCGCCGGGCTTGGCCGCCTTCTTGTCGCCGGTGTGGCCGTGGAAGGTGCGGGTGGGCGCGAATTCGCCGAGCTTGTGGCCGACCATGTTCTCGGTGACGAACACCGGGATGAACTTGCGCCCGTTGTGCACCGCGAACGTGTGGCCGACCAGGTCGGGCAGGATGGTCGAACGGCGCGACCAGGTCTTGACCACCTTCTTCTGGTTCTGCCGGTTCATGTCTTCCACCTTCTTGATCAGGTGGCGATCCACGAACGGGCCCTTCTTGATGCTGCGAGCCATTACCGGACTCCCTTGTCGCGGCGCTTGATGATGAACTTCGTCGTGCGCTTGTTGACGCGCGTCTTGTAGCCCTTGGTGGGCTTGCCCCAGGGCGAGACCGGGTGCGGGTTGCCCTGGCCGGACTTGCCTTCGCCGCCGCCGTGCGGGTGATCGACGGGGTTCATGGCGAGGCCGCGGGTGGTGGGACGCCAGCCCTTCCAGCGGTTGCGGCCGGCCTTGCCGATGCGGACGATCTCGTGCTCGGTGTTGCCGAGCTGGCCGATGGTCGCCTTGCACTCGAGCAGGATCTTGCGGACCTCGGTCGAGGGCATGCGGATCTGGGCGTACTTGCCTTCCTTCGCCATCAACTGCCCGAAGGAGCCGGCGCTGCGGATCATCTGCGCGCCGTGGCCCTTCTTCATCTCGATGTTGTGGATGACGGTGCCGAGCGGGATGGCGTGCAGCGGAAGCGAATTGCCCGGGCGGATGTCGACGTTCTCGCCGGAGGAGAGAATGTCCCCGACGTTCACGCCGACCGGCCAGAGGATGTAGCGCTTCTCGCCGTCGGTGTAGTGCAAGAGCGCGAGGCGGGCGGAGCGGTTCGGATCGTATTCGATGGCCGCGACCTTGGCGTTGACGCCGTCCTTGTCGCGCTTCCAGTCGATGATGCGCATCCGCTGCTTGTGGCCGCCGCCGCGATGCCGGGTGGTGATGCGGCCGTGCACGTTGCGGCCGCCCTGCGACTTGAGCGGCGCGGTGAGGCTGCGCTCCGGCTTCGACTTCGTGATTTCCGCGAAGTCCGGCGAGGTGGTGAGGCGCCGGGCCGGGCTGGTCGGCTTGTACGATTTCAAAGCCATGGCTTACTTCCCCTCGAAGAGCGAAATGGCGTCGCCCTCTTTGAGAGTGACGACGGCCTTCTTCCAGTTCGGGCGCTTGCCCTCGCTGCGGCCGATGCGGCGGTACTTGCCGCGGACGATGGCGGTCTTGATGTCGACCACCTTCACCTTGAAGAGGTTCTCGATGGCCTGCTTGACCTCGGTCTTGTTGGCCTTCATGTCGATCTCGAAGGCGAACTTGTTCTCGCGGTCGCGCATGCGGTCGAGCTTCTCGGTGTCGAGCGGGCGCTTGATGACGTCGAACCGATTCATGACAAAACTCCCTGCAGCGCCTGCGCGGCGTCCTTGGTGAGGACGAGCGCGTGGTGGTTCAGGATGTCGAAGACGTTCGCGCCCTCGACGGGCAGGAACTTGAAGCTCTTGGCGTTGCGCACGCTCTTGAAGAGCGCCTGGTTGTCCTTGACGCCGAGGATGAGAGCGTTGGCGAGGCCGAGCTTCTCGAACGCCGCGAGCGCGGTCTTGGTGGACGGCTCTTTCGGCGCCCAGGCGTCCACCACCACCAGCGCCTTGTCCTGGTTGCGCTTGGAGATGGCGGCGCGGATGGCGGCTTTCCGCACCTTCTTCGGCACGTGGTACTCGTAGTCGCGCATCTTCGGCGCCATCGCCTTGCCGCCGCCGACCCACTGGCTGGCGCGGATGGAGCCCTGGCGGGCGCGGCCGGTCCCCTTCTGCTTGTACGGCTTCTTGCCGCCGCCGGAGACGAGCGAGCGGTTCTTGACGCCGACGGTGCCGGCGCGCCGCGAGGCGAGCTGCGCCTTGACCACCTCGTAGAAGAGGTGCTCGTCGACTTCCGCGTTGACGATCTCGTCGGGCAGGTCGATGGTCCCGACCTTCTGCTTCTCGAGATTGATGACGTCCAGGGTGGCCATGGCTTAGCTCTTGATCTCGACGTCGACGCCGGCGCTCAAGTCGAGCTTCATCAGGGCGTCCAACGTCTGCTGGGTGGGCTCGAGGATGTCGAGGAGCCGCTTGTGGGTGCGGATCTCGAACTGCTCGCGCGACTTCTTGTCGACGTGCGGGCTGCGCAGCACGGTGAACTTGTTGATGCGCGTGGGCAGCGGGATGGGCCCCACCACCTTGGCGCCGGTGCGCTTCGCGGTCTCGACGATCTCGCCGGCCGACTGATCGAGCAGCTTGTAGTCGTACGCCTTCAGCCGGATCCGGATCTTCTGGGTCGCCATCAATACCTCTAGTGAAATCTCAAAGAACGAAAGACGAGCTGACGGCCGCGGGCGTAGCTCGTAAGAGCGCCACCCGCGGCCTTCCGAGCTTGCTTACGCCACCACCTGCGTCACGACGCCTGCACCGACGGTGCGGCCGCCCTCGCGGATGGCGAAACGGACCTCGCGCTCCATCGCGATGGGCAGGCCGAGCTCGACCTCCATCTCGATGTTGTCGCCCGGCATGACCATCTCGACGCCGGTGGGCAGCTTGACGGCGCCGGTCACGTCGGTGGTGCGGAAGTAGAACTGCGGTTTGTAGCCGTTCAGGAACGGCGTGTGGCGGCCGCCTTCGTCCTTGGTGAGGACGTAGACGTTGGCCTTGAACTTGGTGTGCGGGGTCACCGAGCCGGGCTTGGAGAGCACCTGGCCGCGCTCGATGTCTTCACGCTTCACGCCGCGGAGCAGGCAGCCGACGTTGTCGCCCGCGAGGCCTTCGTCGAGGAGCTTGCGGAACGACTCGACGCCGGTGACCACGGTCTTGGTGGTGGGCTTGAGGCCGACCACTTCCACTTCCTCGCCGACCTTGATCTTGCCGCGCTCGATACGGCCGGTGGCGACGGTGCCGCGGCCGGCGATGGAAAAGACGTCTTCCACCGGCATCAGGAACGGCTTGTCGGTCTCGCGCATCGGCTCGGGGATGTAGGTGTCCATGGCCTCGAGCAGCTTGAGGATGGACCCAGCGCCCTGCGGGCCGGTGTCGCCGGTCAGCGCCTTGTAGGCCGCGCCGCGGATGATGGGCGTCTCGTCGCCGGGGAATTTGTACTGCTTGAGCAGATCGCGGATTTCCATCTCCACGAGGTCGAGCAGCTCGGGGTCGTCGACGAGGTCCACCTTGTTCAGGAAGACGACGATCTTCTGCACGTTGACCTGGCTCGCGAGCAGCACGTGCTCGCGGGTCTGCGGCATCGGGCCGTCGACCGCGGAGACCACCAGGATGGCGCCGTCCATCTGCGCCGCGCCGGTGATCATGTTCTTCACGTAGTCGGCGTGACCCGGGCAGTCGACGTGCGCGTAGTGGCGCTTCGACGACTCGTACTCGACGTGCGAGGTCGCGATGGTGAGGATCTTGGTCGGGTCGCGGCGGCCCTGCGAGGCGGAGGCCTTGGCGACTTCGTCGTACGGCACGAAATTCTTCGACCAGCCCTGGTCGGCGCTCACCTTGGTGAGGGCAGCGGTCAGCGTGGTCTTGCCGTGGTCGACGTGGCCGATGGTCCCGACGTTGACGTGTGGCTTCTTTCTCTCGAACTTCTCCTTGGCCATGGCTCTCTTCTCCTCGCGGTACTGCAGTGAAGTGGTGAACGTCGTCAGTAGGGGGCGCGCCTTTTACGTCAAGCCGCGCGATTTTGCAATCAGCTGCTCGCCGATGTGCGGAGGCACCGCGGCGTAGTGGTGGAACTGCATGGTGTAGATGGCGCGGCCCTCGGTCGCCGAGCGCAGGGACGTGGAGTAGCCGAACATCTCCGCCAGAGGAACGTGGGCGGTGACGACCTGCATCCCGGCGCGCGGCTCCATGCCCAGGATCTTCCCTCTGCGGGCGGAGAGGTCGCCGATGACCGCCCCCATGAACTGCTCGGGGACGACCACCTCCGTGTTCATCACCGGCTCGAGCAGGATGGGGCCTGCCTTGTGGGCCGCTTCCTTGAAGCCGATGGAACCGGCGATCTTGAACGCCATCTCGTTGGAGTCGACGTCGTGGTAGCTGCCGTCGAAGAGCTCGACCTCTACGTCGACGACCGGGTAGCCGGCGATGACGCCGCCTTCGAGCGCCTCGTGCACTCCCCGCTCGACCGGCGCCACGTACTCCTTGGGGATGACGCCGCCGACGAGCTTGTTGACGAAGGTGAAGCCCTTCCCGGCCGGGTTGGGACGCACCCGCAGCCAGACGTGGCCGTACTGCCCTCGCCCGCCCGTCTGCCGGATGTACTTGCCCTCGGCTTCCACTTCCTTGGTGAGGGTCTCGCGGTACGCGACCTGCGGCTTGCCGACATTGGCGTCGACCTTGTACTCGCGGCGCATGCGGTCGACGATGATGTCGAGGTGCAGTTCGCCCATGCCGGAGATGATGGTCTGGCCCGTGTCCTGATCGGTGCGCATCCGGAACGAGGGGTCTTCCACCGCGAGCCGTTGCAGCGCCGTGATCATCTTTTCCTGATCGGCGGTGCTCTTTGGCTCCACCGCGACGTGCATCACCGGGTTCGGGAACTCCATCTTCTCGAGGATGATGGGATGGTCCGCATCCGAGAGCGTGTCGCCGGTGGTGACGTTCTTCAGGCCCACCACCGCAGCGATGTCCCCAGCCAGGATCTCTTCCAGGTCCTCGCGCTTGTTCGCGTGCATGCGCAACAGGCGCCCGATGCGCTCGCGACGGCCCTTGGCGGAGTTGTAGACCGCCTGTCCCGAGGCGAGCTTGCCCGAGTAGACGCGGACGAAGGTGAGCTGGCCGACGAAAGGATCGGCCATGATCTTGAAGGCAAGCCCTGCGAACGGCGCCTTGTCGCTGGTCTCGCGGACCGCGTCCTCGCCGTTCGGCAGCTTGCCGTGCACCGGCGGGATGTCGAGCGGGCTCGGCAGGTAGTCCACCACCGCATCGAGCAGCTTCTGCACGCCCTTGTTCTTGAACGCGCTCCCGCAGAAGACCGGGAAGCACTTCATCGCGATGGTGCCCTTGCGGATGGCGCGCTTGAGGAGCTGGACGGGAACGTCGCCTTTGTCGAGATAGGCTGAAAGCGCCTCGTCGTCGTGCTCGGCCACTTCCTCGAGCAACTTGGCGCGATATTCGGCGGCGAGCTCCTTCGCATCGCCCGGGATCTCGAAGGCGACGATCTTCTCGCCCTTCTCGCCTTCGAAGCGCAGGGCCTGCATCTCCACCAGGTCGACGACGCCCGCGAACTTCTCCTCGGCGCCGATGGGGACCTGGATGCAGACGGGCTTCGCGTTCAGCCGGTCGATGATGGTCTTCACCGACATGAAGAAGTCGGCGCCGACCCGATCCATCTTGTTGATGAAGCAGATGCGCGGGACCTTGTACTTGTCGGCCTGGCGCCAGACGGTCTCGCTCTGCGGTTCGACTCCGTTGACCGCGTCGAACACGGCGCAGGCGCCGTCGAGGACGCGCAGGCTGCGCTCGACCTCGATGGTGAAGTCGACGTGCCCCGGGGTGTCGATGAGATTGATCTTGTGCTGCTCGCGGGCGCCTCCCGAAAGCGCTGGCGGCATGTTCGCCGCGGGCCAGAAGCAGGTGGTGGCTGCAGCGGTGATGGTGATGCCGCGCTCTTGCTCCTGCTCCATCCAGTCCATCACGGCGGTGCCTTCGTGGACCTCGCCGATTTTGTAGCTGACCCCCGTGTAGAAGAGGATGCGCTCGGTGGTCGTGGTCTTGCCCGCATCGATGTGCGCCATGATGCCGATGTTGCGGCAGCGCTCGAGGGGAAAGGTGCGGGCCACGGCGACGAAACCTCGTTCACGCGCGGCAAAGCTTCTGCCGCAGGGTTTGGCGGCCTTGCGGCAGCCGGACTGGATGAAGGACTGCCTGAGAAAGATCTCGGGAGCGGGCGGCTTTTAACCGATGCAATGCCGCGCGTCAAGCAAGCGCCACGACCGCTTGCTAGCGCATTTCGACCAGCTGAACGGGCTTACGAGCGCTCGCTGATTACCACCGGTAGTGCGCGAACGCCTTGTTGGCTTCCGCCATCTTGTGCGTGTCTTCCCGCTTCTTGACCGCGTTGCCGCGGTTGTTGGCGGCGTCCATCAGCTCGGCGGCGAGCTTCTGGTCCATGGTCTTCTCGCCCCGGTCCTTCGCGTACTCGATCAGCCAACGCATGGCCAAGGCCACCCGGCGCTCCTGCCGCACTTCGACCGGCACCTGGTAGGTGGCGCCGCCGACACGGCGGCTCTTCACTTCCAGGACCGGCTTAACGTTGTCGAGCGCCTTCTTGAAGGTCTTCAGCGGATCGTCGTTGGTGACCTGCTGGACGCGGTCGAGCGCGCGGTACGCAACCCGCTCGGCGACCGACTTCTCGCCCTTGCGCATCATGTCGTTGATGAACTTGGCAAGCAGCCGATCCTGGAACTTCGGATCGGGGAGGATCTTGCGCTTCGCTACTTCGCGACGACGAGGCATTCAGTGCTCCAAAAAAGGTTAGCTAGGCCGCTTCGCGCCGTACTTGCTGCGGCCCTGCTTGCGGCCGGCGACGCCGACGGAGTCGAGCGTTCCGCGGATGATGTGGTAGCGCACGCCCGGCAGATCCTTGACGCGGCCGCCGCGGATCATGACGACCGAGTGCTCCTGCAGGTTGTGGCCGACGCCGGGGATGTAGCTCGTCACTTCCATCCCGTTGGTGAGCCGGACGCGGGCGACCTTGCGGAGCGCGGAGTTCGGCTTCTTCGGGGTGGTGGTGTAGACGCGGGTGCAGACTCCGCGCTTCTGCGGGCAGCGGGTCATCGCCGGGGCCTTGCCCTTGTAGATGACCTTCTCGCGGCCCTTGCGGATGAGCTGGTTGATCGTCGGCATCGTGCTTT
>DASXHM010000294.1:0-12542 GCA_036488495.1 Myxococcales bacterium | reverse complement strand
CGCTGGCCACGCTGCACGTCGTCGCAGGCGCCGATCATTCATTCCACGTGCTCAAGCGCAGCGGCCGAAGCGACACCGAGGTGCTGCGAGAGCTGGCGAAAACTTTCGCGGGGTGGGCCGCGCGCCTACGCTGAAATGCATGGCCGCTGCCGCGCCTCTTCGCGCTCGCGTGAATCCACTTTGCTGCGGCCGGCATCTGCACGGGCGGAGAGAGAAGGGCAGGTGCTCGATGATTCGCAGCAGAATGTCGTTCGCGCTCGTGCTCGCCATCGCGTCGACCGCGGTCGCGGATCCGCCGCGGCAGCCGAGAGTCCAGTTCGAGCTCGATGGCGAGGGCCGCCACGTCCGCGGTGAGTCGCAGGAAGCGGAGTGGAGCGTGCTCGCGCTCGACGAAGGCGGGATGGCGGTGCACCTCCTCGTTCCCTTCGATTCGCTGCTCTCCGACGACCCGAGCTTCACCGAAGCCCTGCGCGAGGCGAGCGCGTCGAAGGGCCATCCGTATCTGGAAGTGCAAGGGGTCGCTCGCGAGAAGCGGTTCGAAGGCACGCTCCGCGTCGCCCAGGTCGAGAAGCAAGTGTCGTTGCCTCTGCAGGCGCGGCGCGAGGACGGCGTCCTCTTGGTCGAGGTCACGGCGCCCGTCTCGCCCGGCGAGTGTGGCATTGCATTCGCAGGCCACGCGACCTTGACGGTGCGGCTGCGGCTGCCCGCGAGCGGCAACGCCGTCCTCGCCGGCGGCTCGGTCCACGCCGTGAACGTCGCCCACTAGCGGACGAGCGCGGACGAATCGATGCGGCGGAGCAAATCCGACGGGTCGCGATAGATTTCAATCGCCCCCGCGCCGCGCAGATCCTGCTCGGCGAACCCGCCGCAAAGCATGCCGATGGTCTTCACCCCGCAACGATGCGCGGCGATGACGTCCCACGGCGTGTCGCCCACCACGAAGACACGCGAAAGATCGAGCGGCTTTCCCAGCCGCGCCATCGCCGCCTGGAAGATGTCCGGATGCGGCTTCGAGCGCGAGGCGTCGTCCTTGGTCGACTCCGCCTCGATCAAATCGTCGACGCGCGCCACCTGCTTGTAGATCTCGAGCTCGTCTCCCTTGGCGGAAGAGGCGAGGGCGATGCGGATTCCGCGCCGCAGGATTTCCTGGAACAGCTCGCGCGTTTCCGGAAAGGCGCGGATGCGCTTCATGTACGAGCTCTTGTACAGGTCGCCGCGGTACTCCTCGACCGCCTTGCCGCGCAAGGACAGCTCCTCGCGCGAGAAGAACACCGGCAGGAGCTGGTCGCCGCCTTTGCCGATCTGGCTGCGCACTTCCTCGAATGCCACTCGCTTGCCGAAGTGCGCGAGCGTCTCCTGCCACGCCTTCGCGTGCAGATCGACGGAGTCGATCAGCGTTCCATCCACATCGAAGAGGACGGCTTCCGCACCGGCCTTGGTTGAAGGCGTATGCATGTCAGTATTGAAGCTCGCCCTGCGCGCGCACCGCGGTCATCGCGGCGAGGTTGACGACGTCCTGTACGGAAGCGCCCTGCTGCAGGACGTTCACCGGCGCGGCCATTCCCATCAGCACGGGACCAATCACCTCCGCGCCGCCCAGGCGCCAGAGCAACTTGTAGCCGATGTTCCCGCTGTTCAAGTCCGGGAACACCAGCACGTTGGCGTCGCCGGTCAGCCGCGAGAAGGGAAACTCGTGCTCGCGCACCGAGCGGACGACCGCCGCGTCCACCTGCATCTCGCCTTCGACCTCCAGGTCCGGCCTGCGCTTTCTCACCAGCTCCACCGCCTGCCGCACTTTCGAAGGCGAGCCGGCGCGGTCGGTGCCGAAGTTCGAATACGAGAGCATGGCGATGCGCGGGCGCATCTCGAATGCCTTGGCCAATTCGGCGGTGGAGATGGCGATGTCGGCCAGCTCGTCGGCATTGGGCTCGGCGTTGACCGTGCAGTCGGCGAAGAGCTTCAACGAATCCTTGAAGGCGACGATGTACGTGCCGGAGGCGCGCCGGCCTTCCTGCGTGCGAAGGATTTCGAGCGACGGACGGATGGCTTCCGGATAGGTGCGGGTGATGCCGGTGACGAGGCCGTCCACCACCTTCTCGCGCAGCATCATGGCGGCGAAGGTGTTGCGCTGCCGGATGCGATAGAGCGCCTCCGCCCACGACACCCCCGCGCGCTGGCGCAATTCGTAGAAGCTCTGCGCGTATTCGGCGCGCTTCTCGCTCTCCAACGGATCGACGATCTCCAAGTCCGCGATGGCGGTCAGGTGGGCTTCCTTGGCGAGATCGAGGATCTCCGCGCGCTTCCCGAGCAGCACCGGCCTGCAGATGCGCTGCTCCATCAGGTGCTGCGCCGCCCGCAGAATGCGCGGGTGATTCCCTTCTGGAAACGCAATCCGGGTGGTCCGCCGCCGCGCTCGGGAGACGACCACGCTCATCACTTCGTAGGTCCGTCCCTGCCGCCTGCGCAGCGCATCGACATAAGCTTCCTGATCCAAAGCGACGCGCGCCACGCCGGAATCGACCGCCGCCTGCGCGACGGCAGGAGCCACGGTGAGAAGGACGCGCGGATCGAACGGCTTGGGAATGATGTACTCGCGCCCGAACTTGAACGCCTGGCCGCCGTACGCAGCGCTCACGCTCTCCGGCACGTCTTCGCGAGCGAGCGCTGCCAGCGCGCGGGAAGCGGCGAGCTTCATCTCGTCGTTGATGGCTTTCGCCCGCACATCCAATGCGCCACGGAAGATGCCGGGAAAGCCGAGGACGTTGTTCACCTGGTTCGGATAGTCGCTGCGGCCGGTCGCCATGATCACGTCGGTCCGCACCTGCGCCACCTCCTCAGGCAAGATCTCCGGCACCGGATTGGCGAGCGCGAAAACGATGGGCTCGGGCGCGAGCGTCGCCACCATCTCCTTGGTCAGGACGCCCTTCGCGGAAAGGCCCACTACCACGTCCGCGCCTTTCAGCACCTCCGCGAGATGGCGCGGCTCGTTGCCTTGGGCGAAGGCGCCTTTCCACTCGTCCATGTCCTCGGCGCGGCCGCGATGGACGAGCCCGAACTTGTCGCACATGAAGACGTTCTCGCGCGGGACGCCGAGCTTCACGTACTGCTCGGCGCACGCCACCGCCGCGGCTCCTGCGCCGATGAAGACCACCTTGACCGCGCCGATCTTCTTGCCGGCCAGTTCCAGCGCATTCAAGAGCGCCGCGCCGGTGATGATGGCGGTGCCGTGCTGGTCGTCGTGAAAGACCGGAATCTGCATCTGCGAGCGCAGCCGCCGCTCGATGACGAAGCACTCCGGGCTCTTCACGTCTTCGAGATTGACGCCGCCGAAGCTCGGTTCCAGCGCGCGGACCACCGTGCAGAAATGGTCGACGTCCTTTGCGTCCACCTCGATGTCGAAGACGTCGATGTCGGCGAACTTCTTGAACAGCACTCCCTTGCCCTCCATCACCGGCTTCGAGGCGTGCGGCCCGATGTCGCCGAGGCCGAGAACGGCGGTGCCGTTGGAGATGACGGCGATCAGGTTGCCGCGCGCGGTGTAGCGATACGAGAGGTCGGGGTCAGAGGCGATCTCCAGGCACGGCTCTGCCACGCCGGGGCTGTACGCGAGCGAAAGATCGCGCGCGGTAGCCACCGGTTTCGTGGGCACCACCTCGATTTTCCCTCTGCGCCCGGACGAATGGTAATCGAGCGCATCCTGCTTGGACGGACGACCCTGTCCTTCGAACGTGCTGGCCATGCGGCCGTTCTTACTTCACCTTCGAGACCCGCGCGATCTGCCGTTTGTTGACCAGGACGACCTTGTCGCCTTGCTCGAGCCGCAGGAACGGCTGCGCGTCGTTCAAGTGGTCGAGGAGCCGCGACCGATCCGGCGGGAGCAGAAAGTGCAGGGCGCCGCGCAGGACCGTGCCGCCGAGAAGGCCGATCTCCACCTCGTGCCGCTCCGCCTCGCCCACGTCGGTGGCGGGCTCCCATTCCTGGCCGACCGTGGCCGCCGCGATGCTGCCGCGGGCCACGAAGGTCATCGTCTCGCTCCCGGCGTCGAAGGCGGGAAGGAAATTGTCGCGTCCGTTGAGCAGATCGGAGAGCCGCTCGTGGCCTGCGTGCGACCCGGCAAACTCGGCGAGAAAGAACCCGACGTGAAGCCTTGCTCCTCCGGACAGCACCAACTCGACCTGCGCGCGCCGCTTCGGAATCCGTAGCTCATCGGTCATTGGGTTTTGCTCCGCGGTTTTTGCTCCGCAGGGCAGCCATGATACGCGGCTTGTCACAAATGAAGAAGCTCACCCTGACGCGCCAGATCATGATCGGTCTTGCGCTGGGCGTTCTCGTCGGCTGGCTGGCAGGCCCTTCGCACGCGGCCGTGTTCCGGCCGTTCAGCCAGATCTTCCTGCGCCTCGTGAAGATGCTGATCGCGCCGCTCATCTTCTCGACGCTGGTGGCGGGCGTCGCAGGCGGCGGGCACATCAAGGTCGTGGGCCGCATCGCGGTGCGGGCGTTCATCTACTTCGAGATCGTCAGCACCTTCGCCATCGGCATCGGGCTTGTGCTCGTCAATCTCACCCAGCCGGGCATCGGGGTGGTGCTGCCGCCTGAGCCACCCAAGACGGGGCTCGCAGCGCCGCAGACCTGGCAGGACTTCCTCATCCACGTCTTCCCGGACTCGGTGATCAAGGCCATGGCCGAGGGAGACGTGCTGCAGATCGTGGTCTTCAGCATGATCTTCGCGTTCGCGCTGAACCTGGTCGGCGAGAAGGGTGCGCCGGTCGTGCGCCTCTGCGAATCGATCGCGGAGACCATGTTCAAGTTCACCGACATCATCATGCGCTACGCGCCCATCGGGGTTGGCTGCGCCATCGCCTACACGGTCGCGCACGGCGGGCTGCACGTGCTGGTCAATCTGGGCAAGCTGGTGGGCACGCTCTATCTCGCGCTCGCGGCGCTCATCCTGTTCGTCTTCTTGCCCATCGCGCTGGCCTTCAAGATCCCCTTGAAGCGGTTCATCGCCGCCATCCGCGAGCCGGCAGCGATTGCTTTCAGCACCACCTCCAGCGAAGCCGCGTTGCCGCGCGCCATGGAAGCGATTGAGAAGTTCGGGGTGCCCCGCCGCACCGTCGCCCTGGTGATGCCGCTCGGGTACAGCTTCAATCTCGACGGCTCGTCGCTGTACATCTCGCTCGCTGCCATCTTCGTGGCGCAGGCGGCGGGCGTGCACCTGTCGGCGTGGCAGCAGTTCAGCATGCTGATCATGCTGATGCTTGCCACCAAAGGCGTCGCCGCGGTTCCCCGTGCCTCGCTCGTCATCCTATCCGGGGCATTGATTCATTACGGATTGCCCATCGAGGGAATCACGCTGATCCTCGGCGTGGACGAATTGATGGACATGGGCCGGACCTGCGTGAACGTGATCGGCAACTGCCTCGCGACCGTGGTGATCGCGCGCTGGGAAGGGCAGCTAACGATACTTGAGCCCAGTCCCGGTGTTGAACAGGACGACGCGCTCACCGGGTCGTAGAAAGCCGTTCGACTTCAACTGCGCATGCGCGGCCCAGGCGGCGCCGCCTTCGGGGCAGATGTCCACGCCCGATCTCCGGGACAGGTCCTGGGCGGCTTTTTGGATTGCACCTTCGCGAACTGCCACTGCGGTGCCCTTCGTTTCACGAAGGGCCCGCAGACAGATGAACCCGCCGATGGGGGAGGGGACCCGCAGCCCGTACGCCTCGGTGTGCGCATCCGGCCACGCTTCGGTCTTCTCCGCATGCTCTTCGAAACCCTTCACCACCGGCGCGCAACCTTCCGCCTGCACGCTGACCAGCCGCGGCCGCTTTTCATCCAAGAACCCCATCGCCTGCAATTCGCCGAACGCCTTCCACATCCCGACGAGGCCGGTGCCGCCGCCAGTCGGGTAGAGGATGACGTCGGGCAGGTTTCCATTGAATTGCTCGTACAATTCATAGGCCATGGTCTTCTTGCCTTCGACCCGGTACGGCTCCTTCAAAGTGGAGACGTCGAAGCTGTCTTTCGGGCCGTTGGCCTTGAGCCATTTACCCGCATCCGCGATGGTGCCTTTGACGAGCTGCACCGTCGCCCCGTAATGCTTGCACTCCTCGATGAAGGCGCGCGGCGTGTCGTCCGGCATCGCCACCGTCACCGGCAATCCGGCTGCGGCTCCGTAGGCGGCAAGCGCGCCGGCTGCATTTCCCGCCGAAGGCGCAGCCAGCGATTTGGCGCCCAGGAACTTCGCCATCGAAACGGCCAGCGTCATGCCGCGGGCCTTGAAGCTGCCGGTCGGATTGCGCGATTCGTCCTTGATGAAGAGGCCTTGATCGACCTGCACGAGCGGCGTGTACCCTTCACTCAAGCTGACGGCTGCATCGGCCGAGAGCGGCAGCACCGCGTCGTAGCGCCAGAGCGAAGTCAAAGACCCGAAGGACGGCTTTCGCGGCAGGTCGTAGTTCACCCGCAGCGGCATGCCGCATTTGGTGCAGACGGTCTGGAGCTTTCGGGGTTCGTGCGGCGTTTCGCAGGCGAAGCAGGAGAGTCCGGTCAGCTTGGGGTTGAGCATGGCGGGGCGGTAACGTACACCACCTGTTCGTGCCGTATCCGCCCGTCGAGCCGAAGGGCTTCGCGCAGCGCTTTCCCGAGCCGCGTCCGGGCGAGGACGTGGTTGCGCTCAGCCGCTCACTCGACCCCGCGCTCGTCCTGCAGGCTTATCGGCAGGGGATCTTTCCCTGGCCGGTGCGGCAGGGTTTGGTTCCTTGGGCCTCGCCCGACCCGCGCGCGATCTTTCCGCTCAACGACCGCACGCCGTGGCCGCGCACCGTGCGCCGCGCCTTCAAGCCGCACTTCCGCGTCTCCTTCGACGAAGACTTCGGCCAGGTGATGCGCGCCTGCGGCGAACGCGAAGGCACCGGAACCTGGATCACCCCGGACATCCTCCGCACCTACGACGAATTGCATACGCTCGGATGGGCGCACAGCGTGGAAGTCTGGAACGGCCGCGAGCTGGTGGGCGGCCTCTACGGCATCGCCCTGGGCGGGCTCTTCGCGGGGGAATCGATGTACCACCGCGAGACCGGCGCCTCGAAGGTGGCCTTCGCCTCCTGCGCCGACCGCCTCCGCGAGCGGGGCTTTCGCATCTTCGACGTGCAGGTGTTGACCGACCATCTGCGGCTGCTCGGCTGCGTCGAGATCTCGCGCGCCGAGTACCGGATGAGGGTGGCCGAATGCCTTTCGGTGCGGGCTCGTTTCGGGGACTGAACTGGCGTTCTGCCCGGCCATTGCTACACTTGCAGGCAATGCGCTTCGGCATCGACTTCGGCACCACCCATACCGTCGTCGCGATGGTCGATCGCGGCAACTACCCCATCGTCTCCTTCGACGGCGCCGACTTCATCCCTTCCATCGTCTCCGGCAAGGACGGCGAACTGCGCTTCGGCGTGGCCGAGCCGGGATGGCAGGTGGTGCGCTCGTTCAAGCGGCTCCTCGAGACGGCCCGCGCGGACACGCAGGTGATGGTGGGCGGACGGGAGTGGCCGCTGCACGAGCTCCTAACCCGCTTTCTCGTGCATGTCCGCGAGCAGCTCGAGACCGGTTCGAACGCGGGGCTCAAGCGCGGAGAGTCGTTCGAGGTGGCGGTGAGCGTGCCGGCCAATGCCTCGACGGCGCAGCGGCTGATGACCCTGGACGCCTACCGGCGGGCAGGCTTCGACGTGAAGGCGGTCTTGAACGAGCCCAGCGCAGCGGGCTTCGAATATGCGCACCGCTTCCGGGAGACGGTCACTTCCAAGCGCGAGTACGTGCTGGTCTACGACCTGGGCGGCGGCACCTTCGACGCCTCGCTCATCCACATGCAGGGCCGGCAAAACGAGGTGGTCACTTCCAGCGGCGTTTCCAGGCTTGGCGGCGACGACTTCGACGAGGCCATCGCGCACCTGATCGCGCCGCAGCCGTCGGCAGAGCTCTTGGACGAAGTGCGCTCGCAGAAGGAAGCGTTGAGCCCGAACACGCGCAAGTTCGCCGCCGGCGAGGCGGTCCTGCCCATCGACCAGGTTTACGAAGCGTGCATGCCGCTCGTCGAGCAGACGCTGGTCTCGATGGAAGAGGCGATGCGCGACCCGCGGCGCTCCGACGATCCGGTGCCGTGGACGGAGCTGGCGGGCATCTACGTCGTCGGCGGCGCCTCGGCGTTTCCGGCCGTGTATCGGCGGTTGCGCGAGCGCTTCGGGACGCACCGCGTGCGCCGCTCGCCGCATCCGTTCGGGTCCTGCGCCATCGGGCTCGCCATCCATCTCGACGAATCCGCCGGGTACAGCCTGACCGAGCGGCTGACGCGCCACTTCGGCGTCTTCCGCGAGGACGATTCCGGCGCGCTCGTGTCGTTCGACGTGCTGGTGCCGAAGGACACGCCGTTGCCGGCAGCGGTCTCTCGCACCTATCGGGCGGCCCACAATGTCGGCCATTACCGCTTCGTCGAGTGCGGCCGGATCGAGCGCGGCAGGCCGGAGGGCAATCTCGCGGCCTGGGACGAGATCTATTTCCCCTTCGATCGCTCGCTGCGCAACGCCGATCTGTCGCACGTCCAGGTGGAGCGGCTCGGCGACGGACCGCTCGTGGAAGAGGTGTACGACTGCGCCGCCGACGGGACCGTGCAGGCGAAACTGCGCGTCTTGGACGACGGGTTCGAGCAGACGGTCCGCCTCGCACGCCGCTAGAGCCCGCGCAGGCTTCGCGCAACTGGCCGGTTGCGGCGAGGGCACGTTCCGCAAACTGGCGTCTCCGCCGCGGTTGGATTCCGCTATGGTCCCGCGGGGAGGTCCTCCGCATGAGCAGCGTTCGGGTTCTGGTCGGCACCAAGAAGGGCGCGTTCATCCTCTCGTCGGACGGAACGCGCAGAAAGTGGGACGTGACCGGCCCGTACTTCGCAGGCTGGGAGATCTACCATCTCACCGGCTCGCGGGCCGATCCCAACCGTCTCTACGCCTCGCAGACCAGCGGCTGGTTCGGCCAGGTCCTCCAGCGCTCCGACGACGGCGGCAAGACGTTCCGGCCGGCGGGCAACAAGTTCATCTACGAAGGCGCGACCGGCACGCACCAGTACTACGACGGCACCCAGCGGCCCTGGAAGTTCACCCGCGTCTGGCACATCGAGCCTTCGCCGGACAACCCGGACGTCGCCTTCGCGGGAGTCGAAGACGCCGCGCTCTTTCGCACCGCCGACGGCGGTCAGACCTGGCAGGAGCTGTCCGGCTTGCGCAACCACCGCACCGCGCCGTCGTGGCAGCCCGGCGCGGGCGGGTTGTGCCTGCACACGATTCTCCTGCAACAGCCGCAGCGCATGTACGTCGCCATTTCCGCGGCCGGCGTCTTTCGCAGCGAGGACGGCGGACGCAGCTTCGAGCCGATCAATCGGGGATTGAAATCGGACGGCATTCCCAATCCGAATGCCGATGCGGGTCATTGCGTCCACCGCATCGCCGTCCATCCGTCGCGCCCGAACGTGCTCTACATGCAGAAGCACTGGGACGTGATGCGCAGCGACGACGCGGGCGATTCCTGGACGGAGATCAGCGGCAACCTCCCCAGCGATTTCGGCTTCCCGATCGGCGTGCATGCGCACGAGCCACAGACCATCTACGTGGTGCCGATCAAGAGCGATTCCGAGCATTACCCGCCGGAAGGCAAGCTGCGCGTGTATCGGAGCCGTACGGGCGGCAACGAATGGGAGCCGCTGGTGCGCGGCCTGCCGCAGGAGAACTGCTACGTGAACGTGCTGCGCGACGCGATGGCCATCGACAGCCTCGATTCCTGCGGCATCTATTTCGGCACCACCGGTGGCCAGGTCTACGCCTCGCCGGATGGCGGGGAGAATTGGTCGGCCATCGTGCGCGACTTGCCGCCGGTGCTCTCGGTCGAGGTCCAGACGCTGTCATGATTCGGGTGGTGCTGCCATTCCATCTGCGCACGCTGTCGCGGACCTCCGGCGAGGTTCGGGTGGAGTTGCAGCCGGGCGAAGTCGCGACCCTGCGGACCGTGCTGGATGCGTTGGAGCGGCAGCACCCGGTGCTCTGCGGGACGATTCGCGACCACACGACGTTCGAGCGGCGCGCGTTCTTGCGCTTCTTCGCCTGCGAGGAGGATTTGTCGCTGCAGGCGCCGGATGCGCCGCTTCCGCCGGCCGTGGCCACCGGCGAAGCGCCGCTCCTCATCGTCGGCGCAATGGCGGGCGGCTGACGTTCGCGTTGGAGTTGCTTTCGCGAAGCTCAGCGCGCGTCGCCGAAGCCTCAGCGAGCGTCGCCGAAGCCGAGGACGCGCCGTTGCCAGCGTGCCTCGAGCGCTGTGTCGGCAAATGAGATGAAGTCCGCGTCGGCGGCGCGCGCCAACTCGTCGAATGCCTCCGGCGGAACTTCGCCGACGATGCGGGCGCCAGGCAGGTCATCGCCGAGCCGCGCGACGTCGCGCAGCGCTGCGCGGATGGGCTGGTCGCGGAAGACCTGGGCATGCGCGCGGACTGCATCCACCCAATCCCGATCGAAGTCGTCGCGAAGGACGACCGCCAGGCGGCGCTGCAGATCTTCGCCGCGGTGGGCGAGAGCGCGCGAGGCGTAGCTCTGCGGGGCCCGGTCGAGCCGATTGCGAATCAGCTCGAGCAGATCGAGCGGAAACGGATTCTGCGGCGAAAGCACCACGTCGAGGGTCGCGTAGGGATCGAGCAACAGCCGGGCCTCAATCGAGGAGAGGACCTCCGACCGGCGCTCGAACAGGTCGCGGCCGGAAAACCACGCCGCCGCGTGCTGCGGACCCGGGCGCTGCGGCGCGAACCCGTCCAGGCCGCCGTCGCACAGGTGCGGGCGCGGCCACTCGTCGAGCCGCCGCTGCAGCCGCTCTTCCGCGGACCGCAGCGTCTCTCGCAGCGCATCCGGCGTGAACGTGCGCGTCCGCCTCACCCGATAGGGCGGCGCGTCCTCGAACTCGACGCCGTCTTCGGCGGCCGTCGCGCGCATGGCCGTTCCGGGCAGAAGCGAGAGTGGAAACACCTGCGCCTCGCCGGCGAGGCCGTTCTCGTCCAGCCAATCCATCCCGCGGAGCACGTCGTCCGGCGTATCGCCGGGGAGTCCGACGATCAGATCGACGAGCAACTCGATGCCCTCGCCGTGCAGCATCCGCACCGCCTCCGCCACCTTGTCCGGAGAGCCGCCGCGCTTGACCCGCCTCAACGTCTCGCGATTGACCGATTGAAGCCCGATTTCCAGCCGATCGAATCCTGCCTGCTTGAGCTTGCGCGCCTGGTCGCTGCGAAGCCCCTCCGCGCGCACTTCGGCGAAGAAGGTCAAGGTTCGCCGCGCGTTCTGCGCGATCAGCGCCTCGAGCAGGTCGTCGAACTGCGGGCGATGGTTGAAGGTCGGATCGAGGAACACCACCTCGCGCGCACCTTTGTCGCGCAGGGCCCCGATGAGCTGCGCGCTCTCTGCGACGCCGAGCGTGCGCAAGACGCTGGACGACCGGGGATAGAAGCAGAAGGTGCAGTGCGATCGGCAGCCGCGGACGGTCTCGACGTAGACGGACCGGGCGGCGTCGACCGGCACCACCCCTTCGAGGTACGGCGACGGGTATTTGGCCAGCTCGAACTTTGCCGGCGACTCGGGCGCGAAGGCGGACAGTCCGAGCGGCCCGCGCACCGCGACACCGGGAAGCCCGCGCACATCCTCGCCGGCGCCAAGCTTGCGCAGCAGCAACGCAAACGTGTCCTCCGCTTCGCCGGTCACCGCGATGTCGAACCCGGGCTGGCGAAGGATGAACGGATTGTCCGCGCTCACCTCCGGTCCGCCCGCCAGGACTCGCGTCTTCGGCGACCGCCGCTTCACTTCCCGCGCCAGATGCAGGCTGCGCTCGCAATTCCACAGGTAGAGGGAGACGCCGAGAAAGTCCGGCTCGTCGCGCGCGACGAAATCCGCCAGCTCGGTGTCGCCCAGCGCGTCCGTCACCTCGGGCTGCACGACTTCGATGTCCACCCCGGCCCCGCGCCCTGCCACCGCGAGACACCCGGCCGCGAGCGGGACATTCCCCGTCGCCGCCAAGGCCGCGGGCGGGGGAACCGGCAACTGGACGAGCCGCATCCTCTTCACGGCGCGACTCTAACCGAACGGCCGCCCCGCCGTCGGGCGCCCGGACCCCCGCCAGAAAACGTCTGAGAAGTGCCGACGGCCAGAAAGAAGTGCAGCGTCAGAAAACGTCTGAGACCTGCAGAGAGACCTGCAGAGAGACTTGCAGAGACAGCACGTTAGAGCCGCACTAGAAAACGTCTGAGACGCTCCTCCCGACATGCTCCTCCCCCGGCGAGAGACATGCTCCTCGCCCGGCTCCCCGGCGAGACATGCTCCGCGAGGGTGGGCGCGCTAGTTCAAAAGGACCGGCGGTGCACACGAAGGCAGACGCGGCCAAGTGAGACCGCGCGCTCGTGCGATGCTGCGGAGCAGTCAGAAAGCGCGCGAAAGCCGGCGGGGGTGTCCTCGCGCCGACGCGACTTCGAGGCTCGCCCGTAG
>DASXHM010000280.1:0-4333 GCA_036488495.1 Myxococcales bacterium | reverse complement strand
CCCGTCCAACGGGTCGCGCACCGCCACGCGCTCGTCGCGCCAGGTCGCGCACCGCCACGCCGCCCATCGAAGTTGAGTATGGTGCGCGTCACGAAGGGAGCGGCGCGATGAAAAAACCCGCAGTCGTGGCTTCCGTGGTCGCGGTCGTGCTCGCAGTCGGCGCTTACCTCGCGCTGCGCCCGAAGAGCGAGCCGCCGGTGCCCCCACCGGTTCCGGCGCCCGAACAGAAGCCCGCCGACGCGCCGCTGCCGCCCGCCGCGCAGTCGGACGCAACGCTCCGCTCGAACTTCGGCAACGTCTCTTCGAAGATTTCACAATGGCTCTTGCAGCCGGATCTGCTCGACCGCATCGCGGCGCTGGTCGGCGATCTCGTCCGCGACGAGAGCCCGCGAAAGGCGCTCGACTTCCTCGCGCCGAAGACGCGCTTCTCCTCGACGCACGGGCACATCGACCCGAAGAGCTACGAGCGCTACGACGACGTCGCCGACGCCATCGCGTCCGTGGATGTGCAGAAGCTCGTCGCAGGGGTGAAAGCCGTCCATCCGCTGCTGGAGAGCGCCTACCACCGGCTCGCCGATCCCAACCGCTCCTTCGACGATGCGGTCAAGGCGGCCTTGCAGCGCATCGTCGACGCGCCGGTCGTGGAGGGCGAGATCGCGGTGGTCCCGCACGGCGCCAACGACCTCTTCGCGGACGAGAAGCTGGAAGTGCTCGGACCGGTCGAGAAGCACCTCATCCGGATGGGGCCGAAGAACGAGAAGGCCATCCAGGCCAAGGCTCGCGAGTTCCTCGCCGCCTTCTGACGAAGTTCTCAGACGATTTCCGGCGAAGTTCTTTCCGGCGAAGTTCTCAGACGATTTCCGGCGAAGTTCTCAGACGATTTCCCCTGTGAAAACCGGCGGCCGAGCGAGGCCTCGACCGCGCGCATCACCACTGGCCGGCCACCCCTCCACCCGCCGCGATTCGTGTCGCTTCCAGGCCGTTCGTCGTGTCCACACCTCATGCAACCCACCATGAGGAAATCACACATGAAAATGGCATCTACGGTGGTCGCGGTCATCGCGCTCGCCGCCTGCGGCGGAAGCACCGGCCAGAGCAGCACCCCGAGCCAGGACCCGAGCAACCAGACCGGCAACAGCCAGCTCTCGGTCAGCGTCACCTCCCCCGCCGTCACCAGCGACGGCGGCACCGCGCAACAAGCCATCGCCGTCAACCGCATCCGCGCTTCGGTCGCCTCGCTCAAGCTCGAGTCCACGGCTGGCGAACAGGCGGAAGTCAACGCGGGCCCGTTCCTCGTCGATCTTCCCGCGGCGACCCTGGGCCAGAGCCTGCAGCAGGTGTTCGACGCCACCGTCCCGGCCGGCACCTATCGCGAGCTCGATCTGGACATCGCGCCCTCCACTTCCGCCGCGGTTGGCTCGCTCGCCGGCCAGAACGCCTCCATCGTCGTCGACGGCACCTTCAACGGAGCGCCCTTCACCTTCGTCACCGCCATCAACATCGAGATCAAGAAGGAAGGCAGTTTCACGGTCGGCAGCGGCACCAGCAACGTCACGCTCGCCCTCGATCCGACCGTCTGGTTCGGCACCGCCGCGGCGCCGCTCGATCCGAACGTGGCGACCAACCGGGCCGCCATCGAAGCCCGCATCCGCGCCTCGTTGACGGCCTTCCGCGACGACGACCGCAACGGGCATGACGACGATGACGTGGGCGACGACAAGGGCCAGCACGACGCCGGCGAACCCGGTGACGATCGCGGCGGCCAACAGGACGCAGGCCAGGGCGGCGACGACCACGGCCAGCACGACGGCGGCGACGACCACGGCGGCCACGGCTCCGACGACGACGGCGGCCACTAGGCCGCCCGGATTGCCCGTCGAGCCGGCGCTCGTCCTCGTTTTCGTGGTCGGAACTCGCGCTCGGCCTCGTGCACGCGCTCGAATACGGCTACGAAAACGAGGACGCGGACAAGCACGCAATTCCTCCTGCGCTCACTTTGAAAGGCGGAGATCGCGAACGAAGAAGCGCCTCAGTACGCCTGCCGGATGTACAGCGCCGCGCCGTGGTCGGTCTTCCCCCCGCTAGCGAAGCCGAACCCGTAGTACGCGTCGAGCTGGAAAGCGTCGAGAAGCAGCGCGTGGACGCCCAGGCCAAAGGCGTTCGCCAGCGCCAGCTTCTCGACGTCGGTGGAGCGGTTGATTCTGCCGTACCCGGCCAGGTTGTGGAAGACGCCCACCTTGAAGACGTCCCGCATCAGCGAGTAGCGATATTCGAGGTCGAGGGCGACGAGCTTGCGCGCGTACTCGTTGACGAAGGTGCCGCGCAGGTCGCCGCCCAACGACTCCTCCTCCGGGAAGATGACGAATCCGCTCCGCGAGATGCCGCGCGCCTCCAGCCAGAGCTCGTTCCAATTCAATTGAAACACCTTCTGGTAGCGCGCGAGCCCGAACACCTCGCCCGCTTCGTTGTCGTGCGGCCGGTTGTAGAGCCGGGTGCCCAGGTAGAGCGAATGGTGCTGATCGCGGCGAAGGTTCGAGGGATCGAAGATCAGCTCTGCCGAGAGCTCGCCGTATTGGCGCGTCTGCGCAAGATCGAAAGGGGCCAAGGCCGGCGTGACGTTGGCTTGCGGCCGCACGTCGTAGAGGATCCTGCGGGTGACGCCGGTGCCGATGCTGGCGCGGAACCCCGGCGCGATCTGGAAGAGCGCCTGCGCCCCTGCGTCGAAGACGGCGAACTGGAAGCTCTCGTAGCGGAGGTCGAAGCGCTGGCGGTCGCTCAGGTCGACCCCCACGTGCAACGAGGGCCGCACGACGTTGGCGATGGCCGGCGTCTCGTAGGAAGCGTCGAAGATGCCGCGGGTGAATTGAAACGACGAAGAGGTGCCGTCGAGCTTCTCCACCACCGCGCCTGCGACGCGGCCGCCGACGTTGAAGCGGTCGTCGGCGCCGAGGAGCCCGCCGCCGTGGTAGGTCAGCCCGAGCCCGCCGCCTTCGATCGAACCCACTTCGATTTCGGGCTCCAGCCCCGGATGGAAGACGCCGGGCTGGATGAGGATGTGCAGCTCGTACGGCCGGCCCGGCCGCAAGAGCCCCATCGACACCGCCTCGAGCGGCTCGATCTCGTCGAGCTGCAGCTTGGGCAAAGGCGCGTTTCCCACCGGGACGATCTCGTAGGCGAAGTCGGCGAGGCCGAGCCGCTGCGAAAGCGCGCGCAACTGCCGCTCCAGCTCGGGGCGATTGAAGACGTCGTCGTGGATGTGCAGGTCGAGCCGCAGCCGTAAGGTCGTGAAGGCGCCGCCGCCCAGGAAGATGATTTTGTCCAGCCTGCCTTCGTCGATGTCGACATAGATCTGCGCGCCCGAGACGTACGCCTCGACATTGGCGAGCGAATAGCCGGAACGGTGGAGGAACTTGCGCAGCTTGACCGCGACTGCGCGGGCGGTGGCGCTGTCGGCGCGCGCGGTGTCGGGCAGGTCGAGCGCGGCCCGGTACACGTCCTCGACCAGCGCGACGTTGCCGCGAATGACCACCAAGGGCGGCTGCGGTGTCAACGCCGCGAGAAGGAGCGCCGCAATCATCGCTGAGCGCGTGCAACAGACTTCGCGGTTCCGAACGAGCCGGCCATCCAGCTCTAGCTACCGGAACCGCGCAGCGTCTGCCAGCGACAGAATGGCGCGCAGTCGTGGTTACGACTTGCGGGCGCGGGCGCGGCCGCCCTTCTTGCCGTTCTTGCGTGCTGCCGCCTTCTGAGCCTGGCTTGCTCCGCGCTTGGTGCGGTTGGTGGCGCGGCGGGCCTTGCTGCGGCCCTTCACTTCGCCACGGGCGCGGCGGGTGCGGTTGGTGGTCGCCGCGGCGATGCGCTTCGCGGCTCCGGTGCTGCGTCCCTTCCTCTTCGCCGAACGCTTGATCTTCTCGTACTGCCGATTGCGCTTCGCACTGCCGAAGCTTCGCTGTGCCATCTCGTTGCCTCCTTTATTTTGCGGCGCGATTTCAGGACACATCGCTCCCGCTTTGACGTGAGCATATGTATGGCTCCGTACAATCGGAACCCCCGCTGCAGAATGACAAGAAAAAGCATCGATTCAATCGAGCGCGTCGCGCGCGGCAGCGCGAGCAACTTCGTCGCGCGCCGCAGCGCGAGCAACTTGATCGACCGCCGCAGCGCGAGCAACTCGAACGAGCGGGAACAGCGCGAGCAATTCGACGGCTGCAGCGCAGAGAAAAAGCGGCGCCGCGCCGCCGAAATGATCGTAACCAAATCCGGACAAGAAAGACCCGCTCAGATTTCCCGCCCCGAACACCACCGCGGAAAAGACGGCCTGGCCAGTGGCCCG
>DASXHM010000250.1:0-2117 GCA_036488495.1 Myxococcales bacterium | reverse complement strand
AAGCCTTCGTACCAACGCCGGACCGGCTGCGCGACGCGCGCGCTCAACGACGTTGCCGCCTTCGCCGATCCGGAGATCGGAGTGGCGGTCTACGACTCGTTCGATCTCGCGCCTGGCTGGGGCGCGTTCGGCGGCACCAGCGCTGCTACGCCCATCGTCGCCGGCATCTTCGCGGCGAGCGGAAACGCAAAGGCCTCGCCCGCCTTCGTCTATCAGCACCTGAGCGCGTTCTTCGACGTGACCCGCGGGAGCGATGCGGTCCGCGCGCCGTGTACGGAAGGGTCGCGGTGCAGCGCGAACGCGGGCTACGACGGCCCGACCGGCGTCGGCTCGCCCAACGCCGCAGCGCTCGCCAACGTCGCCGATCTCGTCGCGAACGCCCGTTGACGGCCGCGAGAAACCGTTGGAAATGGCGGCCGTGCACTCCCGCCGGCATCTCTTGGTCATCGCCCTGATCCTGATCTGCGGATGGGGCGCCGCCATTCCGTTGTACGTGCACGGCGCCGTCGACGACCCGTTGCCGATGGAGCTGACCGAGGACACGAAGCTCAACGACTACCGGCTGGAGCGGCTGGCGGGGAAATCCGGCGTCTACTACCACCAGCTCTACGACGGCCTCGCCAGCCTCTGGCACGGCGCGAACCTCGGCATCACCGTCTTCGTCCTCACTTCGCTGGTCGCGCTCTCGTACTACCTGGCCGTCTCACGCCGCCGCTGAAGCGCTCGACCCTGGCCGCGCGTCTTCAGGAGAGCTGCAGGATCTCCTCGGCGCGGAGCCGGGCGAGTTGCGCGAACCCCGAAGCTCCGCTCACGAACCACGCCACTCCGCAGGCCGCGATGGTGCCGCGCGTTCCGAGACCGCGAAAGATGAGCGGCGAAATGCCGGTGACGACGAGCGTCGCCACCGTCTCCACGGCCGTGCGCAGCCGATACACCCGCGGGAGCTCATGCACCGGAAAGCGCGCCTGGATCAGATCGGAAAAAGCCAGGTCGTTCATGGGCCCGGTGAAGCCCGTATACGCCGCCGCGGCCATCAACCAATGGATGCCGGGAGCGCAGCCGACCAGCACCCAGCCGATGCCCAAGCTGCAATAACCGGCGAACATCAGCCGCAATGAATCGGGTCGCTTGTGGTTTCCGAAATAGAGCGCGCCGGCGAAATTCCCCGCGCCGTAGCTCGCCATCGCAAACCCGAACGCGCGCGCATCGTTGCCTTCGAGCTCGTGCACGAGGAGCGCGATGCCGAGCGAGAACGCGAGCGTCCAGGTGCTGCCGGTGATGGCCTTGAGCCAGAAGAGAAACGGCATGCCGCGCCGCTTGCGCACCGTGCGAAAGGCCGCCAGCGCCGACTGCAAGAACGAGTCTTCCAGCGCGCCGCTCTCCGCGGGGGCAGGCACGTCAGCGCCGATCGAGCGCACCGCCCAGGCCGAGCAGAGGAAGCTCACCGCGTCCATGGTGAAGAAGTGGATCATCGGCACCAGGCTGGAGAGCAGCCCCACCGCGGTGGGTCCGATCATCCGCGCCAGCCGGAAGGTGGTGCTCATCAGGCCGTTCGCGGAACGCAGCTCGTCAGGCTCGCGCGCGAAGTGCGGCAGCATCGACTGCAGCGCCGGGTCGAAGAAGGCGCCCAGCCCGGCGAGCGACAGCGCCACCACGACCAGCACCCAGAGCGGCACCGGCATGAAGAAGTAGACGACGACCGGGAAGAGCGCGATTGCGGCGCGCAAGAGATCGACCCGCACCATGGTGGTGAGCGGGCGCCAGCGGTCGGCCCAGTGCCCACCGACGAAGCTCAAGGTCATCAGCGCCGCGGCCTCGCCCGCGTTGAGGAGGCCCGTGTCCGGACCGAGCAGTCCCACCGCGAGCCAGGTGAGGCCGACCGCGTAGATCTGGTCGCCGATGGTGGAGAGGGCCTGGCCGAGCCAGAGTCGGGAGACGGCGCGGTTGCGCAGGGCCGAGCGCATGGGCGCGCTGTTTTCTACCGGCGAAGCCGCTGGTTTCGCCACGGGAACGTCCGCGGGGGGCGCAGCACGCTCCCCCGCGGGTGTGAACGAGCGGTTCGAGCTACGGGCAGGCCAAGCGCGTGTTGAGACCGCTGTGGATCCGGGTCTTGATCT
>DASXHM010000350.1:0-53368 GCA_036488495.1 Myxococcales bacterium | reverse complement strand
CGACAGGCGAGATGGAGCGTCCGTTGGTGTCGTCGGTGACCTGGTCCGCGCTCACCGCGGGCACGGTGCTGGGCGCCGTGCTACGCTTCTGAATGAGCACTCATTCAGGAGGCGTGCGTTGATCGAAGCGCCCTTCAGCCCCGAGCACGATCTCTTCCGCCAGAACCTCCGCGCGTACGTCGAAAAAGAGCTCTTGCCGCACGCGCTCGAATGGGACGAGGCCGGCATCTTCCCGCGCGAGGTCTTCACCCAGATGGCCGAGCTCGGCGCCCTCGGCATCAACTACCCGGAGGAGGTGGGCGGCGCGGGCGGTGACTACTGGCACGTGGCGGTCCTCGCCGAAGAGCTGTGCCGGAGCCGCAACGCGGGCGTGAACATGGCGCTCCTCGTGCAGTCGCAGATGGCGACACCCATCATCCAGGAGATCGGCACCGACGAGCAGAAGAAGGAATTCCTCGCTCCCGCTCTCGCAGGGGAAAAGATCGCAGCGCTCGGCATCAGCGAGCCCGACGCCGGCAGCGACGTCGCGAACCTCAAGACCACCGCGCGCAAAGTCGGCTCCGACTACGTCGTCAACGGCGCCAAGATGTGGATCACGAACGGCACCCGCGCCGACTTCATCACCCTCGCGGTCCGCACCGGCGGCGAAGGCTACGGCGGGGTTTCGCTGATGACCTTCCCCACCGACGTCAAAGGATATTCAGTATCGAAGAAGCTCGACAAGGTGGGCAATCTCTCCTCGGACACCGGCCTGCTCTTCTTCGAGGACTGCAAGGTGCCAGCGCGCTACCTGCTCGGCGAGGAGAACCACGGCTTCTATTACGTGATGACCAACTTCCAGGGCGAGCGGCTAGTGGCTGCGCTGGGAGCGGTGGCCGGAATGCAGCTCATGATCGAGGACGCGCTCCGCTACGGCAGCGAGCGCAGCGCGTTCGGAAAGCCGCTCGGCAAGTTCCAGGTCTGGCGGCACAAGTTTGCCGAGCACCTGACGGCCATCGAAGCGGCCCGCTGGCTCACCTACCGCGCGACCGATCTCTTCGACAAGAAGCAGCCGGCCGTCAAAGAGATCAGCATGGCGAAGCTCTTCTCGTCGGAGCTGATGCAGAAGGTGGTCTACGACTGCCAGCAATTCCACGGCGGAATGGGCTACGTCGTGGAGACCCCCATCGCCCGCAGCTTCCGCGATGCGCGGCTCCTCACCATCGGCGGCGGCACCAGCGAGATCATGAAGGAGATCATCGCCAAGCTCGTGCCTGGGTTCTGATAGAGGGAGGCGTGCTCTCGCCTTTCGAGCGATTCGCGGTGCGGGTCATGCGCGAGGCCAACGTCGCGCGGCCGACGGCGCTCTGGCAGCGGCAGGTCCTTCTGCGGTTCGTCGGCGGCGTCTTGCGGCGAAGGACGACGGTGCACGGCCTCGACCGCGTCCCGAACGGACCCGGCGAGCGCATCCTGCTGGTCGCCAACCACCGCACCTTCTTCGACCTGTTCGCGCTCGGCTGGATCCTGCTCGAGAAGCGCGGGCTCAAGCAGAGCGTGAGCTTTCCCGTGCGCGCGAATTTTTTCTACGAGAACCCTGCCGGGCTCGCGGTGTGCCTCGTGATGTCGGGCGGCTCGATGTATCCGCCGTTCTTTCGCGCCGCGGAAAAGAAGGCCGCCAACAAGGAGATGCTGCAGCATTTGATCGAGCTCTTGCAGAAGCCGGGGCAGCTCGTTGGCTTCCATCCCGAAGGCACGCGCGGCACGGGAGACGATCCGTACCAGCTCCTGCCAGCGAAGCCGGGGGTGGGCGAGCTCGCCTTGAAGGCGCGGCCGACGGTCGTGCCGGCGTTCATCAACGGCATGGGCAACAGCGTGCTCGGGGAATTGCGCTCGAAGAACCCCATCGTGGTGGTCTTCGGCGAGCCGATTCCGCTGCCCGAGCCGGAAGGCGAGCTTCGACTCTCGCACTACAAGCGATGCGCGGACCTCTTCAACGAGCACATCGCCAAGCTGGGCGAAGAGGAGAAGCACATCCGCGCCGCGCTCCCCAGGTAACGCGCGACACGTCTCAGACGATTTTTGCGGTCCGACAGTCCGACAGTTCTCAGACGATTTTTGCGGGACGGACTGCGCGTCGCAGCCGCTGAATTACTGGCCGCTCTTCGCAGCCGGCTTCTCCGGCGGCTTCGACACGCTGACGAGCTTCGGCCGGAGCAGCCCGGCGATGGTCTTCTCGAGCTCCTGCGGCTCGAACGGCTTTCCGATGTACCCCTGCGCGCCCATCAGCTCGGCTTCCCACTCGAAGCCAAAACCGCTGATGATCACGACCGGCACGTCCTTCAGCTCCGCGGTCGCGCGCATGCGCTGCAGCATCTCGCGGCCGTTCATCACCGGCATTTGCAGGTCGAGAAGGACCAGGAGCGGCGGCTTCTCGATGAGCAGCGCCAGCGCTTCCTCACCGTTCTGCGCCTCTTCGACCTGGTAACCCTTGATCTCCAGCGCGGTCCGAAGCCCGAGCCGGAAATCTTCGTCGTCGTCGACCACCAGGATGTAGGGCCACCGTCGCACGCCTACTGATTTAGCGACGAGGACACCCAAACGGAAGGGGGCGGCCGCTTGCTTGCCCGATCTTGAACCGGGTCGGGATCCGGCCTGGCGACGGCCCGGTTGACGGTTCTAAGTGCCGTTCCCGACTGCTGAGTTCACGGTTCAGGAGCGCCTGCCGACGGCTTGGTTGACGGCTTTGCTCGCGTCCTGCTACCGCGGCTCTGCATGGCGAAGCCCGTGGTGGAGGTGCGGCTTTCGGCCGCGCGCGGCGACTACGCGGTCCGGGTGGTGCGCGCCGCAGCGCAAGAGTGGCTTCGCACGCTTGGCTACGGCGAGGTGTCGCTGTCGATCGTGCCGGACGGGGAGATGCGGCAGCTCAACCGGCGCTTTCGCGGCAAGGACAAGCCCACCGACGTGCTCTCCTTTCCGTTGCAGGAAGGCCGCCGCCATCTCGGGGATGTGGTCATTTCGCTCGACACCGCGCGCAGGCAGGCTGCGGAGGGCGGCTGGCCTCTATCGGTGGAGCTTCGCCGGCTGCTTGCGCACGGCCTCTTGCACTGCGCCGGTCATGACCACGAAACGCCGCGCGACGCGCAGCGCATGCAGCGGGCGGAGCGGCGGCTGCTTGGCGCGCGCGGGATGGTCTAGCCCGCATTCGGCAGTCGCGCCAAGGAGAGGTTAGCGCGCAGCCTTCGCCGTCCGTGACTAACGCACGCGGATGGGCGGCGGCGCGGCCGGATCGGCCCGCTCGTCGTCGGGTCGAGCTGCGGGCGCCGACACGGACTCGAGCGCATCGGCGATGGCTTCGAGCTCGGTCCGAAGCTGCGCGACTCCCACCGGCACTTCCGCCGCCGCCTGCCGCGCGCCATCGCCGGCGGAGCGCAGCCGCGCAAGCTGCGCCGCCAGCTCTTCGAGCGTATAGAGCAGCCGCATGTGTTCCGCTGCGATGCGATCGGCCGCGAGGCGCAGACGCTCGCGCTCCTTCACCTGACCGTCGATGGCCGCGAGCGCGCCGCGAAGCGACTCACGGATCTGCCCGTCTGCTTCCCGCTCGATCCGCTGCTCGATGGCGAGGCGCTCGGCCGGGAGCTGCCCAAACTCGGCTTCGCGGCGCAGCGCCGCTTCGCGGACGAGGAGATCTTCGCAGGTGCGGCGAAGGGCTTTGACGGTGGCGAAGCCGCTCGATCCGAGCAGGTCGCGCACAGCTTGTGGCGAATCGCGCAGGCCTTCGTCGAGACGCGCGCAGGCGGCTCCGACGCGGACGGCGCGCGGGTCCGGCTCGGCCTTCGCGGGCTCCGGTGACCGCTGTCCTGGTCCGACGCACGCCTCCTGGACGTCGCGCGATCGTGTGCCATGTCGCGGCTCTCTCGGAAACCGCGTCGGCTCGTCGCCTCCACCCTTGAAGCTGGATCCGGGTCGCAACACCATTCCGGCCGGGACGTGGGCGCCCCTCGCCACATCGGAACCTGCTCCGACGACGGCGCCTTCGCCGACGATCGCACCTCTGCCGATGCTCGCTCCGTACGAAATCACCGCGCTCGCCTCCACCACCGCCTCGCTTCCGACGTTCGCACCGACGCGGACGACAGCGCCCGGCCCCACCCGAGCGCGGGATCCGACCGCCGCGCCGATCTCGATGGCCGCTGTCGGATCGACCTCGGCGCCGCGGCCGACGGACGCGCCCATGCTGATGCCCGGCGTCGAACCGCGCGACTTGAGCTGACCTGTGACGAAGAGGCCGCCGCCGACCGCTGCGAGCACGATGCCGAGCTTGAGGGCGCCGTGATTGTGGAAGACGACTCCGAGGACGATGAGCAGCAGCGCCACCGTGCCAATCGCGGTTACCGCCCAGGCGGGCAGGCTCGCCGCCTCCGTGGCATCGCCGGAGTTCGCCGAGATCTGGCTGCGCGCGCCGACCGCCTCCTTCGCGAGTGCGTCGCGCGCGCGGGTGAGGCTGCGCAAGAGGTCGTCCACGGCCGCATTGTACTCCGGATGAAAGTTCCGGCCGCGCTACGCGTATAACTGTTGTCATGCTGGAGCAGGTCATCGAACGCGCCCGCGAGCGCGCCGTGGCACGAGTCGCCGCACTCGGCGCCGCACATCCCGGCGACGACGAAGTCGCGCTCGGGCGGCGGCTCGTCACCTCCGCGGCCCGACGCGCGGGTTGGACCGGTGCGGCCACCGGCGCGCTCTCGCTCTTGACGCTGCCGGTCGGGCTTCCGGCGGGAGTGGCAGCCTCGCTCCTGCACGAGGCCGAGCTCATCTTCGCGCTCTGCGAGCTGCACGGCGTCGAGACCGCGGGCGAGGCCGGCAAAGCGAAGCTGCTCGCGCTCTGGGCGGGCGCGGGTTTCGCCGACGCGGCGAAGAGTGTCGGCCTGCGCGCCGGTGCGCGCGCGATCGGCAGCGTCTTGCGCGGGTCGCTCCCAGGCCGCGTCATCCGGCGGCTGAACCCGAAGCTCGTCAAGGCCATCCTCGCGCGGCTGGGCATGGGCTGGGTGCCGCGGGCGATGAAGCTCTGGCCGCTCCTCGGCGCGCCCATCGCCTACGCGATCGACCGTGGCGCGTTGCAGGCCCTGGGCGACGCGACGCTCGCCACCCTCCACGACGCCGCCCGCAAGCAACGCCGCGCCGCGCCGCCCGCCTCGGCGAGACAACCGCGCCAGGCCTCGCGTCGCAAGCGAACCCGCAAAGGTCCGGTCGCGAAGTCCTCCGCACGAGCTGTGCAAGACGGCAGCGGGGCCTAACCCTTCTTCGCGAGCGACTTCGCCAGCTCCTCCCGCGCCAGCACCGCGAGCGCATCCGCGCGGTTGTTTCCTGCGTTCTCGGCGTGGCCCTTCACCCAGATCCATTCCACCTCGTGCTGCTCGGTCAGCGTGAACAGCTCCTGCCAGAGGTCGACGTTCAACACCGCCTTCTTCTCCGCCGTCTGCCAGCCGTTCCGCCGCCACTTCGCAAGCCAACCCTTCTTGAAGGGATTGAGCACGTAGAGCGAATCGGTGTGCAGCCGCACGGCGCAGGGCTTGTTCAACGCCGCCAGCGCGCGGATGGCAGAGGTGAGCTCCATCCGGTTGTTGGTGGTCTCGACCTGGCCGCCGCTCAGCTCCCGCTCGCGGTCGCCGAACTTGAGGATTGCTCCCCAGCCGCCGACCCCCGGATTGGGCGAGCACGCGCCGTCGCAATGGATCTCCACCAGGGGCTTCTCACGTTGCGGCGTTCGCCCGGCCGGCTCCGGCGCGAGCGCATCGAGGACCGTGCTCATAGCGCGAAGAAGACCGTCAGCCAGTCGGCGAGGTGGGCGATGTCGGTGGCCTTGGTGTTCGCGCACAGCCAGTGCAGCGCGCCGAGATGGAACCCGCCTCCGCCGTAGACGATGACACCCGGCAACGGCAGCGTCGCGAGGTTCAAGACCGCGTAGGGCAGCTTCTCGTCGGCAGTGCCGGTGACGCGCTGGTATTTGGCCTCCACCGCGAGCCGGTTGCCGTTGCGGGCGTCGCGGAAGAGCACGTCCACCTCGCGGTCCTTGCCGTAGATGGTCTTGCCCACGTTGAGCCGTCGCCGGTAATCGAGCCCGAGCGAGACGCCGACCAGCGCGATCAGCCGTTCGAACTCCATCGAGGTCAGCTCCAACGCGTCGATCTTTTGCGACAGAAGCCGCGCCTCTTCGAAGGTGATGGGCAAGGGCGCTTTGCCGCCCAGCACCCAACGGTCGATGCCGCCGGGATCCCACGCCCGCAGCGCCGAAAGCACTTCCGGAACGCCGCGCGGAGGCGAGACGAGCTGCAGCACCTGATCGGTCATCTTCGTCTGCCTCCCAAGGCCCAAGCGCGCCAGGAGCGGAGCAGGTCAGGCTCTCCCGGCCGTTCGCGCTCCACCCGCAACGATCTTCGCACAGCCGCCTCGCGCTCCACAGGCCGAAGCGACAAAAAGGCCGACAACGTCTCGGTGGGCGCTTCGTCCTCGTCGAGCCAGCCGCAGGCGCGCGCCGCCTCGATGTGGGTCAAGTCCGCTTCCCCGGTGACGAACAGCTCGAGCGGCGGCGGCTCGCGCGGCTCTGCAGCCTGGGAGGTGGACCGCGCCACCACCGCGCCTTCCGGCGCGAGCGCGGCCAGCGACGGATCCAGATAGGCGAGGTCGATGTCTCCGAGCAAAAAGCGCCGCTGCAGCGCGCGCGCTTCCACGCCGACGACGCCGGAGCCGCAGAATGGATCGACGACCAGCTCGCCTTCGACGCTGCTCTGCGCGACCAGCGTTCGCACCACCGCGCCTGGCTTCACTGCCGGCCCGACCACCTCGGACCGCGCCGCCATCAGCACGTCGGGAATGCCGAGATCGCGCAGGGCGCGCTTCCCCTTCTCGAAGAAGAGGATGCGCTCGTTGGCGGCGCGGTAGTGGTAGCCGGTGCCGCCGCGGATGCGTGCGCCGTCGTTGGTGGTCTTCGCCCAGACGATCTCTTTCCAATAGGTGAGCCCGCACAAGGCGCGGCGAGCGCCGTTCGGTTCCCTGCGGCCGCCGATGTTCTGCTGCTGCTTGATGACGTCGGCGGTGACTTCGTCGCAGAAGAGATAGAAGTGCCGGTCCGGGCGCAGGACCCGGTACACGAGCCGGAGCAGCTCCGGCAGCTTCGCGTCGGGGACGGTGACGAACCAGTTGGTGGTCAGCCGCGTGGTGGTGCCGCGGGCGCGGTGGAGCTGCACCGATTCGTACGGCGGGTCGGTGACGACCAGGTCCACCGATTCGGGCGGCAGGCTCGCGAGGAGATGGAACGCGTCCTCCACCACCACCCGGCCTTCACCTTCGGCGAGGGGCGCTGCGAAGGGAAGGGACAAGCTCTGCTCAGTCATGCCCAAGAGTCTGCCAGGGGGGTCTGACAATCCGTTCAGTATGCCGGAACGACGCCGGATTCGACAAGCGCGCCGAGATGAACCGCTGCCGGTAAGATGGCGCATGCTCCTTGCCGCGCTGCCCATCCTCGTCGAGCTGTTCACGAGCGAAGGTTGCTCGAGCTGTCCGCCCGCCGACGCCGTGCTGGCGCGGCTGAATGAGGCGCAGCCGGTGCCGGAGGTGCGGCTCCTCGTGCTCGCCGAGCACGTCGACTATTGGGACAACCTCGGCTGGCGCGATCCCTTCAGCCAGCACCTCTTCACCGAACGGCAGGAGCGCTACGGTTCGCGCATCTACACGCCGCAGGCGATGGTCGACGGGCACCTCGATGTGCTCGGTTCGGACCAGGGCGGCATCGAGCGGGCCGCGAAATCCGCCGCTGCTGAAGCGCACGGCGCCATCGCGGTCGCGCGGCAGGGCGACACGGTTCGGGTCGCGGTGACGGCGCTGCCGAAGCACGGACCTGCGCAGGTGTACCTCGCGGTCGTCGAAGACGGCCTCGTCAGCAAGGTCGAGAAGGGCGAGAACGCTGGCCGCACGCTGCCGCACGCGGCGGTGGTGCGGAAGCTGACGCAGATCGGCTCCATCGGCCCGAATGAGATCAGCTTTCACGGCGAGGGCCGGGTCGCCAAGGACGCTGCCTGGAAGGACCCGCGGGTGGTGGTCTTCGTGCAGGATCGCGACACCGCGCGCGTGCTCGCTGCAGGGGCGCCGTGAAGCCGAGGGTCCGCGCCTTCGGACTCACCTGGCTCTCGTACGCAACCTACTACTTCGGCAGGAAGAACTTCCCGGTGGTCAAGGCCACCCTCGAGCGCGAGCTCGGCATCGGGACGGCCGGTCTTGCCGCCATCGACACCGGGTTTCTCGCCACCTACGCGGTGGGGCAGTTCGCGGGCGGGTGGCTCGCGGACCGGATCGGCTCGCGGCGGCTGGTCGGGTTGGGGATGATCGCCTCGGCTCTTCTGATCGCGGCCTTTGGCGGGTCGTCGAGCGCCGGGCTGTTCGCGCTCTTCTTCGGGTTGAACGGCTTCGTGCAGGCGACGGGGTGGCCTGGGAACGTCAAGGCGATGGCCGGCTGGTACGGGCCGCGCGAACGAGGCGCGGTGATGGGCTTCTGGTCGACGTGCTTCCAGGTCGGCCCGCTTTTGGCGACGGCGCTGTGCGCGTGGCTCCTTGCGCACCATGGGTGGCGGTCGTCGTTTTTCTTGCCGGCGGTGTGGGTGGCGCTGGTCGGGGTGCTCGTGCTCGCGTTCTTGCGCGAGGGACCGGGGGGGGAGCCGGCCGATGCCGGTCCGAAATCGTCTGAGATGTGTCGGGGTCGGGACGGCGCTTCGAAATCGTCTGAGATGTGTGGTGGGAAATCGTCTGAGATGTGTGGTGAGAAATCGTCTGAGATGTGTGGCGGCGGTGGCGAGGCCAAGGCTGGGGAAATTCTGCGCAATCCGGTGGTGTGGCTGCTTGGGGTCGCCTACTTCGGGATGAAGCTCATCCGCTACTGCCTGGACTTCTGGCTGCCGTACTATCTAGAGCGCAACCTCGGCTACGCCCGCGACACCGCCGCCTACGTTTCGACCGGCTTCCAGTTCGGGGGAATCTTCGGCGCCATCGCCGTCGGGTGGATCTCCGACAAGCTCTTTCCGGGTCGCCGTGGGGCCATCGCTGCCCTGTGCACCATCGCACTGGCGCTCGCGCTGCTCCTTTACGGCAGGGTCGCCCCGATGGGGATGGCGATGAACTTCGCCGCCATCGCGCTGGTGGGGTTTTGCCTGTTCGGCCCGGATGCGCTCATCTCGGGAGTGGCCGCCCAGGACCTCGGCGGCCCGGGCTCCGCCGGGACGGTGGCGGGGTTCATCAACGGCTGCGGCTCGGTGGGCGCGGTCGCGCAGGGCGCGCTCGTCGCGGGCGTTTCCAAGCATTTCGGTTGGGGCGCCGTGTTCCAGGCGCTCATGCTGCTCGCCGCCGCGTCGTCACTGACGCTCGGCGCTGTCGCCTACGTGTCGCGCGCCGCGAGGGCGCCGGCCGTCGCGACTAGATGAACAGCGCGAGTGCGCTGCCGCCGAGAGCCACCAGGGCTCCGCCGGCGATCAAGCTCATGGTTCGAAGGACGCTCATGCGCGCGATCATCTGCAAGCGCGGAGCCAGCTTCGGCCGTTTTCGCAAGTGGTTGAAATGCTTTCGGTCAGCTCGCGGGGCGTCGGCTGCCCAACACGCGCTGCAACCGCAACCCTGACAGGACTGTCATGTAGCGGGGCTTTCTTTCTTACGGACTGCGGAAACCCTCCGCAGCATTACGGACTGCGGAGAGCTTCCCCGATGCGTGCCGCGTAGCCGTCCCGTTCTTCCACGCTCTCGTACCTCGTCCGCGGCCAGAAGAAACCGCGCAGCCCGTCGCCTTTCGTGCGCGGGACCACGTGGACGTGCAGGTGCGGCTGGCTCTGCGAGACCTTTTCGTTCACCGCGATGAACGCGCCCTGCGCAGAGAGCGCCTCCTGCACCGCATCCGACACCTGCTGCGCGAGCGAAAACAAGGGCCCGATCGACGCCTGGGGTAGCGAGGCAAAGTCGGGCGTGTGTGCGCGGGGGACGACCAGCACGTGGCCTTTGAAGACCGGCCGGACGTCGAGAAAAGCGCAGAAGCGAGGGTCCCGGTGCACGATGGACGCGGGCTCGGTTCCCTCGGCGATGGCGCAAAACAGGCAACTCACAGTGAAGGCGAGTGTCGCACAAAGGACCGCTCAACTGCGCGGGAACAGCGGGCGTTTTCTTCCTGTTTCCAAGTTTCGGCCGGGGCTGTGTCCAGATCGCACGAACTCTTCGGGAGCAACCCGGCTCCCGCCAAGGAGAAGACCGTGAAGAAGCTACTTCTTGCCGCAATGACTTTGATGGCCGCCTGCGGCGGATCGTCCGCCGCGTTCAAGGACCAGGCGCGCGATTCGCTTCCCAACAAGAGCACCGTCGGCATGAACAGCCCTGACGGCTCCGCGACCGCGGCCAACGCTCCCTCGAAGGCGCTCGCCGCAGCGCCCGACGCCACTTCGTCCGACCCGTTCTTCGCCCTCACCGTCTCGGTCGCCGCGACCTTCAACGCGCCGGTGAAGATCTTCCTCGACGTGCTTGCCGACGTCGCCTCGAACGAGCCGACCAGTTGCACCGAGACGAGCTGCACCTGGGGCCCGGGCTCTTCCGCGCTCGACTTCAACACCTACGAGCTGGTGGTCAGCCGCGACGCGGACGGCGAAAGCTTCGACTGGACGCTGTCGGCGCAGGCGAAGTCGCGGCCGGGGAGCGCGTTCGTGACGGTGGCTTCCGGCGTCGCCAAGCCGTCGGGGACCCCGCACCACGGCTCGGGCAGCTTCACCATGGACTTTGACGCTGCCCAGAGCTTGGACGGCACGCACGACGCGACCGGCAAGCTGAACGTCACTTCGTACTCGAACGTGGGCCCTTCGCAGCTCGCCGTCACCTACACCGGCGCGAAGGACGGAACCGTCAGCACCCAGCTCGACAACATCGCCTACAAGTTCGCGGACGACACGACCGGCGGCGGCGATCTGGAGTTCGCGGTCCACAACACCACCACCGGCAACGACGTCTCGGTCCACTCGCGCTGGAAGAACGACGGCAGCGGTCGCGCCGACGTACAGGGCACCGCCTCTGCCTTCAGCCTGCAGGACTCCGACTGCTGGGGACCGGCGCCGTTCGCGCAGGTCTACTTCACCAGCAACGCGCTTGCCGCACCGCCTCCGTTCGGCGGCGCCACCACCGGGTCGGTCACGTCCTGCGCGTTCTCGACCGCCGTCTTCAGCACGCTCACCGTTCAGTGACCGGCAGCGGCCTCCGCGTCCTGCAAGGAGGGAGGAGCGCCCGGCAAGAGATGCCGGGCCTCCCCGAAAGCCTCCTCGCAGAGCTGTACGAGAAGTACGCGGCGGCGGTGTACGCCCGCTGCCGCTACCTCTTGCGCGACGACGCGGAAGCCAAGGATGCCCTGCAGGACGTCTTCGTGAAGGTGTTGGAAGCAATCCCGACGTTTCGCGCGCAGGCTTCGCCCAGCACCTGGATCCTGCGCATCGCCACCCACCACTGTTTGAACCTGCTCAGGTCGGGCCGGGCGAAGTGGCGGGACGAGGCGGTGCAGACCGCGAAGGTTCGCAAGCCCTCGTTCGAACCGCCGGACAAGCGGGAATTGGTGCGCGCGCTGCTCTCGTCGGCGCCGGAAGAAGCCCAGGAGGTTGCCGTGCTGTATTTCGTCGACGAGCTCTCCCAGGCCGAGATCGGCGTTGCGCTCGGGCGCAGCTTGCCGACGGTGCGCAAGCGGCTGCGCGAGTTTCTCGCCTGCTCGCGGGGCGCGCTCCGCGCGGCGTTGCCGGAGCTCTCGCTGCCGGAAGGAGACGAGCCATGACCGTGCCCGCGGAGGGTTGTTCTTCGATGCGGGTGCGGCGCTTCTTCGCCGGAGAGCTCGAGGCCGATGAACGGGCGCAGCTAGAGGCGCATCTGGAAGCTTGCGGCCGGTGTCAGCGCACCGTCCAAGAGCTGCAGGGTGAGCGCGAAGCGCTCGCGCGCGAGGTGCCGTTCGCGGCGTTCGCGGCCGGGGTGGCGGAGAAGCTCGCGGCCCGAAGGCAGCGGCCGAGGTTCGCGCCCTGGACGAGCGGCCTCGCTGCCGCCGCGGCAATCTTGGTGGTGGCAGGCGCCTTCGTGCTCCGGCCTTCGAGCCGCGACATGGGCCTGCGCTCGAAGGGCGGCGCTCCGGCGCAGATCTTCGTCAACGACGCGAGCGGTACCCGAGCGCTCTCCGCCGGCGAGCCGATCGCGCAGGACGCAAAGCTGCGGCTGTCCTTGCACCCGGGCGGCAGAAAGTACGCGGCCGCGGTGCTGCTCGAGCCTTCCGAATCGAGCGTGCTCTACGACGGTCCGGCGGTGGACGGTCCCTTGCCGCAGGCGTTCGAATGGACCGGCGCCGCGCGCGAAGCGCGCGTGCTGGTGGTCTTGAGCGACGAACAGGTCGACGCCGAAAAGCTGCACGCCGCGAGCGACGCGCCTCGCGATGCGGACGTCAGCGAGCTCGTGCTGCGCAGGTGAAGACCGGCTTCGCCCTCTGCGTCGCGGCGATGATGGCCGCGTTTCCCGCGCTGGCGGAGCGGCGCTTCGCGCTCATCGTCGGCGACGCCAAGGGCGGAGTGGGGACGCGCCCGTTGCGCTATGCCGAGCGCGACGCGCGGCGGATCCATTCCATCCTGGTCAGGCTGGGAGGCGTGCGCCCCGAGGACGCGCGCCTCTTGACCGGCGCTTCCGCCGACGAGGTGCTGGCGGCCCTGGCCTCGCTGAAAGCGCCCATCGCGGCGGCCAAAGCCAACGGCGAAGAGACGGTGCTGATCGTCTACTACTCCGGCCACGCCAAGGACGGCGAGCTGCGCCTGGGCGACACGCTCCTGCCCATGACCGAGCTGCGCGATCTGCTCAAGGACGCGCCTGCGGACGTGCGCATCGGCCTCATCGATAGCTGCCAATCGGGCGCCATCGTTCGCGCCAAAGGCGTTCGCACCGCCCCGGCGTTCGACGTGCAGAAGGCGCAGGCCGCGGCCACCCGCCCGCGCGGCCTGGTGCTGATCGCTTCTTCCAGCGCCGACGAGGAGTCGCAGGAGTCGGACGAGCTCTCCGCGTCGTTCTTCACCCATTATCTCGCGAGCGGGCTGTTGGGCGACGCGGACGCGAGCGGCGACGGCAAGGTCACCTTGGCGGAAGCCTATGCCTACGCGTACGCGCGGACGGTCGGCGAAACCGCGGAGACGCGCGCCGGCGCGCAGCATCCCGTCTACCTCTACGACCTGGGCGGCGCGGGCGACGTGGTGCTGACCGATCTGTCGCCGCGCGGCGTGCTCCTCTTTCCCGCCTCCGACGAAGGCGTCTACGTCGTGCTCGACAACTCGCGGCGGGCGGTGGCGGAGGTGGCCAAGGCGAGGGGCGGCTCGCGGCGCATCGCGCTCGCCCGCGGCGACTACACGGTCAAGAAGCGCGACGGCGACGGCCTCTTGATCGGCAGCTTCACCGTCGACGAGCAGCCGGTCGAGGTCGCCGACAATCGGCTGGTGCGGCGGCCGCTCAGCGACGATCCGCAGAAGGGTGTGACCGGCCCCCGCTACAGCCTGCGGCTCTCCGGCGGCGGTCAATTCTTCTTCGACAGCGCGGCGCGGAACGGCTTGTTTCCGCCGGCAGCGCTCGCGGGTCTGGAGACGGCCGCGCGCGACGACCTGGGGCATTCGCTCGCCTGGGGTCTCGATCTTTCGCTTGGCGGCGGCTCGGCCACGCTGCGTCTGCCGGGCGTCGCCCCCATCGACGAGCGCTTCTTCGAGGTGAGCGGCGGCGCGTCCTTGTGGCGCGATTTCGACCTGACCGACACTTTCACCGCGTCGGTCGGGGCGCGGGTCGCCTTCATCTACCTCGCGCGCAGCTTCCCCGACCGCTCGGAGTTGCAGAATCAGAACTTCTTCACCTTCACGCCCGGGCTGCAGGCGATGTTGAGCTGGCAGTTTTCGAATCGGTTTTCGGCGCTCGTGCGCGGCCGGCTGAACTACCTCTTCTACAACGTCGACGGCGCGCAGAACCTGGGCTACGCCGAATTCGCCGCCGGAGTCGAATATGCGTTCTAGCGCGCTCTTTCTTTTCGTCGCCCTGTGCGCCTGCGGCAACCTCTCCAACGAGGACGTCGCCTTCCTCGAGGCCATTCCGCAGAAGGAAGCGCTGCAGGTGCAGGTGCCGAACAGCGCGTTGACCGCGCAGCCGTCGTGCGCGCTCGGTCCGGCAGCGTTCTTCCAGAGCGCGAAGCAGACCGGCGACGACATCAACCAAGGCGTGAGCGGGCTGCTCGAGCTCGTCGACACCATCCGCGCGCAGCCGCCCACCGCGCGCGACACCGACTCGCGCACCTGGGGCCCGTTCCCCGATCAGAGCCACCCCGGATTTCAGACGCAGGTGCAGATGGTCCGCCAGGTGGACGCGACCGGAACGCCCTGGCGCTGGGACTACAGCATCTCGGAAGCGCCGCCCGGCGGGGCCTTTCTCGCGGTGGTGGAAGGCACCTTCTTCGGCGCCCAGGCGAAGAGCGGAACCGGCCGGATCACGCTCCACTTCGAGCGGTCGGTGCAGCTCGGCATCGCCAAGGCCACCGATCCGAAGTTCCCCATGCGGATCTTCTACGACCTCGGCGACGACCCGCGGACCATCTCGCTCGACCTGACGGAGGGCGAGGGGTTCGGAGTCCCCAGCTTCGACTACAGCTACGAAGGCTTCCTCGACGGGCATGGCCAGTTCGCGTTCGCGGTGGCCGGAGGCAACGGCTGCACGACCGAGGTGACCACCCAGTTCACGGCTGCCGGCGCAGGCAAGGATTCCTTCCACGTGCGCTGCGGCCCCTTCGTCAGCGCCGAGGCGCACCAGTGCTGGGATGCGAACGCATGCCTCTCCTTCATCGACGATCCGTTGGCGGCGACCGCGGCCTGCAACGGGGTGAAGCCTTGCCTGCTCGGGAATGCAGCCTCGTGCCCGGGGTTGTGATCGCGCGCACGACGCGACCGCCCCCGGGGGTAGCAATCCGCCGCGAACCGGCGCAATCTGGCTGACACATTCCTCCGGCACAGTGGTGAATGCGTGCTTTTGGATTCCCTCGGCTCCTGCAAGCTCTGGATCGTCTCGGTGGACGGCGAGCGCCGCGCCGTGCAGCGCGCTCCTCGCCGCGGCATCCGCATCAAGATCGAGGTCGAGAAGGAAGCGCTGGCGCAAGGTCATGTCTTCCTGCTCTGCAGGAAGGGCCGCGGCGACATCATCGTGGCGGCGTCGGCGCACGAGCGCAGGCTGGTTCCGGTGCTCGATCGGTTGGGCGCCGAATACCTGGTCGAGACGGCGCAGATCGACCCTTAGGCCGTCGTCAGGCGGTGACCGGCTCGGGTGGTGCGTCCTGCGGCTGCGGAGTCGCGAGCAGCGATCGCAGCCGGTCCAGATCGAGCGGCTTCGCGAGCACGCCGCGCACCATCCGGAGCCTGGGATCGGATTCGCCAATCTCGTTCGCCCACCCGGTCAGCATCCAGATCGGCGTGCGCGGCTTGCGCCCCTCGAGCTCGCGCGCCACCTGCCAGCCGCTCATCTCCGGCATGCCCACGTCGCAGAGCATCAGGTCGTAGCGCTCGCCGCGATCGATGCGCGCCAGAGCTTCCGGCCCGCTTCGCGCCACTTCCACGTCGTGGCCTTCGAGCTGGAGGACTTCGCGGAGCACGTCCAGGTTGTCGGTTTCGTCGTCGACCAGGAGGATGCGCTTGCGAACCCGCTGCGTCGGCCTCGGCGCCGGCTGCTCGCGGCGGGGGAGCGGAGCGGCGAGCGGGAAGATGAGGCTGAAGGAAGTGCCCGCTCCGGGTTGGCTGCTGGCGGAGATCTGTCCGCCGAGCCGCTGCATCACGCCCCAGGCGACGGAGAGGCCGAGCGCGGATTCCTTCGCCACGCCGGAGAACGGATCGAACAGGCGCGCGAGATCTTCCTGCTCGACGCCGGGGCCGCTGTCGCGAATGGTCACCAAGACGCGCCCGTGATCCTCGCGCGCGCGCACCCGGATGACGCCGCCTTCCGGCATCTGCTCCCGTGCGTGGGCGAGCAGGCTGCCGAAGACGTGCAGGATCTCCGCGGCGGTTCCACGCACGAGCGGCAATGGGGGCACGTCCGCCTCGATGCGCACGTCCGCCCGATCCGCCTCGCTGCGCGCCATCTCCACCGCGCCGGTCAGCACTGCGGAGAGATCGAGCGGCTCCAAAGGCTTGTCGCGGCGCTTGCGCGCGAGGTCCTGCAGCCGGGCCACCACCCGCGCCGCCTCGGAGACCATCCGGCCCAAGGAATCCAACGTCCGCTTCGATCGGTCGAGCGCCGGGTCCGCGCGCAACGTCGCCACCCGGAGCGCGACGATGTTGAGCGCGTGGTTCAAGTCGTGCGCCACGCCGGAGGCGAGCCTGCCCATGGCGTGCATGCGCTCCTCGTGGAAGAACGCTTCGCGCTCTTGCTGGAGGACGCGCTGGCGGGCGATCTCCTGGGTGACGTCGAGGAGCATGGCCACAACCTCGCCGCCCATGCGTTCGAGCCGCAGCTCGAGCGTCACGCCCGGCCGCTCGAAGCGCGAGGGGGCCGTGGCATGCCCGTCTGCTTCGCCGACGACCAGCTCGGTCAAGGTCTGGTACCGGATTTTCGCGTGAGGGCCGGAGGTCCAGCGCCAAGGCCCGCCTTCGAGCTCGCGAAACCGATCGTTCGCGTCTACGACGGCATTGCCTCTGATAATAGCCAGCGCCGCCCCTCGCGTTGTTTGGGCCCAATGCTCGAAGCTCACGGTGGTTAAAAATTGTGTCTGCTGCGTGGCTTTCGGTAGTGCCGTGCCAAGAACGCGTCAAACGAGATCGCGCAGCACTCGCTCGGCGGCATTGTGGCCTGCCGCACCGATGACCGAACCGGCCGGATGGCAGCCTGCGCTGCACGAGTACAGGCCCTGCACGGGAGTGGCGTACGGCAAGCGATCGGCAAAGCCGAATGAATTGTCGACGTGATGGATATGCCCGCGGGAAATGCCGAAGTGCTCTTCAATCTTCGGCGGCGAGAGCGGGAAGACGTCGGCCACCAAGGAAGAGGTGCCGGGCGCGAATCGGTCGCAGATGCCGAGCAGGTGGCGGACGTAGGAGGCCTCTTCGGCCGCCCAACTGGTCCCTTTCAGCTCGTAGGGCACCCATTGAACGAAGAGCGCCGAGTTGTGGTGTCCGTGCTCGTCGCGCATGGACGGATCGACGGTCGTGTGCACGTACCATTCGATGGTGGGGAACTTGGGCAGCCTGCCGGCCTTCACGTCCGCGAACGCCTCGTGCATGGCGCCCATCACTTCCGGCTCGTCCGGCAACAGGTGCATGGTGGACCCGAACTGCCCCCGGTCGTCGGGCAGGCAGGTGAAGCGGGGCAGCTCTTTCAAGGCCAGATTCACCTTCAGGGTGGTGCCGTCGCGGCGGTAGCCGTCGAGCCGCGTCTTGTAAGCAGCCGGCAGCCGATCGTCGCCGACCAGCTTGCGGAGCTGGAAGGGATCGGCGTTGACGACCACCGTCTTCGCCTTGAGCTCGCTGCCGTCCTGGAAGGCGACGCCGCGCGCGGCCCCGTTGCCGGTGACCACGCTCGTCACCCGCCGGCCGGTCTCGATGCGCGCTCCGGCTGCTTGGGCGGCCTCGGCGAGACGCCGCGTGACTGTTCCCATGCCGCCCTTGACGATCATCCAGGTGCCGTCGGCGCCGGGCAGCCGGCACATGTTGTGGACGAGGAAGTTCATTCCAGTGCCCGGCGTATCCCAATCGCCGGTCAATCCGGAGAAGCCGTCGGTCACGGCGTACATCGCCTTGAGCAGGTCTGATTTGAAGCCGAATCGGTCAAGATACTGGCCAACCGGTTTGCGGCAGAGATCGATGAAGATCTGCCGCAGCGCCGGCCGGACGTACTTTTCCGCGGTGTCCTCGATGCTGAGCGGCTCTTCCAGCCAGGTGCTGTGGACGTCGTCGCGCAGCGCGCCGATTTCGTCCTGCAGCGCCTGGTTCGCCTTGAAGTCCTGAGCGGAGAAGAAGCTCTCGAACTGCTGCTTCATCGCGGCTTGATCGGAGCCGAAGAGCAGGTAGCGCTTGCCGGTGGTGGGCAAGAAATAATGCGGGTCGCGCCGCAAGACCGGCATCTCGACGCCGAGCTTGCGCATCAATTCCGGCGGCATCAGCCCGAGCAGGTATGCGCCGGTCGAAGTCGCGAGGCCCGGCACCTTCGAGAAGGGCTTTTCGGTCCGGGCGGCGCCGCCGACCACGTCCTTCTCTTCCACCACCACCACGTCGAGGCCGCTCCGCGCCAAGAGGAGGGCTGCGACGAGGCCGTTGTGCCCCGCGCCGACGACGACCACATCCGCCTGGTTCGCCATGCAGCGGCTTCTACCGCGCAGCCCGGACAGCGTCGAGGCCACACTGCGGCGGCGGTTCGCAGGCTGGCGCGAAGGCCGCCTTCTGCATTATGACGCCGCCATGCAGGCCGCTGTGACCCATGCGCCGAAGAAGCTCGTCCTCCACCCCGCCTGGCTCGTCTTTGCCGCGCTGGCCCTGGCGGTGCCGATGAGCGTGCTCTTGCTGCGGCCGGCGCTGCGCAAGGAGCCGCCCGTCCTGGCCGAGCTTCCCCAGTTCTCGCTGGTCGACGAGGACGGGAAAGCCGTCCACCGCGACGATCTGCTCGGCAAGGTGTGGATCGCGGACTTCGTGTTCACCTCCTGCGCCGATGCCTGTCCGCGGATGCAGGCGAAGATGAAGTCCTTGCAGGAGCGGCTGACCCCGGCGAGCCAGGGCGGCAGCGTCGGGCTTTTGTCGGTGAGCGTGGATCCGGAGCGCGATACTCCGGAACGGCTCCGCCAGTACGCGAAGGCGTTCGGCCAGCGCAAAGGGGAGTGGCGCTACCTGACCGGCGATCAGCGCGAGGTCGAGCGCACGGTCGTGAAGGGCTTCCACATCGCGATGGCGAAGCTGCCGAGCGGAACCGCCGGCGCGGACGGCCGCGAAGGCGCGAGCGATCCGCACCTCGAGGCGTTCGACATCATGCACGGGCAACAGTTCGTGCTGGTGGACCGGATGGGACGCATCCGCGGCTTCTACGACGCCGACGACGCCGACGCGATCCTGCGCGATGCGCGGGCGCTGACCGCCGGGGGCCGTGGATGACGTTCGCGGAGCTGTTGCCTTCGCTGAACGCAGCGATGAACGCCACCAGCGCGGCTGCCCTCTTCACCGGCTTCTGGGCCATCCGCACCCGCAGGATTCAACTGCACTGGAAGTGCATGGCGACGGCCTTCGCGGCCTCCACCATCTTCCTTGCCGGCTACATCACCCGGATGGCGCTGACCGGGGCGCACCACTACCAGGGCCCCTTCCGCAGCTTCTACCTGGTGCTGCTCGCGACCCACAGCCTGCTCGCGGTGGTCGTGCTGCCGTTGATCCTGCGGACGATGTGGCTTTCTGCGGTGAAGCGGCGTTTTGCCGCACATGCGCGCATCGCCGTCTGGACCTTTCCCGTCTGGGCCTACGTCTCGGTCACCGGGGTCGTGGTCTATGTGATGCTTTACCGATTACAGGGTTGGATGGCCTAGCCGGCCGTGTTACTTCATTCTCCGTCATGGCCTTTCGCATCATCGAGACCTGCATCGGCTGCACGGCGTGCGTGAAGCGCTGCCCGACCGACGCCATCACCGGCGACCGCAAGGTGCTCCACATCATCGACCCGGCGCTCTGCATCGACTGCGGAGCCTGCGGCGTCGTCTGCCCGACCGACGCCATTCTCGACCAGTACGGGAACGTCCAGACGCTGCTCAAGAAGAACGAGCGCCCGCTCGCTTTCGTCCACGAGCAGGCGTGCACCGGCTGCGAGAAGTGCGTGGAGCGCTGCCCGTTCGAGGCGCTGGAGATGGTGCCGGTGAAAGACCCGAACAGCTTCTTGGGCATCGTCTCGGTGATCGAGAAGAACTGCGTCGGCTGCCGCGAGTGCGAGAAGGCTTGCCCGTACGACGCGATCTTCATCTACCGGAAGGACCGCGTTCCGGAGTGGCTGAAGAACAGCAAGGTCGAGCGCGCCGCGTAAGCCTGAAGTGGTTTGATTGACTACCGTGCTCTCGCGGTAGCGTTCCGCACCGTGAAGTCGCGCAAGCTTCTCTTCGCCTCTGTTTTGCTTCTCGCCGCGGCCTTCCTGCTGTGGCTGAGGCCGCGCGTGGCTGCGTCCGCGCCGGCCGGGGTCGAGGGCCCGCTGCGGGTTTCGGCTGCGTCCGTCGTCCCCGCAGCGCCGCCTTTCGCTTCCGCACCTCGGGCGCCGGCGCTCCGCGTGGCGAGGCAGGAAACCGCCGCTGCTACAGCCGGTCCGCGCGATGGGGGAGATGCGGCGCTGGCTTCGGGATTGGTCGCGATGGGGCAGAAGCTGACGCTCGGCGAAGCCCTGGCGAAGAATGCCGCCAACGCCGAGAAGTACGTCGACAAGTTCTGCTCCGAGGCCGAGAAGCTGCGCGCGAAGCCCACGATGCCGCCTGCCGGCGCCTCAGCGGACGCGGCTCCCTTCATGGCCGGTCGCGTCGATTACGAAAAGCCGCTCGATCTTCCCCACGGCTCGCTCTACCTGCCGGAAGAGCTGCGCACGCGCCTCCGCGCGGCCGACTGGATCTCCAAGGTCACCGACGCGGATCTGGCGGGCCGCGATTTCTCCTGGATGGCGGCGCTCGGGAAGTTCGACCACTGGTCGCTCTTGGGCGCCGGCCGGCTGCGCGACTACGCCGACAACGACGTCTTGCACGGGCCCATCCCGAATTATTCGAGCCTCGTCGGTTGGGCGAAGCTTCGCTATGCGCTCGCGCTTCGACAGGGCGACGCGGCTGCGGCGTCGTTGGAAGTGCGCCACCTGGCCGATCTGATCCGCTCGCAGGGCATCCTGATCGGCGAGATGGTGGCCATCCACATCTACCGCTTCGACGTTCCTGCCCGTCAGGCCGCGGCCGCTGCCGGTCAGGACGTCTCGCGCTGGATCGCGCCCGATCTCGACGATCTGCAGCGCCAGCGCGAGCTCGGCTTCGCGGCGCTCGACTTCGGCTATCCGGGGGTGGATGCGGCGACGCTGCGGAAGGCGATGAGCTGCGCGGTTGCGCCCTGCACTGCGCTGGTCGAGGCGGTCGCGGTCACGAAGAGCCTTCGCGGGGCGTCGGTGAGCGACAACCTCGATGTCTTGAACCAGCTTGCGTCGGAGCGCGGGTGCCCGGCGGACGTGCTTTCGCGGCTCAACGGCACGCACGAGATGGCGACGGCCGAGGCGCTGGAAGTCGTCAGCGACGACTTGCCGGTCGACCTGCCAAAGCGCCTCAGCGCGCTCTGACGCTCAGTCCTCGTCGTCGTCTTCTTCGACTTCCTCTTCCGCCTCTTCGCCCTCCGCCGCCTCGACGGCTGGGACTTCGGGCTCCTCGGGTTCGACCGGCTTGGGCGTCCGCGGAGCTCGCGTCGAGGCAGGCTTCGCCACCGGCTGCTCGCGCTGGTCGGCGCCGCACTTCGGGCAAGCGGGGACGGGCTTCTTCAGATCGTAGAACCGCGTGCCACATTTGTAGCAGACGTATTTGGTACCTAGATCGCGCGCCACGTATGTCCCCTTCCGGGAGAGCCGGCGCGGCTGGATAGACCAGCACCAGGGTGAAGTCAACACGCGCGGCTTCGGGTAGGGTTCGAGCCACCCATGCTCATCGCCCTGTTGGTCGCGGCGCCGTTCGTCCATCCCAATCCACAGCCGCCGCCCGAGCTGCCGGCCGCCGTCTACCAGGCGCGGCGGGAAAAGGTACTGCAGGCCCTGGACGGTTGCGCCACCGCCATCTCCGCGCAGACCAAGGCCGCCGCAGGCACGACCGGCACGGGCCGGGGCGACGACGACTTCTACTGGCTGACCGGCATCAGCGAGACCGACGCCTGGCTCGTTCTCCAGCCGAAATCGAAGACCATGCGGACCATCCTTTACCTGCGGGCGCGCGATCCGGAGTCGGAGCGTTGGACCGGCCCGCGCGATGCGCTCTCGCCCGCGTTCAAGCAGAAGCTGGGGGTGGACGAGGTGCGGCGCGGCAACGGCGGCCCCCGGCTTCTCTCCACCGCACCCTTGCACGACTGCCTCGCCATCATTTCGCGCGTGGGCGATCTCAAGGACGAGCGCAGCGACGTGGCCGCCATCCACGCAGCCGCGCGCGCCCTGGGCGTGAACGTGAAGTACAAGCGGCAGCTCCTCGAGCAGCTCCGGCAGGCGCACGGGCCGGAGGAGATTGCGCTCTTGCAGAAGGCGGTCGACATCACCCGCGCGGGCCACGAGGCGGCGGCGCGCGCGACGGTGCCCGGCGTCTCCGAGCGAGACGTGCAGACGCAGATCGAGACCGCCTTCTACGAGAACGGCGCGACCGGGCTCTCCTACGGCACCATCGTCGGCAGCGGAGTCAACGGCGCGGTCCTGCACTGGGTGGACAATTCGCGGCTCTTGCGCGACGGCGATCTGGTGGTCATCGACGCGGCGGCGGAGTACGGCCGCTATGCGGCCGACGTCACCCGCACCTATCCCGTCAGCGGCAAGTTCGACGAGGAGCAGGCCAAGGTCTACCGCGCCGTCTACCAGGCGCAGGAGGACATCTTCGCGGCCATCAAGCCCGGCGTGACCATGGCCGATCTGCAGCGGGTCGCGGAGGCTTCATTGAAGCGCTCGGGGTATCTCGACAAGTTCATCCACGGCTTCGGGCACTACGTCGGGCTGGACGTGCACGACGTCGGCCTGCGCGAACTGCCCATCCTGCCGGGCGCGGTGATCACGGTCGAGCCGGGCATCTACCTGCCGGAACGGAACTTCGGCGTCCGCATCGAGGACGAAATCGAGATCCTGCCGGACGGGAAGTATCGCCTCCTGACCGCTGCGTTTCCGCGCAAGCTGGAGGACGTCGAGGCTTGGGTCGCGAGAGCCCGGAGACGGTAGCCGTCAGGTGTCGCTGCTCGGGGGATCGTCGGGCGGAAGCTCCTTCAGCTCGATGACCTCGTCTTCGCCGTGTACGAGCTCGTCGTCGTTCACTTCGACGGCCTTGACGGCCGGCAGGGCGCCGAAGGGCTTTTCGGTCGGGTCGATGCTCGCCGCGGTCGGCGCGGGCAAGGGGATGGGGCGCGCGGCGTCGAAGGCGGCGAGAACACTCTCCACTTCGTCGTGCTCTTGTTGCTCGCTGGGCACCGCCGTCAGCCCTTGCGCTTCCGCCTCGGCCGCCATCTCCACTTCGCTCGACGCGGCAGCGTCCGGGGCCGCACCCATCGCGCTCTCGTTTGCCTCGCCGCCAAGCGCGTCCACGGGCCACCTGCACACGGCAGCGGCTCGCGACAGCCACTCGTCCGCGCCGCCCCCTTTCGCCCGCAGCGCGCGCGCCAGTGGCTCGAGCGCCGCCGCCGGATCGGGCATGGCCTCGCCGTCTTCCAGCCGCTCCAGGAGCTGCTTCGCGACCGGCAATTCCGCCGTCGCATACAGGTCAATCTCCTCCAGGAACCGCTGCAGCGCCGACAGCCGCGCGGCGCCCTGGGCCGACAGCTCCTGCAGCCGTGGCGCCGTCCCATCCGCGGGTGCTCCCAGCACCTCCGCCTCGGCCGCCAATGCCGCCGCCTTGTCGCAGAGCTCCTGCTGCTTCTGCCCCCGCAGAACGCCTGCTTCAGCCCGCACCCGCAGCTCGGCGCGCAGCCCTTCGGCATAGGCTTCGACGGCGGTCGCCCGGCGAGGCGTTCCGTCGCGCTGGCCTGCGGTGGCGCGCGGCCGCTCCTGCATTCCCGGACCGGTCAGCTCGGCCACGGCGGTCAGGTGCGTGAGCTGCGCTCCCAGGCCGGTCATCTGTTGTTCCAACTGTTCCAGCCGTTCGTTCATCCGCGCCATCCGAGTGAGGGCGGCTTGCAGGTCGGCAGCGCGGCGATCGGGAGGCGGCGGCGAGGCGACTCGCGCGGGGGGTGGCGTGGGCCGAGGCGCCGCGCGCGCGTTCGGGGCGTGCTCGGCCACGTCGATGCTGCCGCTGCCGTTCGCGCTCACCGTCAAGGTCGCGCCGTCCTGCCGGCGCTCGCGCACGTTGCGCACGAACCGCGTCACCGCGTCCCGCACCCGCTGCACGTCGGAAGCCGTCCCGCGAAAGGACGTGCGCACCACGTCGGCGAGGAGCTGATCCGCCCGGTACGCCGTGGACAGCTTGAGCGCGTCCTTGGGCGCCTTCAGCTTCACCTTCCGCGGCAATCCACTCGAGGCGAGCACGGCGGCGCCGTCGAATTCACGCGGCAGCTCGGCCACGATCTCGAGCGGCACCTCCACCATGCGCGGGTCCGGCCGCGCCACGATCTTCAAGCTGAACACGGACGAAATTGTACGCCGCCCGGGCTCCGATTGCGCGCATTCGATCGGACGCTCGCCTCCCGTTCGACCCGCGGCGCGACTCCATGTTACCTACGGCGACCATGTCGATGCCCGCGGTCTCACCCGCCCCTGAATCCAAGGCGCCCGGCAAGGCCACTGTCGACCGTGTTCCCGTCGCGGCCGAGGAGTCGGTCCACCAGCCGTACATCCCGGCGGACCAGGACATCCCCGAATTGACGCCGGTGCCGCTGATCGTCGGCGCGCTCCTCGGCATCCTCTTCGGCGCCTCCAGCATGTACCTCGTGCTGAAGGTCGGCCTGACGGTGAGCGCGTCGATTCCGGTCGCGGTCCTCTCCATCACCATCTTCCGCGGGTTCTCGCGCGTGTTCGGCATCCGCAAGGCGACCATCCTCGAGAACAACATCACCCAGACGACCGGCAGCGCGGGCGAGAGCATCGCCTTCGGCGTCGGCGTCACCATGCCGGCCTTGCTGATCCTCGGCTACAACCTGGAGATCTCCCAGGTCATCCTGGTCAGCATCTTGGGCGGCCTGCTCGGAATCCTGATGATGATTCCGCTCAGGCGGGCGCTCATCGTCAAGGAAGCGAAGACGCTCGTCTATCCGGAAGGGACCGCCTGCGCCGAGGTGCTCATCTCGGGTGAGGCGGGCGGGGCCACCGCCAAGACGGTCTTCGCGGGCCTGGGCGTCGGCGGGTTGTTCGCGCTCGGCTACAAGGGCTTCGCGCTCTTCAAGGACGTGCCGGAGAGGATCTTCGGCAAGTGGTACGACGGGGGAAACCTCTCGCTCGAAGTCGGGCCCGAGCTGTTGGGCGTCGGCTACATCATCGGCACCCGCATCGCGATGATCATGGGCGCGGGCGGCATCCTCTCGAGCCTCGTCTTGATGCCGGCCATCAAGCTGTTCGGCAGCACTTCCAATACGCCCATCTATCCGGCGACGACGCTGATCCGCGACATGGACACCGACGCCGTCTGGCATCAATACATTCTGTATATCGGAGCGGGCGCGGTGGCCGCGGGCGGCATCATCTCGCTCGCAAAGTCACTCCCCACCATCATCGGCGGCGCGATGCGCGGCATGAAGTCGCTCTCGGGTTCGACAGGCGCATCCGGTCCCTTGCGCACCGACAAGGACATTCCGTTGTGGGTCGTCGGTGCTGGGTCGCTCCTGATCGTCGTCGTCTGCGCGCTCGTGCCGTCGTTCAAGATCAACGTGCTGGGCGCGCTGCTCGTGCTCATCCTCGGCTTCCTCTTCACCACCGTGAGCTCGCGGCTCACCGGCGAAGTGGGCAGCTCTTCGAACCCGATCTCCGGCATGACGGTCGCGACCCTCCTCATCACGTCTCTGACGTTCCTCGCGCTCGGTTGGGTGTCGGCGCCGTACAAGGTGGCCGCGCTGAGCATCGCTGCCGTGGTCTGCATCGCCATCTCCAACGGCGGCACCACTTCCCAAGATTTGAAGACCGGCTATCTGATTGGCGCGACGCCCTCGCGGCAGCAGATTGCAATCCTGGTCGGCTCGTTTGCGAGCGCGCTCGTTCTCGGCTTCGTCATCCTCAAGCTGAACGACGCCGGCACCATCTTCGCGAAGCGCAATTACCCGGACGTCACCTTCTCGAAGGCGGACTTCACCGGCCCGCGCGAGCACCTCCGCGGCCCGGACGCCTCGCGCGACTCCGGCGAATACGACGTGGTCTGGCTGAAAGAACCGCGCGGCGACGTCCCGACCGGCAAGTACCTGATCGACACCACCGGCCACGTGAAGTACCTCGAAGATCCCGGCATCAACGGCAAGCTCGACCACCGCGACAACGGCGAGAAGGTCAGCGCGAAATTCTCGGCGCCGAAGCCGGTCCTGATGTCGTTCATCATCGAAGGGATCATGACGCAGAAGCTGCCCTGGGGACTCGTCCTCATCGGCGTCTTCATCAGCATCGTGCTCGAGCTGTCCGGCATTTCCTCTCTGGCGTTCGCGGTCGGCGTCTATCTGCCGTTGTCCACTTCGACCCCGATCATGGTGGGCGGCATCGTCCGCTACATCTCGGACAAGACCGGCAAGCGCAGGCTTTCCGACGCGGAAGCGGAGAGCGGCCCGGGCGTGCTCTTCTCGAGCGGCCTGATCGCCGGCGCTTCCGTCATAGGCACCATCCTCGCGTTCCTGCAGCTCTCCGAAACCTCGCGGGCCTGGCTCGATTCGGTGAACATGAGCACGCGCATCCCCGGCTTCGCGAACAGCGATCTGGTGTCTCTCGTGCTCTTCCTCGGGCTCGCAGGAGTGCTCTGGCTGGTCGCCACCGATCGCTGGCTCGGCGAGAAGACGCCGGCATGACGTCGCCCGGCTCTGGCGACGTCGGCCCTGTGCGCACTGCGGCGCGGGCCGCCGAGGCTGCGAAGGGACCCGTCATCGAGGTCCGGGCAGCGCGCACGCAAGAGGCCATCGAGACCTGCCTGCGCCTGCGCTGGACGGTGTACGTCGAAGAGCAGGGCGTCCGTCCCAGCGAGGAAGTGGATGAGCACGACCGCACCGACGCCGTCCACGCGCTGGCCTTGATGGACGGAGTCCCCTGCGGCACCGGCCGCTTCATCTTCGAGGAGCCGGGACGGGCCAAGATCCAGCGCATGGCGGTGGTGGACGACGTGCGCGGCCAGGGCATCGGGCGCGCGCTCTTGCACTTCTTGGAAGCCGAGGCGCGCAAACGCGGCGCCCGCAGCTTTACTCTCGGCGCGCAGGTGCAGGCCCGGCCGTTCTACGAGAAGGCGGGGTACGCCGCGGTGGGAGACGTCTTCGACGACGCACGCATCCCGCACATCCGCATGGACAAGCAGGCGTAGGCTGACTAGATGAAGGGCTTCCCGCCGCGCCCTTCAGGCGGCGCTTTTCGGAGGTCTTCCTCGGATGAAAACAGCCTTGGTTCTCGCCGGGCTCCTGCTCTTTGCGGGCGGCACCGCGCGGGCGAACGAGGGGTTTGGGGAGCTGACGGTCGATCAAGTCGACCAGCTCGTCAAAACCCACGCCGCCGACATCTTCGACAACAACAGCAAGGACGACTGGCAGCACGGCCACGTCCCTACCGCCAAATGGGTGCAGTTCAACGGCGTGAAGGCCACTGACCTTCCCCAGGACAAAGGCCGCGAGCTCGTCTTCTATTGCCACAACGAGCATTGAATGGCCTGCCATGAGGCCGCCCGTGCGGCGGTCAAGTACGGCTACACCAAGGTCTTCGTCATGCCCGCGGGCAGCGCCGGGTGGGAGAAGGCCGGGAAGCCGATGGAGAAGGGCACGTAAGTTCTGCGAACGCAGCGTAATTGCCGAAGGCCGGGGACCCGCCCGGCTTTCGTTTCCGCGCTACGCGCCGCATCGCCATCGACGATCCCGCGGCGCCTTGATCTTGTGGACCCATGCACGGCCGTGACATGAAGCCGGTCGGAGGGCGTCGTGTCACCCGGGATTCTGATCGTTGACGACTACGCCCCGAACTTGATTGCGCTCGAGGCGGCGCTCGAGACGCTGGGTCACAAGATCGTACGGGCGCGTTCCGGCGAGGAGGCGCTCCGCCTCCTGGACACGCAAGTCTTCGACCTGATTGTGCTCGACGTACAGATGCCTGGTCTCGGAGGCATGAAGACGGCCGAGCTCGCCCGGCAACGCTCCGGGAGCGAACACATTCCGATCATCTTCATGAGCGCGACGACCACCGACATGGCCGCCGTTCTCCGAGGGTACTCGCTGGGCGCGGTCGACTTCCTTGTCAAGCCGGTCGATGCGGATGTTCTGCGAGCGAAGGTCGCCGCCCAGCTCGATCTGCATCGCCGTCGTGAATCGCGCACCATGGCCGCGCTTCACGCCAACACCAAAGCGGAGCGGCGCCGCCTGTACGCTGCGCTCATGCAGGCGCCGGCAGCGATTGCAATCACTCGTGAGCCCCAGCACATCTTCGAGTTCGTGAACGATCGCTTCCGGGAATTCGTTGCTGGGCGCGATGCGCTTGGACGCCGGGCGGCCGAACTCCTTTCAGAGTTTGCCGGCGGAAGGTTGCTCAGCGCTTTCGATGACGTTTTTCGATCTGGCGATCCGTTCATCGCCACCGAGCTCGAGCTCCGCGACCCGGCCGCTGCGGAGGGGACGAATGAAGCGCGGTTCTTCAACGTCACCCTGCAGTCGATCCGCGATTCAACCGGCGCCATCGAGGGCGTCTTGATTCATGGGTTCGAAGTGACGACGCAGGTCCGCGCGAGACACAAGGAGCACGCCGCAGTAGTGCTGCGCGAAGAGTTCCTGTCCATCGCATCGCATGAGCTGAGAACGCCAGTTACGACGCTGCAGCTTGAGCTCCAAAGAATGTTGCGCATCGCCCCGGATTTGCCGGCCCAGGTCGCGAAGAGCATCGAAAAAGCTTTTCGTCAGACTGAGCGGCTTGGCCGGCTCATTGGCGGGTTGCTCGACGTCTCGCGGATCACGAGCGGAACGATGAGGCTCGAGCGCGAAGAGGTGGACTTCGCCGAAATCGTCCGAGGCGTGTCGGAACGTCACCGTGCCGAGGCGGAGACGTCTTACTGCGAGTTGTCCATCGAAACCGTGAGCGTCATCGGCTGTTGGGATCGCATGCGGGTCGACCAGGTCGTGACGAATCTGCTGATGAACGCGTTCAAGTACGGCGCCGGGAAGCCGGTGAGCGTGTCGCTGTCAGGCGATCAGGCATTCGCACGTCTCGCAATCATCGATCATGGGATCGGCATCTTGCCGCAGGACAGATCGCGGATCTTCGAGCGGTTCGAGCGCGCAGTGCCGGCGACGAGTTATGGAGGCCTTGGACTCGGGCTGTACATCGCGCTCCGAATCGTCCAAGCGCACGGCGGCGACATCCGCGTCGACAGCGAGATCGGAAAAGGATCGACCTTCGTCGTGACGCTGCCATTGGAGCGGCAGTCTCCACCCGACTGAATCGCTCGTATTCCAGCCCCAGCCGCGCGAACCAACATCCAAAAGTCGCCCCCAAACGTAGTTGATCCAGACGGGGCTCGCGTCGGGTCCGCGATCGGCTGGAGTGCGCATGACCACAAGCAGGGGTGCGGTGACCGTCGCTGCGGCGTTGCTCGGGCTCGCAGCAGCTTGCAGCAACAACAACAACCAACCCGGCGCCGGGACGCCAGATGGCGGTGGGGTCGCCTCGAATCCCGACGGAGGTAGCGCGGACGCGGGCAATGGCAGCTTGACCACCTCGACGGCCGCCGCCGCCGACAACGACAAGCTGGTCTTCTCTCTGGCGCTCGATGCGGCACCCAGCCCGGATGGCAACACCATCTATTTCCTCGCCGTGGATCCTGCCAATGGCCCGGGCGTCTTCAAGACCGCTGCGGCGGCGAACAGCACGCCCACTCTGATCACCTCCGGCGGCAGCCTCGGGTCTCCGCTCGCGCTCGCGGTTTCTACCGACGGCAACACGATCTTCCTCGCCGATCCCGCGGCCCAGACCGCCACCGATCAAGGCGCCATCTTCGCGGAGTCCGCCGCGGGAGGCGCCCCGAGCTTGCTACCTGAGACGGTTGACTTCGCGCCGAGAGCGGTGGCGGTGTCGAAGGTCGGCGGTTCCGACGAGATCGTCTTCATCGGCACCGACAAGACGTCCGGTGCGGACGGCGTCTTCAAGGACGTGAGCGGCCAGGTCACTTCCGTCGTCGCAGGCAACAACCCGTCGTCCATCGCGGTGGCCAACGACGGGACGATCTACATCCTCGACCAGGCTGGTTCCATCGCGCGGGTTGCGCCGGGGGGAACCTCGGCGACCGCGCTCGCGGGCGCGTCGCAGCACCTCGATGTGTCGTTCCCTTCGGGCATGGACCTCTCGCACGACCAATCGGCCCTGCTCGTTTCGGGATTCGACCCGGCCACCGGCAACGAGTCGATCGCCCGCGTGGACATCGCAACGGGCGCGGTGACCCAACTCGTCCTCACGCCGCCGCTAGCTGGCGGCGAGCCGGGCGGTCTCCATCGCGCGGCCAACGCGGACACCTACGGCTTCGTCGACACGGGCGCAGGCAACAGCGGCACCGTCTACCTACTCAAGTAGTGCCGGAGAACCATCCATGAAAACGTATCGAGTCGTCGCGGTCGCGTTGCTCCTCTCCGGTCCTGCCCTCGCGTCGTCACATCGCGAAGCACCGGCCATCGCCAACGATCCCGCCGCGGACAACACGGATGTGTACGCATTCGTGACGTCGAAGAACGGCGCCAACGACACGCTCAACATCGTCGCGAATTGGATCCCCTTCGAGGAGCCGGCATCGGGCCCCAACTTCTTCAAGTTCTCCGATGATGTGCTCTACCAGATCCACGTCACGCGGGGCCCTTCGTCCTTGGCCGACGTCGTCACCTACACGTTCCGTTTCACGAGCCAGGTTCCACCAACGAAGGACCCGGCGGCCGTATGCCCCACGCCCGGAACTGCCGCCTGCGTCGGCGGCGGCAAGGAGTTCTTCTCCCAGCTCACCGGCAACATCCCGACCAGCGGTGGGGCGATCATCCAAACCTATACCGTCACCAAGACCACCAGCACCAGCGCCAGCGTCATCGTCTCGGGTGCGATTGCGGCGCCGTGGCGCATCGGTCCGCGCACGCAGGCTACGCTGCACGCGCTCGCCCCGGCGCTGGTGACGTCCGCCACCTACGACGACGCGTACGCCGCGACCTTCATCAAGACGGCGACCGACAACGCAACTCGCGTCTTTGCCGGTCCTCGCGACGATGGTTTCTACGTCGACTTGGGCGGTGTTTTCGACCTCGCGAACCTTCGCCCGAAGGGGACCGCGCAGGACGGGCTCGCCGGGTACAACGTGCATTCCATCGCCCTCGAGATCCCCACCACGCAGTTGACCGCCGATGGCGCCGCACCAGGGACGACCGCCAGCGACGCGAACACGCTCGGCATCTGGGCCTCGTCGAGCCGGCAGAAGGTCACCATCCAAAGGAGCAATGGAAAGGTTTCCGGGTACGGACCTTTCGTCCAGGTTTCGCGACTCGGCCTCCCGCTGATCAACGAAGCCGTCATCGGCTACCAGGACAAGGACAAGTACAATCGCACCCAGCCCAAGGACGACGTGGCGAATTTCGGCGCCTATTTCCTGAACCCGGTCATCGTCCCGGATGCGGAGGCGGTCGGCATCTATTCCGCGCTCGGGATCACCGTCGACGACACCTTCAGGCACAACCGGACCGACATCCTCGACGTGATCAACCTGAAGGCCTCAGGGCACAACATCACCGCCGTCGGCGACGTTCTGCGCATCGATCTGAATCTGCCGACGCAATTCCCGAATGGCCGCTCGATCCCGGGCGGCACAGGAACGAACGCGGCGGCGAAGGAGCAGGTGGACGTGACCGACGTCGAGCTCAGCCTGCTCCTCGGTAAGCCCGCGGCGCTCACCGCAGGACCCGGGGGTACGCCGCTGATCCAGGATGGCGTCGACTACAACGACAAGCCGTTCCTCACCCAGTTTCCGTGGCTGGCCCTGCCTTGGGAAGGTTTCTCCGAAGGTCACGGCAAGCCGACCCCGTAGATGCGCCGCATCGCAATCGGCCTGCTCTTTGTTCTCGCGTGCTCGCAAGAGAGGAAGCGGGCACCCGAGATCTTGTCGGAGGAAGGGCGCGACCTGATCCTCGCCAACCTCGATCCGGGTGGACACGCCAAGGCCGACGAGGCCGTCCGCAAGCTGCAGGCCGCGGTGGCGCAGCGGCCCGAAGCCGTGCAGGCCTGGATCGAGTTGGGCGAGGCGTGGATCCGCAAGTCGCGCGACGTGGCAAAACCCACGTTGTATGCCAGCGCAGGTGCCTGTGCGTCGCGCGCGCTCGCGCTCGAGCCATCGAACCGCAGCGCGCTCGAATTGCGGGGCCTGGTGTTGATGAACGACCATCGCTTCGCAGACGCAGCGAAAACGATGCGCGCGGTGGTCGACGCAGCCCCCGAGCGGCCCGGCGCGTGGGGCACGCTCTCGGATGCGCTCCTCGAATTGGGCCGGACCGGCGAGGCGATCGAAGCCGCGCAGCGCATGATGGATCTGAAGCCTAACCTTCCTTCGTACAGCCGCGCGGCCCATCTGCAATGGCTGCAAGGCGACGTGAAGGCCGCCGAAGACACCTTGCGGCTCGCCATCGACGCGGGCAATGGGTCGCTCGATCGCGAGCCGCGTGCCTGGGTGCTCGTGCAGGCGGCGATGATCTTCTGGAACGAAGGCGACGCCGAAGGAGCGCTCGCGGGATTCGAGCAGGCGCTACGCGAACTGCCGGATTTCCCGCCGGCCCTGGTCGGGAAAGGGCGGGTATTGATTGGCCGCGGCGACGGCAAGTCCGCGGAGCCATTGCTCGCACGCGCCTATCGGGCCAACCCATTGATTCAAACGGGCTGGCTCTTGGGCGATGCGCGCGAGATCGCGGGCGATCTCGAGGGCGCGTCCAGAATCCGGGCGGAGATCGAGAAGAAAGGCGGCGCCGATCCGCGCACGCTCGCCCTATTCCTCGCTACCAAGAATTTGAATACCAGACGAGCGCTCGAGCTCGCCTTGGCCGAACGCGGCACCCGCGACGATGAATACACCGAGGATACAGCGGCCTGGGCGCTCTACCGCGCGGGCCGGCTGTCCGAGGCGCTTGCGGCGGCGAACCGGGCGGTGAAGCTCGGAACGCGCGACGCGCAGCTTTGGTACCACGCCGGGGCCATCCGCCTCGCCAACGGCGATCGATCGGGCCGGCGGCTGATCGAACGGGCGTTGGCGCTCAACCCGCACTTCGATTACACCGGCGCCATCGAGGTGCGGACGCTGATCGGCAGGGCTGGCCTTTAGGCTTCTCGCAAGACAATCCGAGCTGAGCTCAATCGCAGCGCAGCCCGCATACGTGCGTGGGAAGGCAGCCGGCCTTGCATTCGGCATCCAAGGCGCAGCCTGCGCCCGCGGCGAACGGCGCCTGGCAGCGCCCATTCACGCAACGCAATCCCTCGGCGCAACCGCCGCCGCAAGCCTCGCCGGCTTGCGCAGCCACGCCTGCAACGCATTTCGTTCCGTTGCAGCGCTCGCCTGCCGGGCATTCGCCGCTCATGCGGCAAGCACCGCCGGGGGAAGCCCGTGGCGCGCACCGATAGTGACCGCAGAAGCCAGCGCATTCCGGATGATGCAGCCCCTCGTCCTCGCGCACGTATCCCGCAAGCGCGTCTACTCCCAGCCGGCAAGCCTGGCCGTCTTGCTTGGGCGGGCCGCAGCGGCCTGTCTGCGTCGGGCCGGCACCCCGGCAGTAGGCTCCGTCCGCGCATTCGAGCGAGGACCGGCATACGTCTCCCGCCTTTCGCGTGCCGCGCAAGAGGTCGCGGCAGACCGGAGGGAGAGCCGGAGGGTTCGGCCCCACCCAGTCGCAGCCGGTCAATTCATCTGCTTGTGCAGCCGCGCATGCCGTCACCGCTTTGGCGTCCAGGATGACGGCGCCCGAGTCCACCGCGGCAGACAGCGTCAGCGTGCATTGCGAAAGCGCGAAGGTTGCGGAAGGCCTCGCCGAGCAACAGGCCGCGCGCCGGTCCAGCGGAAGCTGGTAAAGCACTTCGCAGAGACGCCGCGCGTCCGGAACGGTGGCGGCCGCCGAGTACACCGGTCGTACCTCGTCGTCCTCACCGGCGTCGGGGACCGCAAACGCAGGAGCCGACGCCTTGTGGCAACCCCAGGAGAAGGCGAGCAGCAGTGCAGCCGCCAGACGGACGTGCATGATGCCGATGTAAGCCTTGTGCGGCCCGACCGCAAAGCCGACCGGTCGAGATGCTGCGGGGGAATCGCCGAATCCAGATCAGGATATCGTTCGTAGAACGAGGATGGATCAGGATGCGAGCTGACCGCGGCAATGACCGTGCCGCATGGCTCGGCGTGCTCATCTTCGGGATCGGCTTTGCCCCGCTCGCTCACGCCGCGAACAGCGCGGACGGCACCCCTTTCGGAGAGAGTATTGCCGTCAGCGGAGACTACGACGGCAGCGCGGGTACTTCGGATGCCGCCAGCGAAGGGAAGGCTTCCCGCCAGTCGATCGAAGACCGCCCGCTGCTCCGTCCGGGCGCGGTTCTCGAGCTCGTGCCCGGCCTGATCGTCACGCAGCACAGCGGTGCCGGCAAGGCGAACCAGTATTTTCTACGCGGGTTCAACCTCGATCACGGCACGGACTTCGCCACCACTGTCGACGGGATGCCGGTCAACATGCGGACCCACGCACACGGCCAGGGATATACGGATCTCAATTTCGTCATTCCGGAGCTCATCCAGCACATCGACTATTTCAAGGGGCCGTATTTCGCGTCGAAGGGCGACTTCGCGTCGGCGGGCGCCGCCGACATCAGCTACGCAACCCGGCTCCCTTCGTCGATGGCATTGCTCTCGCGTGGAAACGACGGCTATGGCCGGTTGCTCGCGGCCGGCTGGCCGTCCATCGGCGACGGACACCTGCTATACGGACTCGAGTTGTTCCACGACGATGGCCCATGGCAGAACCCCGACGACTACCGCAAGCTCAATGCGGTCCTGCGCTATTCGCGTCGTGTCGGCCTGAACGACCTCTCGCTGACGGCCATGGGTTATTCGGGCGAGTGGAATTCAACCGACCAGATTCCATTGCGCGCGATCGACGCCATCGGTCGCTTCGGCGCCGTCGATCCCACCGACGGTGGAAAGAGCTGGCGCTACAGCCTCTCCGGCGACATCCAGCGCGAGCTCGGCGGTGGGGTCCTGACTGCGAGCGTGTACGGCATCCGCTACAAGCTGACGCTGTTTTCCGATTTCACTTACTTTTTGGACGACCCGATTCACGGCGACCAGTTTGAGCAGGCCGATGATCGATGGATCTTCGGAACCAGCGGGCGCTACGACTGGGACAGCGACAAGCTGCGCGCGTCGGTCGGCTGGGAAGCTCGTCACGATCGCATCGATCCGATCGGCCTCTACGATACGCAGGCGCGTTCGCGCTTCGCCACCGTGCGCCAAGATTTCGTGCGCGAGACCTCCGGCGCCTTGTTCGCCGAGGCCGAGGCGCGCCCGCTGCGCTGGGTTCGAGCGATCGCCGGCGTGCGCTACGACCATTACTTTTTCGCGGTCGATAGCGACAACAGCGCCAACACCGGGAATGCCGCCGCCGGGCGTGCCTCGCCAAAAGGTTCCTTGATCCTTGGCCCCTGGCAGCGAACGGAGCTCTTCGTCGACGCGGGTTTCGGCTTCCATTCCAACGATGCCCGCGGCGTGCTCACCACCGTCGACCCGAAGACCGGCGCGCTGGTCAAGCCGGTCACCCCGCTGGTCGCGACCCGCGGCGCGGAAGTCGGCGTTCGCACCCAGATCGTGCCCGCCACCGAGCTGTCGGTGTCGCTGTGGCGGCTCGATCTCGACTCCGAGCTGGTCTTCAGCGGCGACGCCGGCAGCACCGAGCCGTCCCGCGCTTCGCGACGGCAAGGGCTCGAAGTGAGCTCGCTCATCCGGCCGATGCGGTGGTTGATGCTGGACTTCGATCTGGCGTTATCGAGCTCCCGCTTCACCTCGCCCGATCCAGACCGAGCGGTGCTCGGCACGCACATCCCCGGCTCGATCGAGACCGTGCTTTCGGCCGGAGCAACCGCTCGCGGACTCGGCCCGTTTTCAGCGAGCCTCTTCGCGCGCTACTTCGGGCCGCGGCCCCTGGTCGAGGACAACAGCGTCCGCTCCAGCGCCTCGACGAGCTTCGACGCGCAGGCGAGTTATCGTTTGACGAGCTGGGCTCGGCTGACCGCTGACGTCTTCAACCTCTTCGATGCCCACGTCGACGACATTGCTTATTTCTATGCGAGCCGCCTGCGGGGTGAGCCGTCCGCGGTCGACGATGTCCACATTCATCCGGCCGCGCGTCGCAGCTTCCGACTCGCCGCGATGCTGACCTACTGATCTTCGGCGCTGGCCTGGTCAGGAATTGTGCGAGGTCGGCTTGAAATGTCGACTTCCGGCCGGACCACCTCGAGCAGCATTGGCGGTCATGCGACAAAGCGAGAAACGGGCGAAAACCGAGTCTGCGCGGCGATCGTACCACCCTAAGATGTCAGACGGAGAAATGCGAAAATCACTGTTGAGCGAAGAAGCGCGCCTGCGTGCGGTCGAGCGCTACGCCGTGCTCGATACACCGCGAGAGCCCGATTTCGATCGGCTGGTGCGCATCGCTGCCGGTGCGCTGCGCGCGCCGGCGGCGGCCCTCGGCATCGTGGATCGCAATCGTCAATTCCTCAAGGCCGCGATCGGGATCCGCCGGCATGAAACTCCACGCGAGGGTTCGTTCGCGGCATGGGCCATGGCGCGCCGCAGGGTTTCGTCCATGACCGTTCCATCCGGTCTCGCGCTGGCGCGAATCGGCAATCGGCGGGCGCGGTTCGTCGCGGGAGCTCCGCTGATTGCGCCTGGGGGTGCCGTCATCGGAGCTCTTGGCGTTTTCGACGTGCGGCGGCGCTCGCTTGCCCGCGGCGAAGGCGAAGTGCTCGAGGAGCTGGGGCGCCGCGCGATGTGCCTTCTCGAGGAGCGCCGGTTGCGGCTGGTGCGCGGTTTCATCCTCTCCGCATTGGAAGGCGAAATCTCCGACAGCGTCGACAGCTTGCGCTCGGCAGCAGCCGCCGAGTTGCGCACGCGCGAATCGAGGGGTGCGGTCCGAATCCTAGCCGGGGTCGAGCGTCTCGACGGGCAGCTCGATGCGCTGCGAGAGCTGGCCGAGCTCACGCTGGGTGCCGAAACCGCGCCGCGCCGCGAGAAGCTCGATCTGCGCGCGCTGTGCGAAGGCATACTGGCCGAGCTGGCAGCCGGGGTGGGCGTGCGCTTCGAATTCGCGGTGGAGGGAGAGTGCACGGGCTTCTGGGAACGTGACCGCCTGTTCCGGGCCGCCGCGTTGATTTTCGAAGAAGCGCGCGATCGCGCGGAGACCAGCCGCGACGCACGCGTCCGCGTGCATGTCACGTGCGCTGCCGATGACTTCGTCAAGTTGACGATCACGCTGACGGCTGGGCTCGAGGAGCCCGTGGCTGTACGCATTCATCTCGCGCGCGAGCTGATGTTGCGACAGGGCGGAACCATCGAGTATCAGCGCGTAGGTGGAGACTCGGTGTTCACGATTCGTCTTCCACGTGCTCGCTCGTGACCGCGGGCGGCCCCAGGGCTTCCTGCAGGCGCGCCAACGCCATGCGAAGGCGCGTCTTCACCGTGCCGAGCGGTGTGCATGTGCGCGTGGCGATCTCGCGGTGTGTGAGGCCTTCGAAGTAGGCAAGCTCTAGCGCCTGGCAGAGCGGGGCGGGAAGAGCCGCCATGGCGCGGCGTATGCTGCCCCGGTCGCAGTTCGGTTCGACGCCCGGAGCATTCGTGGTCGTCAGCGCGTCCCGTGCGGCGTCCTCTGCCAGGCTCTTGTCCCGCTCGCGCTGCCGCAGCCGATCGATGGCGCGGTGGCGTGCGATACTGCTCACCCACGCGGACACGCTGCCGCGCTCCGGATCGAAGTCGTCGCCCCGCCGCCACACGTCGAGCAGTACGTCCTGTGACACGTCCTCGGCGTCGTCGTGGCTGCCTAGGACCCTCTGCGCGATCACGACGATGCGTTGCGCATGCGAGCCGTGCATGCTTTGAAATGATTTGCCCGGAGCGACCACGGCATTAGCGATGGTTGCTGAGCGATCGGTTTCCATGCACCTCGCAGTTGGAACGTTCATTTTCGGACAGAACGTATCGATCGCGTGCCGCAGCGGAGCTTCTACGCGATTTGACGGCCGCGTTTGTCGTCTTAGGTTTCCGCCATGCTGGATGACGACAAAGTCGAGACTCCGTGCGTGGGCTGCGGCGCGGTCAATCGCATTCCTAGGGCGCGGCTGAAAGACAATCCGCGGTGCGGGCGCTGCAAAGGCAGCGTGTTTCCGGAAGGACCGGTCGCGGTGAGCGAGGCGACTTGGAAGCGCGACGTCGAGGATAGCCCGCTGCCGGTGCTGGTCGATTTCTGGGCGGAGTGGTGCGGGCCCTGCCGGTCGGTGGCGCCGGTCTTGGAGCAGGTGGCGCGCGAGCGGAAGGGGAAGCTGAAAGTGGTGAAGGTCAACGTCGACCAGAACCAGCGGCTGGCGGCGCGGTTTGGCGTGCAGTCGATCCCGATGCTGCAGCTTCAGCGCGGCCCGCTCTTCCTCGACAAACAGCTCGGCGCGGTGCCGAAGGGGATGCTCGACGCCTGGCTCGACCGGTACGTGTAGAACCTGTCTCGTGAACGCTGCGACGCGACTCTTGACGTGTCTCGTCGCGATCGCGTCGTCGGCCGGTTGCCAGAAGCACGTCGCCACCTGCGAAACCAATGAGAGCCTGCGCGAGGCGGCATCGAGCGAGGCCCGGGAGCTGTTCGCAGCAGATCAGCGCGATCGCGAGCGCAGATCGATCTCCGCCGATCGGGACCGCGCGCGACGCCTTCGCATCGCGGGGTTGATGGCGGACCATTGCCTGACGACCGCCGCGGATTTCCGCGCCGCCGCGATGATCTTTCAGCATGGCGAGGCGCCCGAGCATTTCTTTCAAGCCTATCTGTGGGCCCGCCGCGCTACCGAGATGGGCGACGCATTCGCCAAACAATTGGTGGCGCTGACGATCGACCGGTATCTCGTCAGCATCGGTCATAAGCAGCTTTTCGGCTCGCAAATGCGGCCCGTGGAAGGGGAACCGGGCTGTCTCTGCGTGGCCGACACCGAAAGCGACTTTCCCGATGCCCTGCGCAAGGAATACCTCCAGACAACCTTCGCAGAGGAGCTGACGACCGCGCTCCAAGACAGCGCCGCCAAGTGCGGTGGACCTTGCGCAGGTAGCCTGATCCCGAATCCGAAGGGCTCCGTCCCGGGACTGTGGTGACATGCAGTCGCAGCGGACGTCCCGTGGGGATGAAACGGGACTAATCGGTGTTCGATGCGGCGCGTGCGGCACCCGCGTTGTGCCTGGGACGAAGTCAGCGATGGCCAGCACGGCAGAAGACAGCCAGGTCCGCCCGCGCGCTCGTGGGAAGCATAGAGACAGCTCGTAAGCGCGTGAGAGCCGGTGGGGGGCGCGTGTGCGGCGGCGCGACTTCGAGGGATCGCCCGCAGCTCCGCGATAGTCCGCACAGATCGTGAGGGGCGAGCCCTTGCCAGGAGTGCCACGCGCGCGCGCCCCCCACCGGCGACCCGTTGTGCATGAGCGGCACGCGCGCGTGCCCCCCACGGGCGACCCCTTGCAACCCGGCGAGATGCTAGCTCGCCTTGCGGATCATCCCCTCAGCTTCCATCGCCGCCATCACCGCCGGCCGCTTGCGAACCCTGTCGCGGTACTCCTTCAGTGCCGGCCACTTCCCGAGATCGATGCCCGCCGCGCGCGTCCAGTTGAGCACCGTGACGAGGTACGCATCGGCCACCGTGAACTGCTCGCCCATCAAATACGGCCCGTTGCCGAGGCGCCTTTGAATCAACGAAAAGCTCTTTCCGAGCTTTTCGTGAGCCTTCTGGTTCTCCACCTCCGCCCCCTCGTGGAAGAGCGGCCAGTAGGGCTTGTGCACTTCCGTCGCGATGAAGTTCAGCCACTCCATCAGCCGATAGCGCTCCATCGTGCCCGCCTTCGGCGCGAGGCCGCTCGAAGGCGCCTGGTCGGCGATGTACTGCAAGAGCACCGCGACTTCGGTCAGCCGCTGGCCGTCGTCGAGCTCGAGGACCGGCACGTAGCCCTTGTCGTTCACTTCGTCGAGCTTGCCGCCGGTGTCGAGCGTCCGCTCTTTCATGTCGAAGCGGCAAAGATCGAACTTGAGGCCCGCCTCGCGCAGCGCGATGTGCGGCGCGTGGGAGCAGGTGGCCATCGCGTAATAGAGTTTCATGCGCTCATCGTAGCAGGCGCGCGGCGAGCGTGGCGCCCGATCAGAACGGGCAGTACGTGAACGTCCACGACACGTCGTGATCGGCGTCCATCTTGACCGTGCAGTTGCTCGCGTTCTGGCAGCCCTGAACCCCGTCCGGCGGGATGCACGCGCCGTCGCCCTGGTCGAGGAACCGCAGGTCGAGCCGCACGACGGTGTCGTCGTCGTAATCCGCCGCGCACTGACCGGGGCAGGCGATCCCGCCGGGCGACGAGAAGAGCACGCCGTCGAACGGGCCGCTGACGGCAACGGAAAGCCGGTGCTTCCCGACGGCAGGCGGCCCCGCGTCCTCAGCCACCGAATTTCCCGCGTCCGAGCCCGGCTCTCCAAAGCCGACGCAGTCCTGGGTGCGCCAGGTGATTTCCCGGTCCTGGTCCATCACAACGCTGCAGTTGCTCGCGTTGAGGCACCCGACGGGATCGGAATCGATGCTTTGGGCGCATTGCCCCTGCGCCAAGGACAAATCGACGCGAACTTCTTCGCCCGCGCGGAAATCCGCGAAACACGCGCCGGGGCAATGGAGGCCTTCGGGAACAGAGAGGAATGCGGCGCGGCCTGCGGTGTGCAGCGTCAGGCGATGCATCCCGGCCGGCACCGGGACAGCCGTTTCGGTGGTCGCGGCGGAGATGGCACCACCGCTGCCTCCTCCTCCGCTGCAAGCGCTGGCGAGAAGGATCGAGCTGGCTGCGAGAATGCGCTTCATGTTGCCCCCAGGAGAACAGCATTGAATCAAGACGCGGAGCGCAAAGGCAACTTCGACGCCAATGGAGTGTCGTTCGCGAACGCGCCTCGTGATGCCGGGCCGTTCGTCACCCTCCGGAGACGAAGGCGCGGTCGGTCCGGTTGAACGCGTTCTTCACCTTCAGACCTCTTCGATTGAGCAGATCGATGGTGATCTTGTGCGGCCCCGGCCGCGCGCGGCGCAGGTGCTGCGGCTTCCACTCAGTGACGAGCGGCAACTCGCGCTTGTCGAGGACGACGCGCAGCTTGTCGCCGCGGCGGCCGAGCTTCACGTTCGAGAGGTAGAAGTCGAGGACGGGCTTTTCGCGGCGCTGCGTCTGCGCATGGCTCGCGCCCGGCGACCCTTTCGCCCCCTTCGCAGCGTTCGAGTCATCCTCGCGCGCCTCGTCGTCCGAGCCTTCGCCCGGAGTGGCGACGCTCGGGTCCGGCATGGTCTCGTACGTCAAAACCGGATCGAGCCGCAGGTCGTGCGGCGGGTCGCCGGCAGGCAGCACGTAAGTGACGAGCGGCTTGTGCGGGTCGGGCCAGGCGACGAACTCGGCCGCGTGCCCCGACTTGCCTTCCAACTTGGGGCCCACCCAGAACCGCGTCAGCGCGAACGCGTGCGGCGCCTTCACCACTTCGTGCCACGGACGGCACAACACGAGCCGGAGCATGTGCGGACCGCGCGCAAGGCCGCGCAAGAGGAGCGGCGTCGCTGCGTCGTCCACTTCGAAGGCCGGCTCGTTGTCGACGATCAGATGCAGATGCGGAACAGGCCCGGCCGCCTTGGTTGCGCCGAGCGCGTGCGCGAGCGTTCCCGCAGGCTTGACTGCGCCGATCGCGTACCCGACGAGCTGGAATTCAATCCGCACCGGCTCTTCCGCTGAAAGCTCGGCTTGATCCTCCGGCAGCTTGAACGACACCGCCGCGCGGTCGAACGCCTTGGCATCGCCCTTGAGCCGCAGGTCGTCTTCCGGGCGCGCGGCGGCCGGGGCCTTGACGTGCTTGCGCGCAGCCAATGCTGGTAGCGCGACCAAAGCCACGCCGGTAACGGCCGCGAGGACCGCCGCCCGGCCGGGCAGCCCGAATGCGCCGCGGAAGAACGCCTCCCTCACTTGCGCTCCGCGAGCAGCCGCTCCTTGCGCACCTTCGCATGCGCAAGCCGGATGGTGCGGCGGTCGTTCGCGTCCTGGTGGCGCCTGCGGTCTTCTTCGCTCTCCAAGACCAGCTCCGGCACCTGCACCGGCCGGCCATCCTCGTCCTGCGCGACGAAAGTGAGAAACGCAGTGCAGGCATGGCGGCGCTCACCGGACAGAGGATCCTCGCTCTCGATCCGCACGCCCGCCTCCATCGAGGTGCGGAACGCGGCATTCACCTGCGCCCGCAACTCCACGATCATCCCCACCTTGATGGGCATCAAGAAGTGCAGGTCGTCCATCGAGGCCGTCACCACCCGGTGCCGGCAGTGCCGTTGGCAGGCGATGGCGGCGGCGACGTCGATCCACTGCGCGATCTTGCCGCCGAAGGCGGTGCCCAGCGCGTTGCCGTCCCCCGGCAGCACCGTCTCGGTCATCACCACCCGGCTGGCCGCAGGCGTCTTCATCGCTTCACCTCGAACCGCTGCAGGTTTCGCCACTTGCTGGATACGTCGAAGAGCTGCGCGCGAAGGACGCGGTCGTCCGCATCGATGCGCAGGAGCGGCATCGTCGCATCCATCGGCCCCGCCGCGTCGGATGCGCGGGCGCTCCACGTTCCCAAATTCACATACAGCCGCTCGATTCCGGGCCGCGCTCCCTCCGCGACCGCCCAGTCCACGACATGCGTATGCCCCAAGACGAGCACGTCCGGCGGCGGCGGCTTTCCCGGCAAGGGCCGCGCTCCTTCCAGCGCCGACAGCGCGGCATGCCCTGCGCGCTCCCAGAGGTCGTCGTCGGCTTTGAGCCGCGAGCGGATGATCGACGGCGTCGTCAGCCAGGCCAAGGGCCGCGAGAGATAGTCGTTGGCGACCAGCAACTCCAAAAACGCGTCGATGAAGCGCTCGTAGACACCCGGCTTGAGCCACCGCTCCAACACCGGCACCACCCGCTCCTCCGGGCGCAGCGCGACGATCCGGTCGGGGTCGATGCGCACGTTCGAGCGCGGCTTCAAGTGCCGCAGGAAGGGCACGATGGCGTGGTGGATGACCGCCGTCATGGTCTCGCCGCCGCCTTTGGCGGTGGCATTCGCCGGGTCCCAGGTGTGGCCGTGTTGGAGGACGACGATCTTGTCCATCACCCGCCGCACCGCCATCGGCTCGATCTTCACTTTCGCCAGGCCCGCCGCATCGAGCGCTTCGCGGCCGCCTTCTTCGGCGAGGTGCCGGTCGTGGTTGCCGGGGACGAGGGTGACTTCCGCCTCGTTGGAGAGCGCCTCCAGCGCGTCCAGTGCGACGGCGTTGGTCTCGCGGATGTCCTTCATCACCTGGGCGATCGACCGGGTGGGCTTGTCCTCGAGCGGCACGTCGAGGGCGCGGCCGAACTGCGCGAGCCCCTTCGGCGGCGGCTGGGTAGCGGTGAGGTCGAAGATGTCGCCGAGCAAGACCAGCTCGCTGCCGGTGTTTCGCGCGATGCCGGAGCAGATGTCGGCGAAGCGGAAACCCTGGTCCGAGTCGCGGAACATCGTCGCGAGCGAGGTGTCGCCCAGGTGTAGATCGCTGACCACGTAGAGCGGCACGGGCGAAGTCTAGCGGAGGCGGGCGGGCTGCGCCGCGCGGGGAAAGTCGCCTCTCCACGCACATCAGGGCGCGCCGCCCTCAGACCTTCCGCGCGGGCTTGCGGCGCGGCTTGCGCTCAGCCTTGGGGCCGCGCTTTGACGGCGGCTTGCGCGCAGCCTTGCGGCGGGGCTTGCGAGGCGGCTTCCAGCCTTCCTGCCGCAAGAGCTGCTCCTGCTCGCGGGCCACCTGCGGCGCGAACGTCCCGTCCTTGCGGGCGACCCGCCACCACGGCACGTCCAAGAGCACGCGCAGCGCCGCCACTACCGCCCGCGGCGCCCCCGGCTTCCCCGCCCGCAGCGCGATCTCGCCGTACGACCGGGTGGTCCCCCGCGGAATGCGAAAGATCTCGTACTCCACGCGCTTGGTGAAGCTCATCCGGGACAGCGCGGCTCTCATCTGCGCGCCACCCACGCGCCGAGCAGGATTCCGCCGAACCCGAGCACGTTCGAGGCGACGAAGTATCCGAACGCAGCCGCCATCTCCCCGAGCGACACCATCCGCCACAGCTCGTATTCGTACGTCGAAAAGGTGGTGTACGCGCCGACGAAGCCGATGGGGAAGAAGTAACGAAACCCGCCCGCAAGCCAAGGAGCGCGCTCGCTCGCGAGGGTGAGAAACAGCGCGATCAAGAAGCAACCGCTGGCGTTGATGACCAGGGTTCCGACCGGCCAGCTCCCGCGGTTCAGCACCGTTCCCACCAGGTACCGTGCGACGGCTCCGAGGGCGCCGCCTGTGGCCACGAGGACGATGGGCACCATTCCTTTGCGAAGGTAGCAGAAAGACACTTTTAAAGGCGGGCGCGCCTCGCATAGAGTGGCGACCCATGAAACGGCTCGTGCTCGTCGCGTTGCTCGCGGTTGCCTTCGGCTGCAAGAAGAAGGCGCCGGCGGTGAAATGGCCCGACCAGTATTCGCTCGTGACCGTGCAGTCCGGTCACACCTACAAAGTCCTGCAGATCGGGCCCATCTTCGAGAAGGGCAAACCGGCGGGGCTGGGCGTCTCGTACATCAGCTACGCGCGCGACTTTCCCACGCTGACCGCTGCCGCCGACGAGCTGTTCGAATTCGCCCGCGCGCAGGCAGAGGCGAGCAACGACAAGCTGGAGGCGGTCTTGGCGAAGCTCGGCTACGACCCCTCGCAGAAGGTGAGCCAGTCCACCGACTGGAACCTCGTCTATACGCGCGGCGAAGACGGCACCTGGACGCGGCTGCACGAGAACGACGATGCGCCGTTCCCCAAGCTGACCGAGCAGAAGGACGTGGACGAGCGCGATCTCGCTGCGCAGAAGGAAGTGGCTCAGAACGTGAAGGACTTCCTCGCCCTGCTCGACAGCGGGAAAATCGACAAGACCTACGACGAGCTCGATCCGGCGGTGAAGAAGTCGGTCACCCGCGAGGAGTGGACGAAGAAGATCGCCGATCAGCGCTCTTCTTTCGGGTCGCTGGAAAGCCGGCAGCAGTTCGCGGTGGTGCAGACGACCGCCATCACCGGCGGGCCCAAAGGCAAGTTCATCATCAACCGCTTCCACTCGAAGTACATGAGCAAGGCGCACGCCGAGGAAGTGGTTTCGGAGATGCTCGGCAAGGACGGCAACTGGCACCTGGTCGGGTACGCGCTGACCTCCGCCTAACCGGGCTGGTTGTACCGCTGCAGCTCGAGGCCGCTCTCCAGATCGTCCAGCTTCGCCTGCAGTCGCCCTTCCGGCGCGGAAAAGGTGAGGAGCGGCAGCGTCCGGTCCTGCGGCGAGTTCCCGTCGAGCGCGCGCTCGGTCCAGGTGCCGAGGTTCACGTAGAGCTTGTCGTCCTCGGCCGCCCAGTCGAGCACGTGGGTGTGGCCGAAGACGAGCACATCCGGATTGCGCGCGCCGTGCGGCAGCTTGCGCTTTCCCTGCAAGAGCTCGATGGCAAAGGAGCCGGTGTGCTCCCAGGTCAGATCCGCCTTGGCCACCGCCGCGCGCACCCGGTTCACGCTGATCATCTTGGCGAGGAAGGTGACGGGCTTCGGCAGATAGCCGTTGTCCGCCAGCAGATCGACGAAGGCGCGGAAGAACTTCTTGAACGTCGGCTCGTCCAGCCACCGCTGCAGGACCGAGATGGTCGCCTCCTCCGGCCGCAGCGCGACGATGCGGCCCACGTCCATGCGGACGTTGCGGCGGGCGCCGTGGTGGAGGAGGTACGGAATCACGCCCTGGTGCACGCAGCGGGTCATCTGCTCGCCTGAGCCGCCCGGTTCGCGGTTGCCCGGGTCCTGCTCGTGGCCGTGCTGCAGGACCAGCCGCTTTTCGCCGATGGTCCGCTCGCAGGACTCGACGATCTCGGCCTGGAAGCCTACGTCGCGGACCTGGCGAATCTGGTGGTCGTGGTTGCCGGCGACGATGGTGATCTTGCGCTTCTTCCCCAGCGTCTGCAGGGCATCGAAGGTGACGGGATTGCTCTCCTGAACTGCGTGGAGCAGCTCGAAGAGGGTGCGCTTGGGCTTGGGCTCGAGCGGCACGTCGAGGCGGCGGAAGAAGCGCTCGAGGCCGTAGTCCGGCGGGACCATCGAGGTGAAGTCGAAGGTGTCGCCCAAGAGGACGAGCTCTCCCTCTTCGTCGTTGGCGATGCGCTCACAGAGCGCCTTGAGCGCGCGTCCCTGCCGCTCGTCGGCGAACATCCGCGGCTCGCCGCGCTCGTCCAGGTGCAGGTCGGAGAGGACGTAGAGCATCCTCGTTTGTTGTCCACATCGGCGGGCGGAAAACAAGGTACAAAGCGCGGATGGACGTCGTCCTCATCGACATGGCAAGCGATCCGCTGGTCAAGCTCTACGGCGCTTACCGGACCTGCTACACCCCCAAGACGCCGCGCGAAGTGTGGGACGACATCGCGGGCGGCACCGTCAGCCGGGAGAAGATCGCCCAGTTCGTCGAGGAGCGGCTCAAGACCGGCCACGTCTCGCCGCTCGAGCAGGTGGTGTTCTGGTTCGGCATCTCGGGCGTCTCGCGCTCTTTGAGCCACCAGTTCGTCCGCCATCGGATTGGAATTTCCTTCGAGCAGCAGTCGCAGAGGTACGTGCGCTTCACCGGCAAGAACGAGGAGCGCCTCGAGTACGTGATGCCTGAGTCGTGGAAGGACCACGGCCAGGCGGACCGCTTCGAGAAGCTGATGGAGGAGATCACCCGCGTCTACCGCGAGGCGGTGGCGGCGGGCATTCCCGCCGAGGACGCGCGCTTCGTCCTGCCCAACGCGGCGCCGACGAACTTCCAGATCATGGTGAACTTCGCCGAGCTCCTGCACATCGCGGACTTGCGGTTGTGCACCCGGGCGCAGTGGGAGATCCGCCAGATGATCGCCAAGATGCGCGCGGAATTGATGCGGGCCGTCCCGGAGCTGGCGCGGTTTCTCCAGCCGAAGTGCGGCGAGAAGCGCATGGGGTACTGCGACGAGGAAGTGAAGGCGTACGAAGCGTGCCCGCTGTCGAACTCTCGGCCGCACAAGCTGCAGGTGATCGAGGTGTTCAAGCGGGTGCGGAACGAGGCGGGGAAGCCGATGCGCGACTTGAACGAGGAAGACTTCATCGCCGCGGAGAGCTTCAGGGAAGGGTAGCGGGCGCTGGCGTCAACCCGACCGAGAGCTCCGCGGGGCGCAAGCGCTGGTACGCGACGCACATGGCGATGCTCTGGAAGGAAACGACGACCGTCGCCGCCACGAACCTTGCGCCGTAGCTGGGAAACGTGCGTTGAACGAGGATGTACGCCACACTCGTGAGGACGATGAAAACGAAGAGCGTGCCGAGCTGACCTTCGGTCAGTGCGCGGCTTCGATCTCGCGACCCCGCCCGATTTTCTTCGACCGCCACCGGCCCGACGACCCACCAACGCAGATGCAGGAGAATGCCCGGAACGACAATAAGAAGATAGGCCGAGGCACACCGCAGTCACCTGTTTCTCAACGACCTCTTCGTCGCGACGGCGCGCGTGTGGTTGCGGACGCCGCTCGTGTTTGTCGTCATCTGCGCCCCGTTCCTGATTGACCATATCCCGCCGGCGGGACGGCCGCGCTATTGCGCAGCGGGCTGATCGATGAACAGCAGGTGGCGTTCGGGGTCGTAGTCGAACAAGTCGGCGTTGCGGGCCCAGCCGACCAGGGTCTTCAAGAGCCGTTCCGGATCTTCGTACGGCAGCCGGAGCGCGGCCGTGGAGAGCACCACGTCCTCGTCCAGCTTGCCGTCGGCGCGGTGGATCTGCTCGTACACTTCCGCGATGATCCGAAGCTGCAGCGCGCGCTCGCGGAACATCGTCTTCCGGTCGGCGACGCTCGCTTTCAACAGAGCGCGGCCGATGTCGGTGATGACCACTTCCTGCTTGGGCGTGTCGACAAGGTCGATCAATTCGGCGGCTTTCACGACACCGAGGACGTGCCCGAACTCGCGGCCGAGATCCTCGGCCAGCCCGAACACGTTCTCGCGGCCGCCGCGGTTGTCGAGCATTTCCAGAAGGCCGATCACTTCGGTGAATGAAACCGGCGGAAGCGGCTCCCAGGCGGTAGCGGCAGCGGCAGTCTCCGGCAGGTCGGGAATCTCGGTTTCGGTGATGACCGCGTGGATTTGATCGACCAGCCGTCCGAACGCCGGCGATCGATAATCGCGCGGATAAGGAAGCTTGTTTTCGAAAATCCGCCGGATGCGCCCCGGACGCGCCGCCAGCACCACGATGCGCGTCGCCATGAACACCACTTCCTTCACGTCGTGGCTGACCATGAAGATGGTCTTCGGATTGGAATCCTTGTTGTCCCAGAAGCGCACCACTTCACTGCGCAAGGTCTCGGCGGTGAGCGCGTCCACCTGGCTGAACGGCTCGTCCATGCAGAGGATCTCCGGCTCCACCGCGAGCGCGCGCGCGATGCCCACCCGCTGCTTCATTCCGCCGGACAATTCGCGCGGGAAGGCTTCCTCGAAACCCGCCAGGCCGACGACTCGAATGACGCGCATGGCCGTTTCCTGGGCCTTCGCCTCCTCGAGCCCGCGCGCTTTCAACGGCTCGACGATGTTCTGCCGAACGGTCAGCCAGGGATAAAGAGCAGCGCCTTGGAAGACGATGGCGACGCCGGGGTTGATGCCGTCCAGCTTCGTTCCGCGGTACTGCACCTCACCGCCGTCGGGATGGATGAGCCCGGCGAGGATGCGCATCAGCGTGCTCTTGCCGCAGCCGGACGGGCCGAGCACCGCGATTAGCTCGCGGTCGCGCACTTCCAACGAGACGTTCTCCAAGACCCGCACCGTCCCGCCGCTCGGCAGCGCGAAATCTTTGTCGATCTTTTGCAGGTCGCAGATGACGTCCACGAGAGTCTCCTATCGCCCGAGCGAATACTTCCGCTCCGCGAGCGTATAAAGCTGTTTCCAAAAAAGCCGATTGACCAGGACGACGAGGCCGGCCATCGCCAACACGCCCGCGGCGAGCAGCGGCAGGTCGCCTTGTTCCGCGGCGGTGGAGATGAGCGCGCCCAGCCCGTGCGTCTTGAGGACGTGCGACCCTTCATGGACGTACTCGGCGACGATGCTCGCGTTCCAAGCGCCGCCGGCGGCCGTCACCCAGCCGGTGACGAGGGTGGGAAACACGCCCGGCAACATCAACAGGCGCCAGCGCTGCGGCCGGCCGTAGCGGAAGATCTGCGCGGCCTCGACGAGGTCGTGCGGGATGGACATGGCTCCGGCGATGACGTTGAAGAGGATGTACCACTGCGTGCCCAGCACCATCAGCGCGATGGACCCGAATCCGAGCGAGACGCGCAGCGCCGCGAGGCCCGCGAGCACGACCGGAAAGAGCATCGGCGCGGGGAATGAAGCAGCGATCTGGACGATGGGCTGCAGCAAGCGGCTCGCCTTGGGATGGGTGCCGATGTAGATGCCGGCGGGGATGGTCCAGATGGAGCCGAGCACCACCGCGGCGCTGGTGCGCACGAGCGTCAGGCCCGAGGCGGTGGCGATGTCCCGCCATGCGGATGCATGCAGGTGTGAGAGCAATTCGACGAGCCGCAAGGTGCCCCAAACGCAGGCGATGCCGAGCACGCCTGCGACGACGAAGAAACCGGGCGAGGTCTTTCGAGCGCTGGCCGGTGCGCTGGCTCTCATGGCCGGCTTCGGGGCGCGCTTGAACAGCCCCGCGAGCCACCGTCCGAACCCGCGAAACAACTCCGACCGCCGGAGCAGATCCAGCACCCACGACGACGCCGGCTCGCCGCCGCCCACGTCCTCGAACTTGAACTTCTCGCTCCAGGCCACGAGCGGCCGCCAGAAGAGCTGATCGACGACGACGATCATCACGATCATCGCCACCACAGCCGCGAACTGCGCCTTTCCGTTGCCCGAATCGATGGCGACGCTCATGTACGCGCCGACGCCGGGGAGGCGGAAGTCGCGGTCGCCCAACCGGAAGGCTTCGTTGATGGTGAGGAAGAACCAGCCGCCGGCCATGCTCATCATGCCGTTCCAGACCAGGCCGACGGTGGAGTAGGGCAATTCGATGCGGGTGAATCTTCGCCACCAGCCGAAGCGGTAGATGGACGCGGCCTCCATCAGCTCCGGCGGAATGGCGCGGAGCGAGTGATAAAAGCTGAAGGTCATGTTCCAGACTTGGCCGGTGAAGATCATCAGGATGGCGGCCAGCTCGAGCCCGGCGTTTGAATGCGGGAAGAGCGCCGCCATGGCCAGGACGACGCCGGGCATGAAGCCGAGAACCGGTATTGATTGTAGGATATCGAGTAGCGGCAAAAGCACCCGGTCGGCGAGGCGGACCCGCGCCGCGACGTAGCCGTACACGAGGGTGAAGAAGAAGCTCAGCGCGAAGGCGGCCAGGCCTCGGCAGAGCGAGAAGAAGGTGTAGAGCGGCAGCGAGCGAAGGCTCTGGTCGATGACCACCGCTTCGCGCAGGGGCGCGCGCCATTCGCCCGCGAGCCGCGCCACGCCGTAGGCGCAGAGCCCGAGAAAGGAGAGGACGGCGAGGTCGAGCCAGGAGACCCTGCGCGGAATCGCGCGCATCAGCGCGAAGCGGCCGACGTTGTCGTGGGTCTCCGCCATGCGCGAGCGCGACGTGCCACGCGCGCGGCGACGGCGTCAAGCGACGTTCCGCGCAGCGTGGTAGGTGGCCGAGGTGCATTCGATGGATTGTCGCGCGAGGCCGTCGCAGCCGGTACGGGTCTGCCGGTGGAAAATCCGGATGTGCTGCGCCATCCTCGCGATCGCCTTTGCCGCGCGCGCCGACGACGGAGGCCTGCACCGTCCGAACTTCCGCGACGTCGGCGGCGACGTGTGGCTCGTGACCGACCGCTTCGAGACGACGCAGGCGCAGTTCAGCGCCGAGTTCGGCAAGCAGCTCCGAGCCGGCTTTTCGCTGCAGCTCGGCGTCAGTTGGGCCGGGCAGACGCCGCGCGGCACGCGGGTCGCCTCGATCTTGGGCGGCGGCGGGCTCCTCGGCGCGTGGCTGTTCTCGAAGCCTGTGGCGCTGGTGGTCTCGTCGGACTTCGACGGCCAGTCCCGCGGCGCGGCGCTGTTCATCGCACGCGCGCAACTGCGGCTGCTGTTCCACGACGGGCCTTGCGGCTACGAGGCGCTGATCGGGCCGGATTGGATCGAGCCGCTGGCGAGCGATCCGGTGCACGTGCGGCCGGGCGGCGGAGTCGCGCTGGCCTTCGGCACCGGCTGCCACCGCTAGTCCGGCCGCTCGGGAACCCGCCAATACGATATCGAGACGATTGAAACGCGCCGCGATGATCTCGTAACATCCCCGTCGTGAAGATCACGGTCCGGATCAAAGCGGAGGTTCTGCGGCGCGCGCGCCGCGAAGCGGTCCGTCGGCGGTCGACCTTGCAAGAGATGGTGCGTCAATTCCTGCGCGATGTGGTCGCGACGGGCGATCCCGCTTCTGTCATCGCGCGAGCCGCGAAGACGAAATGATCGGCGAGGTTGCGGCGATCGTCTGCGGCGGCGCTACCGCGCTGCGTTCTCAGGCCTGCGGTGGCTTGACGTACTCGAAGTCGATCGGCTTGCCGTCAATCCCCTTCGAAGGCGGCGCGATCCACGAGGCGAACTTCCCCCGCTCGATGACCGGATGCATGAGCGACTTCACGTAGACCCGGTCTTCCTGCGTCGGCAGCCAGTCGCTTTCGCGGGCCTTGAACTCTGCCTCCAAGAGCCAGCGGCCGTCGGGATCGAAGAAGAAGCCGGCATTGGGGCCGACGCCGCGGTGGAAGCGGCGGTTCGGCAGCCGGAAGCTCATGCCGGTGACGCCCGCCTTCTGCAGTGTCTTGTTCCAGCGCTCGACCGCGCGCTGGCAATCCTTGACGTACTCGTCGCGCAGCACCTCGTTCATCGCGTTGCGCAGCGGCACTTCCTGCTCGACCAGCTTGCCGTTCTCCGGGACTTCCAGCTTGTAGCTCTGGCCCATCGCCTTGTGCTCATCGAGGGTGTCCTCGCGGAAGCGGCCCTTCAGGCCGGCGGCGAAGAAGTCGGCCGCGTTCGACGACACTTCGCCGCCGAAGAGATCGAGCGAGAGCGTGAACCAGAGATTGATGTACTTCTGGATCATCGCGAACGGAACCGCGAGCTCGGTCCGCGGATCCGAGCCTTTGGCCATCAGTTCCGCGGTCCTTTGCACCACGCGGTCAACGCCGGTTTCGCCGACGAAGAGGTGGTGCGCCTCTTCGGTGAGCATGAAGCGCGTCGTGCGCGCCAGCGGATCGAAGCCCGACTGCGCCAACGCCGCGAGCTGGTACTTGCCGTCGCGGTCGGTGAACATCGCGAACATGAAGAACGAGAGCCAGTCGTCGATGGGCTCGTTGAACGCATTGAGGATGCGCGGCTTGTCGGAAGAGCCGGAACGGCGCTGGAGCAGCTCGTCGGCTTCCTCGCGGCCGTCGCGGCCGAAGAACCGGTGGAGCAGGTAGACCATGGCCCAGAGGTGGCGGCCTTCTTCGACGTTGACCTGGAAGAGATTGCGCAGGTCGTACATCGAGGGGCAGGTCTTGCCGAGGAGCCGCTGCTGCTCGACGGAGGCGGGCTCGGTGTCCGCCTGGGTGACGATGATGCGGCGGAGCGCGTTGCGATGCTCGCCGGGCACGTCGGTCCAGACCGGCTCGCCCATCACGTCGCCGAAGCCGATCTTGCGCTCGCCGTCGTGCGGCTCGAGAAAGATGCCCCAGCGGTAGTCGGGCATGCGCACGTAGTCGAAGTGCGCCCAGCCATTGGCTTCCACACTGATGGCGGTCCGCAAATAAACCTGATGGGCTTGAAATCCGTCCGGGCCCACTTCCTTCCACCAGGAGAGGAAGTTCGGCTGCCACTGCTCGAGCGCGCGCTGGAGGCGCCGGTCCGAGGAGAGGTCGACGTTGTTGGGGATGCTCTCGAGAGACTGCGCCATGCTTTACGTCCTCCGGGTGTCGAACTGCGGCCGCTCGGGCTTGCCGTACATGGTCAACGCGCCGCGCTCGCCGGTCGCGTTGGGGCGGATGAAGATCCAGTTCTGCCAGGCCGACAGGCGGCCGAAGATTTTCGAAGCCAGCGTCTCGGGGCCGGCGAAGCGGTAGTTCTGCTCCATGCCGGTGAGCGCGTCCGGGCTGAGCGAGACGCGCTCTTCCACGGC
>DASXHM010000223.1:0-5736 GCA_036488495.1 Myxococcales bacterium | reverse complement strand
GGCGTCCTCTTCCTCTTCGCGCTCGGCCTTTTCCGCCGGCGTCGCGTCGCTGTCTTCCTTGGCGGCGCTCGGCTCAGGCTCGGGCGGCTTCGTCTCCGGCAGCTTGACCTTGTTGGCCTCGTCGACGATGGCGATGTCGTTGTCGCCGAACATCGACATCACGTCGTCGATCTGATCCGAGCTGACGATGTCGGCGGGGAGCGCGTCGTTGACTTCGTCGTAGGTGAGAAAGCCCTTGTCGCGGCCCATCGCGAGCAGGTCTTTGACTTCCTTGCGCTCGGTGGCCTTGCTGCCCTTCTTGGCCGGGACCACGTCGTCGTCGTCGTCGTCCACCAGCTCGGGAGCGTCCGCGTCGTCGTCGTCGCTCTCGGGAACGACGGCGTCCAGGTCTTCGTCGCCTTCCGCCTCGGGAGCAGCGGCAACCTCGTCCTCGTCGTCCGAAGCCTTGGCGGCCTTCTTGGCCTGCTTGGGGGTCTTTTCCTTGTCGCCGCGCTTCACCTTGGCGGACGGAGTCTCCGCCTCTTGGGCGACCGGCTTCGCCTTCACCGCCGGCGCTTTCGCAGCCTTGGCGGCGGCCTTTTTCGGAGCGGACGCAGGCGCAGCCGTCTTCTTCGCCTCAGGCTTCTGGGGCGTATCCTTCTTCTTGGCTGCTGCGGACTTCTTGTCGGCCATTCGCTTTCGCTCCGTTCGAGGACGGGTGAGGGTAATCGACTGCAGGGCAAACCGCCCTTTTTTTTCACGTCGGTTTACGCACTTCCAACCGGCGGCGGCCGGCGCTGCTTCCGCTCCAAAGCAACCGTCTGCGCATGTTTCTTGATGAGTTGGGACAGACGGCGGGCGTCGGTCTGGTCGCCTGCCTGTTCCATGACCGCCACGGCGTCGAGCAAGCGCTGCCGCAGTGCGTCCGGCTCCACCGAGCGCAGAGAGTCCTGGGGGTCGTCGCCGGCGCAGATGGCGTCGGCAGCCTCGCGGAGCCCGGCATGGACGAATTCGCTGACCGCCCCACTCCGCAAAAGGGTGTCCTTGAGCGCAGGATTCCGCACAACCGCCGCCACGATCACCAGCTCGGACTGAACCACCGGCAGCGACAGGGGGGCCTTTGCCTGCGGCTGCGCCGGACGCTGCGGCTTCGCTTGCGCTGCAGCCTTGCCGGAGAGCGCGCGCCGGATGGTGTCCGCGGAGGCGCCGATCATCGAGGCTACCTTCTCGACGTACAGATCGCGGGCGAGCGCGCTTGGCGCAGCCTTGACGATGCCCTGCACCGCGTTGACCGCCCGCACCCGCGCCTCGATGGGTGCGCCCTTCGGCAATGCCCCCAAGGCGCGGTCGAGCAAGAACTCGAGCGACGGCTGCGCCTTCGACAAGAGCTCGCGAAAGCCCTTCACGCCGACGCGCAGCACCGTCTCGTCCGGATCTTCCCCGCCGGGCGGAACCAGGACTCGCGCTGGCACTCCGGCGGCGGCCGCAATCTCCGAGGCGCGCTGGGCGGCGCGCATGCCCGCGGCGTCGCCGTCGAAGACAAAGACCAGCTCCCTGGCGCCCGCCTTGGACACGAGCTCGAGGTGCTTTTCGGTCAGCGCCGTCCCGCAGGTGGCGACGGCGGTCTGCACCCCCGCCTGGTGGAGGCCGATGGCGTCGAAGTATCCCTCGACGAACAGCGCCACCTCCTCCCGCCGTACCGCCTCGCGCGCGCGGTCGAGCGCGAACAGCACCGAGCCCTTCTGGTAGAGCGGCGTGTCCGGCGAATTGAGATATTTCGCATCGGCCTGGCCATCCGAGCCGCGCATGGATTCCAGGTGGCGTCCGCCGAACCCGACGATGCGCCCGCTCTCGCGGATGGGGATCATCAGCCGCCCGCGAAACCGGTCGTACAGTCCCTGACCTTTTTTGCGCGGAACGCCGAGGCCCGCCTCTTCCACCAGCTTCGGATCGATGCCCTGCAGCGCGTGCGATTTGCACAACGCGTCCCACAAGCTCGGCGCATACCCGAGGCGCCAGGCCCGAGCGGTGTCTTCGGTGACCCCGCGCTTACGCAGGTGCTCGCGGGCGATTTCGCCTTTCGGGTGCTCCCAGAGCACGCGCTCGTAGAAGACGGCGGCCTTCTCGTTGACCTCGGCGAGCGCGGCGCGGCGCGACTGGCGGCGCTGCTCTTCCGGATCGGGCGGAGTCAGGTCGACGCCGAACTCCTGCGCCAACCCCTCCACCGCCTCGCGAAAGCTGCGCGATTCCATCTGCATCACGAACTTGATCGCGTCGCCGGAAGCGCCGCAGCCGAAGCAGTGCCAGAGCTTCTTGTCCGGCACCACGTAGAAGCTGGGCGTCTTCTCGCCGTGAAAGGGACAGAGGCCCTTCCAATCGCGGCCGCTCTTCTTCAATGGCACGCGCCGCTGCACCACCGCCACCACGTCGGCGCGGTCGCGCAGCTCTTGCAGCTTGTCGTCGGAGATGCTCGCCAACTGTCGTGCCACCAGCGCCAAACGAGATGGCTCCCTACGGCTTGTTCAATGCGGCCTTGACGGCTTCGCTCACGCGCTTTCCTTCGGCCTTGCCTTGCACTTTCGGCAACAGCGCCTTCATCACGGAGCCCATCTCTTTCGGGCCCTTTGCTCCCGAGGCTGTGACCGCCTCCTGCACCAGCGCGGACAGCTCGGCGTCGCTGAGCTGCTTCGGCAGATACGCTTCGAGAATGGCAATCTCCTCGCGCTCGTTCTGCGCCAATTCCGGGCGATTGCCGGCGAGGTATTGTTCGATGCTGTCTTTGCGTTGCTTGATCATCGAGCCGACGGTGGCGACCACGTCCTCGTCGCCCATCGGCTTGTCGCTGGCGAGCCCGCGATAGGTGAGCTGGCTTTTCAAAAGCCTGAGCGTGCCCAGGCGGCGCTTGTCCTGCGCGCGCGCGGCATCCTTCATTTCGGAGTCGATGCGCTCGATCAGCATGACTTCATTTTCTTCTTTGGAACGAAACCGGGCGCCGTCGTACGCGGGCAGCGCCCGGGCTCGTCCAATCTGAAAGGTTGAGGGTGATTCGAAAGAGGCGAAAGGCGCTACATCGAGCCCTTCCGCGCCTTCTTCAGGGCGCGCTTCTTCGCCGCCAGCGCCTTCTTCTTGCGCTTGACCGACGGCTTCTCGTAGTGCTCGCGCTTCCTGATTTCACTCAGGATGCCCGCCTTCTCGCACTGCTTCTTGAAGCGCTTCATGGCGTTTTCGAACGACTCGCCTTCCTTCACTCGCACGCCCGGCATGGACCGAATCACCACCTTCCGCGAACCCCGAAGGGCCGCAAACTTCCCGCGAGGGACCTCGCGAAAACGGCGCAGTATAAGCGCGACGAAGCGGCTGTCAACGAGTGACAGCCGCCCGAAATCAAAGCTCCAAATTGTCTGGCGTCAGCCGGCTACGCCGTGCCGGTTTCCGACTGCGGGCCCTGCTCGACTTCCGGCTTGGCCGGAGCGGCATCGGCGGGGCGGTTCACGCGGTCGCGCAGTTCCTTGCCGGTGCGGAAGAGGATGCCCCGCTTGGGCTTGACCGGGATCACTTCGCCGGTCTTCGGGTTCCGGCCGTTGTAGCCCTCGTAAGTCTTGACGTGAAACGCGCCAAGACCGCGGATTTCGATGTTTTCGCCCTGGCAGAGCGCCGACTTCATCGAGTCGAAAATGGTTTCGATGGTGGCTTCGGCCTGCTTCTGGGTGAGCTTCTGCTTGGCCACCAGGATTGCGATGAGGTCGCTCTTCAACATGCGCGGGCGCTCCGGGACGAAAAACGTTTGACGGAGAGCGACGTTACTTGAGGTACAGGGGCCCGGGCAAGCACTACCTCGCGCGTACTTCAGGCAGGCTTTTCCACACCTTGCACCACCTGGAGGGGCTCGGAAACACGTTCCTCGGAGGGTTGCGCATTGCGGCGCAGGAACGATTCCAGGGTTTCAGCCAGGGCGGATTGTGCCGCTCCCTCGGCTTGAGCGAACGCCCGGGCGAGCGCGATGCCGAGCGTGTCCTGGTCCCGGGGCGGGTACGGAAGCGACGCCCGGCCCGCGAGCCGCATCTCCGCAAGCGTCACCCGGGACGGATCGCGCGAGGGAAGCCAGCCGCCCTTGCGGGTCTGCGAGGCGAGGCCCAAGGCCGACAGCGCAAGGAGCCCCTCGCGCACCATCCGCGGCGTCGCCGAGAGCTCGTCGGCCAGGGCGCGCGGCCGGAGCGGCCCGGCCGCGTGCTTGTGCAGTTGGACGAGCGCAACCAGAAGGCGTGCGGTGAACGCCTCGCGCGCAGCGGCCCCGCGCAAGGCCGGATGCGCTTCCGGTTTGAGCGAGGCGTCGAGCGCGTAGCAGAGCCGGCAGCCGACGAGCGCGATGCTCCAGGAGATGTAGATCCAGCTCAGCATCACCGGCAGGACCGCGAGCGACCCGTAGATCTTGTGGAGCTGGACCATCCGCGCGGTTGACCAGGCGAAGAGAAATTTGGCGATCTCCCAGGCCGTGCCGGCGCTGAACGCAGCCAAAAGCGCCGAGCGCAGCCGCACCTTCGCGTTCGGCACCACCTTGTAGAGCACCGCGAGGCCCGCGTAGGTGATGGCGATGGACGAGAGCGCCGCGAAGGTGTGCACGAGCTCGCTGTGACCTGCGTGGCCGTGCGCCTTGTTCATCCGCGAGATGGCGACGGTGACGTAGACCGAAGCCGAAAGCAGGACCGGGCCCATGGTGAGGAACGCCCAGTACTTCACCAGTCGCTGCAGCGCTCCGCGCGGCGGGCGGACGCCGTAGATGTGGTTGAAGGCGATCTCGATGTTCCAGAGCATCCACAAGGTGGCGAGGAGCAGCGCGAGAAAGCCGATGATGCCGAGCGCCTGGATGGTGGCGCGGGTGGTGAAGGTGGTCAGCGCGCTGGAGATGGCCGCGCCCGCGCCGATGCCGAGCTGCGCGTTCACGTACGACTGCAGCTTGTCCCGGATCTGCATCTCGCCGGTGAACAAGTCGACGACGCTGTAGACGACGGCGAGGAGCGGGACCAGCGAAAGCAGCGTCAGGTAGGTGAGCGCCGCTGCGCGCAGGGTGATGGCCTCGCCGCGAAAGCCGTGCGCGACCAGGGTGACGGCGCGAATGAACCGCCGCACGCCTGGAAGTGTGTCCGCCCAGGCGCGCCGGCCTTCGTACCAGGCCTTGACCTGCGCCTTCAGTCGCCCACCTTCGCGGCGGAGGTTTCAGCGGCGGCGGTTTCGGCGCGCTGCGGAGCCGCCTCGGGGCGCTGCTGCCCTCCGCGCTGGTCGCGCCTGCTCTCGCGGTTCTCGCGGTTCTCGCGGTTCTCGCGGTTGGTCTCGCGGCTGTTGTCACGGCCGCCCTCGCGGTTGTTCTCGCGGCTGCCTTCGCGGTTGTTGTCGCGGCTGCCTTCGCGTCCGCCGCGGCCGCGCTGCTGAGGCTGCAGCTCCGGCCGGCTCCACTTGGCGTGCAGGTCGTATTGCTCGACGTGGTACTGCGGCTGCGGCCGGACGGTGATGCTCTTGTTCAGCTTCATCATCAAGAGGCGCAGCGCCTCCCGCTCCGGGCCCTGAAGCAGCTTCGCCACTTCCGGATGGCAGGAGATGACGAGCTGGTCTTCGCGGTGTTTGCCGGCAGCGCGCTGCACTTCGCGCATGATGTCGTAGGTCATGGTGGTGCGGCTGCGGACGTGGCCGCGCCCATCGCACACGGGGCACGCCTCGGTGGTCAGCCGGCCGATGCTCTCGCGCACGCGCTTGCGGGTCATC
>DASXHM010000206.1:0-17719 GCA_036488495.1 Myxococcales bacterium | reverse complement strand
CGATGGCAGCGGAAGGAGAGATCGCGCGCGTCCACCACCGGATGCCGGTGATCGTTCCCGGCGATGCGGCCGCGGCCTGGCTGCGCGATGCCAGGCTCTTGCCGCTGCCCGGGACGCAGCTCGTGTCGCGCGCGGTCTCGCCGAAGGTCAACAACGTGCGCAACGATGGGCCGGACCTGCTGCAGCCGCCGGGGCAATTGGCGCTGTTCTGAGCGACTGCGACTCCGAGCGGATCGACTTCATCGAGCCGGCGAAGCCGGACAAGTGACCTTGGACGTCAGGTCGTTCAGGGACGTCCAGATGGGCGCCGAACGGTCTGCGGGAGATAGCGCGATGGCGAGCGCGGTGTCGTTGCCGCAGCGCTTCGAGATGACGTGCAGCTCGAGCACGATCGGTTTGCCGGTCTTGAAGCAGTCGTAGCTGTCGATGCGGCCGGCGGCGCCGTCGAGGCGCGTCTTGATTCGGGAGAGATCGAGGTCGAACTTTCCTTTTGCGACCTCGCGGCAGAGGCCGCGGAAGTAGGTCGTGAGGTCGCTCGCGAGGTTGTTCGGCGCGCGCTCGTCCTCCAGCCACCAGACGAACGCGTACGACCAGAAGTCGGGCGCGCCCGGCTTGAACATGCCGGGCGAGAAGCGCAGCTCTTCGAAGCCGCGATGCTTCAGCGCAGGCGCGAAGTCGAGCGGGAAGGGGATGGTCTCGGTCCGCCACCCATCGGGGACGGCCCACCGGAAGTGCGCCGGCGAATCAGCGCTCGGGGGCGCACCTGCGTCCGCGGATGCCGCGGCGGACGAGCCCGCGACCGACGCGGCGACGACGAGGGCCAAGACGCGCGTGAAGGCGAACCGCATCAGGCGCCGAAGAGGCGTTTGAGCCAGCCGAAGAAGCCGCCGCCCGCGCCGTCCGGTGCCGCTGCAGCGGCGGGCTTCTCCTCGCCGTTCGGGTCGGCGAGGCGCTTGCGCACTTCTTCCGGCGTGTCCTTGGTGGAGAAGGTGGCGGTGACCACCCGCCCGGTCTTGGCCTCTTCGGCGGTGACGGTGAGGATGGCTTCCGCCGAAAGCGAAAAGACGATCTCGTACGACGATGCGCCGCGCGGGCCCTTGGGCACGCCGCCGACGGTCATGGTGCCCAGGTATTCGTTGTCCTGCGCTTTGTCGCTGTCGCCCTGGAAGACCACGATCTCGATGCTGTCTTGATCGTCGCGGGTGGTTCCGATGCTGAGCGACTTCTTGTGCGGCAAGGTCGTGTTGCGCTCGATGATCTTCTTGAAGCGGCCGCCGGGAAGGCCGACGCCGATGCTCATCGGCAAGACGTCCACTAGCACGACGCCGTCGATCTGCCCCGACTCCATCGAGTGCGCGAGCAAGGCCGCGCCGAGAGCCACCGCCTCGTCCGGATGGACGGCCTTCGAAGGCTCCTTCCCGAAGAAGTTGCGGATGCGCTCGCGGACGAGCGGCATCCTGCTCTGGCCGCCCACCAGCAGCACCTCCGAGATGTCCTCGACTTTCAAGTTGCGCGCTGAGAGCACCTCTTCGCAGACCTTCAGGCTGCGGTCGACGAGGTGGCCGGTGAGCAGCACGAGCTCGCTGCGCGAGACCTGCGCCTCCAGATCGTACGGCTTCTCGCCGACCAGCGCCACGAACGGCACCTTGACCCGGTATTCGAGCTGCTCCGAGAGCGCGATCTTGGCCCGCTCGGCGGCGTCGGTGACCCGCTGGAGGGCGACCCGGTCGCCGGGAAAGTCGATGCCGTTCTTCTCCTTGAAGGCTGCGAGCAGGTGGTCGACGATCACCTTGTCGAAGTCGACGCCGCCCAAGAAGGTGTCGCCGCCGGTGGACACGACTTCGTAGACGTTGCCGTGCAATTCCAGGACGCTCGCGTCGAAGGTGCCGCCGCCGAGGTCGTAGACGAGCACGCGCTGCTCGAGCTGGCGTCCGTGGCCGAAGGCGAGCGCCGCGGCGGTGGGCTCGTTCAAGATGCGCTCGACGCGCAGCCCGGCGAGCTCGCCGGCCTCGCGAACGGCGTGGCGCTGGTTGTCGTTGTAGTAGGCGGGGACGGTGATGACGGCGCGGTTCACTTCCGTCTGCAACCAGCCCTGGGCAATGTCTTTCACCTCGCCCAGGACCAGCGCGGAGATTTCCTGCAGCGAGAATTGCCGGTCGCTGAGCTGCACCGCCGCCTCGCCGCGGCTGCCTTGGATGATCTGGTAGGGAAAGCGGCCCAGCAGATCGGTCACTACGCTGGAGCTGAATTGCCGGCCGACGAGACGCTTTGCCCCGTACACCGTATTGCGCGGATTGATCAGGAGCTGGCCCTTGGCGGGATGGCCGACGATGACCTTCCCCTTGTCGTTCAAGGCGACGATGGAAGGGATGGTGTTGTAGCCCTCGCGCGAGGGAATGACGATGGGCTTGCCGTTCTTGACGACCGCTGCGGCGGAGTTGGTGGTGCCGAGATCGATGCCGATCATCGGCCCCTTTTTCTGCGCGGAGATCTTCGGCGCCTGCATCGCTTCGATGGGCTTGGGCGGCGCGGGCTTCGCGTCTGCCGAGAGCACCGGCGGAGGCGCGCGTTCCGGCTCCGGACGGCTCGGCGGGGTGGGCCGTGGTGCCGGGTGCGCTGCTGCGGCGGGCTGCAGCTCCGGCGGCGCGACCGGGGGTGGCGCAGCTTCTGACGGCGCGGCGGTTGAAGGTTGCGGCACCTGCGCGGGGGCAGGGCGGGGCGCCTCCGATTTGAGTGGCGGCGGAGGCTTTCCACCCAACTCGGCGATCAGCGCGCGGCCGGCCTCGTCCACTGCAAGCAACTGCAGCCGCATTCCGGCATCGGACGGCTCGATGACGACCGCCGCCGCCCGAAACGCAGGCTGGCCGGTGTTGAGCACCGCCTCCAGGCGGACCAGGGTGTCCTTCGCGCGAGCGGACTTGGTCCGGATGAAGAAGCGATTTTGGCGCAGCTCCTCGCCATAGCGGGCGCGCACTTCGTCCGGCGAAGCGCAAGGGAGCTTGATCTGGAGTCCGACGGCGGGACGTTTGCCTCCCCCCGGCGGTTTGCCGCCCGGGGGCGGTCCGTCTTGCATGGCGGCGAATTCTGGTACAGCACGGTAGAGGTCGCAACAAATCGGATGCCGAGCGGTTGCCAGCCGGATACACTTCCGCCCTTTCTTTTGGAGATGCCATGCTCGAAGCAACCGTCCCGCTGGCGCTCACGTTCGACGACGTGCTCCTCCTGCCTGCGCAGAGCGACGTGCTGCCGCGGCAAGTGGACGTCACCGCGCAACTGACCCGCAACCTCCGCCTGCGCATTCCCATCGTCAGCTCGGCGATGGACACCGTCACCGAATCGCGCACCGCCATCGCCATGGCGCAGTCCGGCGGCCTCGGCTTCATCCACAAGAACCTGACCCCGGCGCAGCAGGCGCTCGAAGTCACCAAGGTGAAGAAGTACGAGAGCGGCATGGTGGTGGATCCCGTCACCATCGAATCCGACGCCAAGGTCGCGAGCGCGGTGGCGCTGATGCGAAAGCACGAGATCAGCGGCATTCCGGTGACCCGGAACGGGCGGCTGGTCGGCATCCTCACCAACCGCGACCTGCGCTTCGAGAAGAACCTCGATCAAAAGGTCGAGGCGATGATGACCCGCGAGCTGGTCACCGCGCACGAGGGCATCTCGCAGGAGGAAGCCAAGGAGCTTCTGCACAAGAACCGCATCGAGAAGCTCCTCGTCGTCGACGAGAAGTACGAGCTCAAGGGGCTCATCACCATCAAGGACATCGAGAAGACGCGCATGTATCCGCACGCCGCCAAGGACGACAAAGGCCGGCTGCTCGTCGGCGCGGCGGTGGGCGTCGGACCGGACCGCGACGAGCGGGTCTCGGCGCTGCTGCAGGCCGGATGCGACGTCATCGCGGTGGACACGGCGCACGGCCATTCGCGCGCGGTCATCGAGGCGGTGCGCGATTTGAAGAGGCAGTTTCGCGGCATCGAGATGGTGGCGGGCAACGTGGCCACCGGCGAAGCGGCGCAGGCGCTGTGCGAGGCAGGCGCGGACGCCATCAAGGTCGGCATCGGCCCCGGCTCCATCTGCACGACGCGCGTGGTGGCGGGCGTGGGCGTCCCGCAGATCACCGCCATCGACAACTGCGTGAAGGCGGCCGCGAAGCACGGGGTGCCCTGCATCTCGGACGGCGGCATCAAGTACTCGGGCGACATCGTCAAGGCGCTGGCGGCGGGCGCGCACACGGTCATGATCGGCTCGCTCTTCGCGGGCACCGAAGAGGCGCCCGGCGAGGTGATTCTCTTCCAAGGCCGCTCCTACAAGGCGTACCGCGGGATGGGCTCCTTGGGCGCGATGAAGCAGGGCTCGAAGGATCGCTACTTCCAGGGCGACGCCGAGGATTTGAAGCTCGTCCCCGAGGGCATCGAAGGCCGCGTGCCGTACAAGGGCCCTTTGGCGATGAACGTGTTCCAGATGGTCGGCGGGCTCCGCAGCGGGATGGGCTACACGGGCTGCCACACCATCGACGAGCTGCGCACCAAGGCAAAGTTCGTCCGCATCACCTCCGCCGGGTTGCGCGAGAGCCACGTGCACGACGTGACCGTCACCCAGGAAGCGCCGAACTACCGGATCGAGAGTTGAAGCCGAAGCTGGTTGCGCTCCTGATCGTCGGCGGGCCGGTGCTGTTCTTCGGGTTGAGCGGCTTGCGCGCGGTACAGCTCGCCCGCGAAGGCGAAGTGCCGGATGCGTTTCGCGACCTCAACTGCGACGGCAAGGTTGCCTGGGCAGAATGGCTGCGCGGAGGCATCGACTTCCGGGTGCGTCCTTCACGACTCGTTCCCGGCTGTCAGGACGTCTACTTCGTCAAGGACGGAAGCGTGGTGGTGGTGCGCTGCGAGGCTGCGCCGCAGTGCCGGCTCGCACGCGATCTCGCGCACTGAAGCCGGCGGGCGCGAAAGCTTGAACTGGCCTGCACGGAGAGTGGGCGGTTGGTTAGGATGCACCGATGATGGAAGTCCGCAAAACCGTCTGCAACCGCGACTGCCCCGACACCTGCACCATCGTCGCTCATGTGGAGGACGGCCGCGTCGTCAAGCTCGGCGGCGATCCCGATCACCCCGTCACGAACGGCTTTCTCTGCTGGCGGACGAACAACTTCCTGCCGCTCCAGTATTCGCCCGATCGCCTGACCACGCCGCTCTTGCGCGGCGAGCCGGTGGGCTGGGACGAGGCTCTCGATTTCGCGGCGCGCGAGCTGCTCCGCATCCGGGCGGAGTCGGGGCCGGCCGCCATCTTCCACTACCGCAGCGGCGGATCGCTCGGCGCGCTCAAGCACCTGAACGACTACTTCTTCGCCCGCTTCGGGCCGGTCACGGTGAAGAGCGGCGACATCTGCTCCGGTGCGGGGGACGCCGCCCAACTGCTCGACTTCGGCGAGGAGGACGCGCACGACCTGTTCGACCTCTTCAACTCGCGCAACGTGATCTTGTGGGGGAAGAACACCGTCGTCTCCTCGCCGCACACGGTGCCGGTACTGCAGCAGTCGAAGGCCAAGACGCTCCTCATCGACCCGGTGTGGAACAAGACCGTGAAGATCTGCGACCGCTTCTTCCAGCCGCGGCCCGGCGGCGATTTCGCGCTGGCGATGGCGACTGCGCGGGTGCTGTTCGAGCGGTCGTGGACGCATCCTGACGCGGCGTCGTGGTGCGATCACCTGGAAGAGTTCCGGGCGCTCGCGTTCTCCCGCGAAGATTGGTGCGCCGAGGCCGACGTCTCATCCGCCCAGGCGCTCGAAGTCGCGACCGCGCTGCACGACGGACCGTGCGCGATCCTGGTCGGGTGGGGAATGGCGCGCAGGCAGAACGGCGGTGCCATCGTGCGCGCGCTCGACGCGTTGAGCGCCATCACCGGCAACCTCGGCATCGCGGGCGGCGGCGTCTCGTACTACTTCAAGCGGCGCAAGGCGTTCGACTTCTCCTTCGCCGCGACGAGGCCCCCGCCCCGGAGCATCCTCGAGCCGCTCTTTGGCGAACAGGTGCTGGCAGCGCGCGATCCGGAGATCCGCGCCATCTGGATCACCGCCGGCAACCCCGCCGCGATGCTGCCCGACTCGGCCACCGTCGACCGTGCGCTGCGCAGCCGGGAGTTCGTCTGCGTGGTCGATCCGTGGAAGACCGACACCGTCCGCGCCGCCACGCTCGCGTTGCCTGCTCCGACGCTGCTCGAGGACGACGACCTCCTCGGCGCCTACGGCCACCATTATGTCGGGGTGTCTCGCCCGGCCGTGCCGCCGCCGGAAGGCGTCTTGAGCGAGCTCGAAATCTTCCAGCGCCTCGCGGAGCGGGTGGGTCTCCGAGGCCTTCTCGACGGCACCGCGCGCGAGTGGAAGGACCGGATTCTGCGCCGCGACGCGGGTTTCGCGGTCGCCGACTTGGATGAGAAGGGTCCGCAGCGCAGCCAGCTCTCGCCCAAGGTCCTCTTCGAAGGGCGGAAGTTCAATACGAAATCCGGCAAGGTGAACCTGATCACCGCAGCGCCCGACCGCGCTCGGGTGAACGAGCAGTATCCGCTCTATCTGATGGCGCTCTCCACCGAGAAGGCGCAGAGCTCGCAGTGGTCGAAAGGGCTGCCTGAAGGGCCTCCGCCCCTCACCGTGCATCCTGAGTCGGCTGCGGGAATTGCGGATGGAGCGCTGGCGCGGCTCGAGTCGGCCATCGGCGCCATCGACGTTCAGGTGCGACACGATGCGCGGCAACGGCGCGATGTCGCGCTGATGTCGAAGGGCGGCCACCTGCGCACGCGCTCGACGGCAAACCTGCTTTCGCGGGCTCGTGCGACCGACATCGGCGGGGGCGGATGCCTCTACGACGAACCTGCGCGGCTCGTGTCACTCCCGTAAGAAACCGCAACGAACCGACACAAACTAAGACGTTTGTCTTTGTCCCGTGGACAACGTATTTGCGGAATTCCAAATCCTTACGCGCTAGGACAATATCGTCGAAATTCAATTACATGACTTCGGCGGGCTAAGAGGCTGGCCCGCCGGGGCAGCATCGCGCGATTGACCCGAAGTCAGAGTACGACAGAGTGCCGTGCCAAGCCGGCACCCCGCCGGAGCCTTCAAACCTTCCGGGGGTTTCACACAATGCGTTGGTCCCTTCCGTCGTACGCAGTTGCGTCGTTCATCGCGGCCATCGCCATGGGGTGCGGCAACGCGCTTCCCGGCGACACCGCAGCAGCGAATAGCGACCAGAACCAGGTCGCCTTCTCCTCGCACGTCCACAAGATGCCGCTGATCACGCCGGGAACGCCGACTCCGAAGGTCGCTCCGGCCGGCGCCCACCTGACGTACCACAACGGTCGCGTGGTCTCGAACATCCACGTCATCCAGGTGCTTTACGGCGCGGGCTCGTACCTGCCGCAGGTGTCGAGCACGGTGTCGCCAAGCATCGCGAGCTTCTATACCGGCGTTACGAACAGCGCCTATTTCGACTGGCTAACCGAGTACAACACCACCGTCGCCGGCGGCACCAACCAGACCATCGGCCGCGGCAACTTCGGTGGCCAGGTCAGCATCACACCGTCCGCTGCCCGCAACGGCACCACCATCACCGACGCGAGCATTCAGGCGGAGATCGCGGCGCAGATCACCGCGGGCGTGCTCCCGGCGCCGACCAAGGATGCAGCGGGGAACACCAACACCTATTACGCCGTGTTCTTCCCGCACGGAAAGGTCATCAGCCAGGGCGGTTCCAACTCGTGCCAGGCGGGCGGCTTCTGCGCCTACCACGGCACGTTCAACGCCAGCCAGGGCGAGGTCTACTACGGCGTCCACCCGGACATGCAGGCCGGCTCGGGCTGCGACACGGGCTGCGGCTCCAACGCGTCGGCGTTCAACAACCAGACCTCGGTCGCCTCGCACGAGATGATCGAGACGGTGACCGACGCCGAAGTCGGTATTGCCACCGTGATCGGCCCGCCGCTCGCCTGGTATGACAGCACCAACGGCGAAATCGGCGACATCTGCAACGCGCAGCAGGGCAGCATCGTCGGCGGCGACGGCGTGACCTACACCGTGCAGCAGGAGTTCGACAACGCGAGCGCGAACTGCATCGTCTCGAAGGCGGTCGCGGGCAACAACTTCTCCGTCACCGCGAGCCCGACCTCGCTCAGCGTCACCCAGGGCACCTCGAAGACGGCGACCATCAGCACCGCCACCACTTCGGGCAGCGCGCAGACCGTCTCGCTCTCCGTCTCGGGCGCGCCGGCCGGCGTGACCGCGACCCTGAGCCCGACCTCCGTCACCTCGGGCGGCTCGTCCACGCTGACCGTCACCGCCGCCAGCACCGCGGCGACCGGCACCTTCACCCTGACCGTCACCGGCACCGCCACCTCCGGCTCGCACACCGCCACCGTCTCGGTGACGGTCACGGCGCCGGGCGCGACCTGCACCACCACCACGCAGCTCCTCGCCAACCCGGGCTTCGAGACGACCGCATCGTGGACGACCACTGCCGGCGTCCTCGGCAATGCAGCCAGCGGCGTCCACGGGCCGCGCACGGGCACCGGCTTCGCCTGGATGGACGGGTACGGCACGACCCACACCGACACCGTCTCGCAGACCGTCACCATCCCGGCCAACGCGTGCTCGGCGACGTTCAGCTTCTGGTACAAGATCGACACCGCCGAGACCACCACCACGACGGCGTTCGACAAGCTGACGGTTGCCGCGAACACGACCACGCTCGTGACCTTGAGCAACCTGAACCACACGACCACGTATACGCAGCGCAGCTTCGACTTGAGCGCCTTCAAGGGCCAGTCGGTGACCATCAAGTTCACCGGTACCGAGGACGCGTCCTTGCAGACGAGCTTCATCCTCGACGACACCGCGCTGACGGTCACGCAGTAATCCGTCTACGCGTCTGACATCGACGGCGACCGGGGCGCTTCGCCCGGTCGCCGTTCGATTTTTTTGGCGACCAAACCGCGTGCTCCGCGCCGCGCCAAAAGCGCGGTGGCCAGGTGCGTGGTACATCGAGGAGGCGCGATCCCCGCCGGCGTCCGCCGGAAGGCTTCCAAGACGACGGAGCTCCATCAATGCGTACCTCTCGGAGCACCGGAGTGCTTCTCGCAGCCTTCGCAATCATCGTCGTCGCTTGCGGCAGCGCAGTCCCCAGCGAAAACGCAGCCACGAGCGACCTGACGCAGTTCTCGTTGTCGTCGCGCGTTCACAAGATGCCGCTGCGCTCCCGGCTCCGCCACCTCGCGGTTCGCTCCGGCCGGCGCACATCTGACGTACTACGGCGGCCGCGTCGTCTCGAACGTGCGGGTGATCGAAGTGCTGTACGGCGCCGGCGCGTACGAGGCGCATGTGAGCGCGACGACGACGCCGAGCATCGCAAGCTTCTACACGGCGATGACGAACAGCTCCTATTTCGATTGGCTGACCGAGTACGACACGCCCGTCGCGGGCGGCACCAACCAGACCATCGGGCGCGGGACTTTCGGCGGGCAGTTCATGATCACGCCCGCGGCCGCCCGCAATGGAACGACCATCAACGACTTACAGATCCAAGCGGAGCTTGCTGCGCAGATTGCCGCCGGGACACTGCCGCAGGTCAGCTTCGACGCCGCAGGCAATCCGAACACGTACTACGCGGTTTTCTTTCCGCACGGCAAGACTATCGCGCAGGGCGGTTCGAACTCGTGCCAGGCCGGGGGGTTCTGCGCTTACCACGGCACGTTCACGCAGGGGTCGCACGATGTCTATTACGGCGTCCACCCTGACCTGCAGGCGGGCTCCGGCTGCGACATCGGATGTGGCAATGCCCCGGCGACGTTCAACAACCAAACCGCCGTCGCGTCGCATGAGCTGATCGAGGCCGTGACCGACGCGGAAGTGGGTCTCGCCACCGTCACCGGAGCGCCTTTGGGGTGGTACGACGCGACCAACGGCGAAATCGGGGACATCTGCAATGCGCAAGACACCTCCTTCGCCGCCGGCGACGGCGCGGTGTACACCGTGCAACAGGAATTCGACAACGCGACGTCGAACTGCATCGTCGATCAAGGAGGCAACGACTTCTCCGTCACCGCGAGCCCCGCGTCGCTCACCGTCGTGCAGGGCACGTCGAAGACGGCGCTGATCGGCACGCCGATCACGGCGGGAAGCTCGCAGAGCGTGTCGCTCTCGGTCTCGGGCGCGCCCGCCGGAGTCACCGCGACGCTCAGCCCGACGGTCGTCACTTCGGGCGGGTCGACGCTGACGGTGTCCGCGGCGACCACGGCGCCGACCGGCGTCTTCGCCCTGACGGTGACAGGCACGGCGGCGTCCGGGACGCACACGACTTCGGTGAGCGTCACCATCACTGCGGCCCCACCGGCGTGCGCGACGACGACGCAGCTTCTCGGCAACCCCGGCTTCGAGACCACGGCTGCGTGGACCGCGAGTCCGTCAGTGCTCGGGAATCTCTCGGGCGGCGTTCACGTTCCACGCACGGGTAGCGGCTACGCCTGGCTCGACGGCTACGGCACGACCCATACCGACACGCTGTTGCAGACCGTGACCATCCCCGCGACCGCGTGTTCGGCCACGTTCAGCTTCTGGTTCAAGATCGACACCGGCGAGGGCACCACGTTTGTCGCCTTCGACAACCTGACCGTCGCCGCGAATTCGACGACGCTTCTGACCTTGAGCAACCTGAACCACAGCACGGCGTATGCGCAGAAGAGCTTCGATTTGACCGCGTTCAAGGGCCAGGCGGTGACGATCAAATTCACGGCGACCGAGGACGCATCGCTGCAGACGAGCTTCCTCATCGACGACACCGCATTGACGGTCGTGCAGTAGTCGTCATCTTTTTCGTTTGAAGCGAGCGGGGCGCGTCGTCGTCATCGGCTCTTCGGGGGCGCGAATTGCACCTTGAAGGCCTCGAAGCTGCCTGCCTTCTTCGCGTGGACGACCACGCGGTCCGCCGCCTTGACGTCCTGTGCCGTCGCAGGGGAGCCATCCTTCACGAATTCGGTGTCAGGCGTGAGGACGAACTTCTCCTCTCCATCTCCAGTTTCTCCTTCTCCGAGAGTTGCGGGAGATGCCGGATGAAAGTGACGAGCTGCCAGCTCGCGCGCTTGCTCTCTTCGGAACCGTCGCCAAAGCCCGGCATCCCGGTGAGCCGCACGCCGTTTTCGATGATGGAGAACAGCTCGCCGTCGGAGAGCTGCTGCGTCTGCGCGTGGCGCAGATCCGGCGTGCGCGGATACAGGTTGCCGCCCATCGGCGTGCGTCCACTGCCGTCGTTGGCGTGGCAGATGGCGCAGTGGTCGGCGAAATGCGCGCGGCCTGCCGCGAGCACCTCGTCCGAGGCTGACAATGGGTTACGGAGTTCCCGAGACGAACGGGGAATGGCCCATCGGCGCAGGTTGCGCGCAATCACCGCTTCGAGACCAGTCGGCTCGGCCTTCGCGGTGATCCCGCCGTGCAGCAACAGGAACGTGCCTGCGACGAGCAGCGCGAGCGCGCCCGCCAGCAGCAGCGAAATGGCTTTCCAGACACCTTTCACGTTCCACCCATCGAATGCTCGCGTGGGAACAACAGGGCCGAAGTCGGTGAAGCGATGCACGCAGCCGGTTCACTTGCGAAGAAACGGCAGCGCCTTCGCATGGTAGATCGGGCGCCATGACGGACTTGCATGCCGAGAAGATCCTCATCCTCGACTTCGGGTCGCAGTACACGCAGCTCATCGCCCGCCGCATCCGCGAGCTGCACGTCTATTGCGAGATCCACCCCTGCACCATGCCATTCGAGGCGATCCGCGCGTTCCGGCCGAAAGGCATCGTGCTCTCCGGCGGACCCGCCAGCGCGGAGACGCCCGGAGCGCCGCTGGTCGACATCCAGGTGTTCGAGATGGGCGTGCCGGTCTTGGGCGTTTGTTACGGCTTGCAGTTGATGGCGAAGCTGCTCGGCGGCAAGATCGATCGCACCGCGCACCGCGAGTACGGCTCGGCGAAGCTGGAAGTGATCGAGGCCAAGGGACCGTTTCGCGACCTGAAGCCCGGTGAGCACCTGGACGTGTGGATGAGCCACGGCGACAAGGTGGCCGCGCCGCCGGTGGGCTTCCACACCATCGCGCGCACCGCGAACTCGCCGTACTGCGCGGTGGCCGATACGCAGAAGCGCATCTACGGCATCCAGTTCCATCCCGAGGTGGCGCATACGCCGCGCGGGCGCGAGCTGTACCAAGCGTTCCTGGAAGAATGCGGGGTCTCGTTCTCGTTCAAGATGGGCGCGTTCGCCGAGGAGGCGAGCGCGAAGATTCGCGAGCAGGTCGCTGGGAACCGGGTCATCTGCGCGCTCTCCGGCGGCGTGGACAGCGCGGTGGTGGCGCTGCTTCTCCACAAGGCCATCGGCAAGCAGCTCCAGTGCATCTTCGTCGACAACGGGCTGCTCCGACAGGGAGAGGCCGAGCAGGTGAACGCGACCTTCGCCGACCGCTTTCACGTACCGCTGCGCACGGTGGATGCGCGCGCGCGCTTCCTGAAGGCGCTGTCCGGCGTCAGCGACCCCGAGCAGAAGCGGAAGATCATCGGCCGCGAGTTCATTGCCGTCTTCGAGGACGAAGTCGAAAAGGACCGCAAGGAGCACGGCGAGGCGCGCTTTCTCGCTCAAGGCACGCTGTATCCGGACGTGATCGAGAGCGTCTCGTTCAAAGGGCCGTCGGCGGTGATCAAGAGCCACCACAACGTCGGCGGGCTGCCGGAGCGGATGAAGATGCAGCTCGTCGAGCCTTTGCGCGAGCTCTTCAAGGACGAAGTGCGCGCGCTCGGGCGCGAGCTCGGGCTGCCGGAAGCCATCGTGGCGCGGCAGCCGTTTCCCGGACCCGGCCTGGCCATCCGGGTGCTGGGCGAGATCAGCGAGGAGCGGCTTGCGATCATCCGCAAGGCGGACGCCATCGTGCAGGAAGAAGTGGCGGATGCGGATCCGGTGTTGCGCGCGCGGCTGTGGCAGGCGTTCGCCGTGTTGTTGCCGGTCAAGTCCGTCGGGGTGATGGGCGACGAGCGGACCTATGAATCGGCGTGCGTACTGCGCGCGGTGGAGAGCCTGGACGGGATGACCGCCGATTGGGCGCGACTGCCCTGGGAATTGGTCGGACGCATCTCGAGCCGGATCACCAACGAAGTGCGCGGCATCAATCGAGTGGTCTTGGACGTGAGCTCGAAGCCGCCGGCGACGATCGAGTGGGAGTAGCGGCGGCATCGACTGGCAGCGCTGAGCGAGGCTCAAGGGCGCTACGGGTCCCGGCCACGGCGAGTTGACGTAATCTTTCTTATCAGACGTTGTATCAGAGGGAGCGGGTGCGGCGGAGGTCCTTTCGAGGTGGCTCCCCCGGCGGCCGCCGCGCGGATCAGCCGCCGTTGCCGGAGGTCGGCTGGTCCTCGATCTGCACGCTGATCGCAAAGCCGTGGCTGAGCGTTCCGTCCGACAAGCGCAGCGCCAGGTTGTACGTCCCAGACGGCGTTGCGCTCGCCCCGCCTCCGCCGCAACCCGCCGCGCCCAGGAGCAGCCCGCCGCAGAGGCCGAGCGCGGTCCGCACCGGCCGCTTCGAACGCCGCACTGCCGCGCCCAGGAGCCAGATCCCGGCCAGGCCGACCGCCGCCCACGCGACGCTGCCGGCTCCAGCGGCAAAGCTCGCCGCCGACGGCCCCGCACCGGCCGTGCCTGCGCCAAACCTCGCCGCCGACGGCCCCGCACCGGCCGTGCCTGCGGCAAAGCTCGCCGCCCCCGATCGGCTTCCGAATCCCGAACCCGTGGCCGACCCTGAAGCCGTCGTCGGACCGAGAACGGCTCCGGCCGTCGTGCCCACGAACGTCAGCGTCGAGGTCAGCGCGGTGCTTCCGGCGACGAACGTGAGCTGCTGCGGGCTGAAGAGACAGCTCGCGAAGTCTGGCCGCGGCCCGCAGGCGAGCGTCACCGTGCCCGTGTAGCCGTTCGCCGGCGTCACCGTGATGGTGGCGTTTCCGCGCGCGCCGGCCGGAAACACGATCTCCTGCGGCGAGACCGAGATGGTGAAATCCGGCAAGCCCGCATCGACGATGGTGTCGACGGCGTTCACGGTGACGAAGTTCTGGTGCAGGACCGGCCCCGACCCCGCGTAGCCGACGACCGGCAGTTGCGCGAAGACATTGCCGTCGACGTTGACGACCTGCTGGCCGGCGATCTGATCCATCACCGCGAGGCTCGCGTCGTCCGTCACCTGCGCGAAGACGGTGAAGCCGCCGTTCTGCGCGTCGAGCGTCTTCGAGTTGTCGGCCAGGTTGAAGAAGAACTGGTCCACCGCGCTGTTCGGGTCGGTCCCGAGCTTCGCCATCGCCACCGTTCCGCGGGTGTTGGAGAGCTGGAACTCGTTGACGATCGCCGAGCCCGCGACGATGGTGTCGAGGTTGTCGCCCGCCGTGAAATAGCCGCCGCCTTGCAGCACGAACCCCGGCACCAGCCGATGGAAGATCGATTGGTCGTAAGCGCCGCGGTTGACGTAATCCAAGAAGTTCGCGACGGTCTTGGGCGCCGCATCCGGCCGCAGCGTGACGTCGATGTTGCCCAAGTTGGTGGTGAAGCGCACGTGGGTGGGCGCCGCCAGAAGTCCCACCGCCAGAAGGACCAGGGAGCTCATCATCGCGGCAGCGTATAGCACGTCGCCGCGGGTCAGCCGCCGTTGCCAGCGTTCGGCTGCGAGTCGATCTTCACCGTGAACACCGACGGGTGGCTGACCGTTCCGTCGGAGAGGCGCACCGTCAGGTTGTACGTTCCGGGTGGGGTCGGCTTGGCCGAGCCCCCGCAGCCAGCCGCGCTGAGCATGAGACCGCCGCACATGCCGAGTGCGGTTCGCGACGCCAGCTTCGAACGACACGCCGCCATCAGCAACAACGAGAAGCCGGCGAGTCCAGCCATGAAGCCGAAGAAGAGGCCGATGCCGGTCGAGGACCTGCTGTCGATGCTCGAACCTGGTCCGGCTCGGAAGCCAGAACCTCCCGAAGACCCTGCCGGCGTCGCCAGGACCGCGCTCGTGCTCGCGCCGACGAAGGTGAACGTCGACATCTGTGCCGTGCTGCCGGCCGCGAAAGTGAGCTCGGCGGGATTGAACACGCAGGCGGCAAAATCCGGCAAAGGCCCGCACGCGAACTTCACCGTGCCCGTGTAGCCGTTCATAGGCGTGACGGTGAGCGTTGCGCTTCCGCTCCCGCCACCGGCAAGTTCGATCTGCTGCGGCGCTGCCGAGATGCTGAAGTCGGGCGTCCCCGGATCGAGGACGGTGTCGATCGCGTTCACGGTGACGAAGTTCTGGTGAAGAACGGGACCCGTACCCGAGTAGCCGACCACTGGAAGCTGCGGGAAGCCGCGGTTGACCACCTGTTGCGCCGCGAGTTGATCCATCACGGCGAGGCTCGCCGCATCCGTCACCTGGCCGAAAACGGTGAAGCCGCCGAGGCTCGTATCCAGCGTTTTAGAGTTGTCGGTGAGGTTGAAGAAAAACTGATCGATGGCGCCGTTCGGGTTGCCGGCCGGCTTCTCCATCGCGATCGTTCCGCGGACGTTGGACAGCTGAAACTCGTTCGGGACCGTTGGCCCTGCCGGGATCGGCTCGAGGTCGTCGCCTTTGACGAAGAAGCCGCCGCCTTCGAGGAAGACGCCAGGCGCGAGCTGGTGGAAGATCGATTCGTCGTAAGCTCCTCGGTCGACGTAGCCCAAGAAGTTGGCGACCGTCTTCGGCGCGGCGTCCGGCCGCAGCGTGACGTCGATGTTGCCGAAGCTGGTCGCCATCCGAACGCGCGTCGGCGCCGCCAGAAGTCCTACCGCCAAGAGGATTGCGGAGGTCGTCATCGCGCCATCATATCCCGGGCGATGGTGTGGCCGAACGGTGGTAGCGTTCGCGGCTTCGAGGGAGGTTTCTTGAGCGGTCTGGAAAGCGGCGGTGCTTCGACCATCGTCGTGCCCTGCTTCAACGAAGAACGCCGGCTGCAGCCCGCTGCGTTTCGCGCCCTCGCCGAGGCGCCGGGTGTCCGCGTCCTCTTCGTCGACGACGGGTCGACCGACGGAACCGCTCGCGTGCTCGCCGAAGCCTCTGCGTTGCTCGGCGAAACAGCTTCCGTCCTGCGGCTCGAGCGCAACAGCGGGAAGGCGGAGGCGGTCCGCCGCGGCCTGCTGCATGCCATCGATCAAGGCGCGACCATTGCGGGATACCTGGATGCCGACCTGGCGACGCCGCCTTTGGAGATGCTGCGGCTCCTCAAGATCGTCGGCGAGAATGACGCCGAAGTGGCGCTGGGGTCGCGCGTCGCGCTCCTCGGGCGGCGCATCGAGCGCAAGGCCTCGCGGCATTATCTCGGCCGCGTGTTCGCCACGCTCGCTTCCATCCTGCTCGATCTGCGCGTCTACGACACCCAGTGCGGCGCCAAGGCCTTTCTCGTCACGCCCCTCTTGCGCGCGGTCTTGGATGAGCCGTTCCATGCGCGCTGGGCGTTCGATGTGGAATTGATCGGGCGGCTTCTCGCCGGTGCGCCCGGCATCGCCGGACTGACCGAACAGTCGTTCGTCGAGATGCCGCTCCGGGTGTGGACCGACGTGGAAGGCTCGAAGCTGCGGCCGAAGCAATTTCCGCTGCTCGGGCTCGAGCTCTTGCGCATCCATTTCGCGCTCGCCCGGCGCAGGTCCGCCGCTGCCGCCCTGCCGCCACCAGCGGCGAAGAAACACCTCGCGTAGTGCGTTTCTTTCGCTCGCCGCTCCTCTTGTTGCTGGCTGCGGCGTTCATTCGCGTGTCCGGCTTCGTCTTCGACGTGCTCAACATCGACGAGGTGGACTTTGCGCTGATCGGCCGCTCGGTGGCCGAAGGCCATTTGCCGTACGTGCAGCTCGTCGACATCAAGCCGCCGTTGACCTACGTCGCCTTCGCTCCGGCTGCCTGGTTCGGGAAGCTCTCGCTTCTGCCCATGCATGTCCTGGGCGTCCTCGTCACCTGTGCGACCGCGCTGCTTCTCGGACGAGCGGCGCTTCGCTGGACGCAAGACGAGCTGGTCGCTGCGGTTGCGCCCTGGCTGTATTTGCTCGCGACCGTTTGCGACGTGCCCTCGGTGAACGCCGAGCTGCTCCTCAACCTGCCCACTGCCGTCGCGCTGTACTGCTTCGCCGGCGAGTCGATGTTCCTGGCCGGCCTATGGCTGGGCGTCGCCTCGCTGTTCAAGCACCAAGGCGGAATGCCGCTGGCGTCGTTCGGCCTGGTTCTCTTCTGGCGCGCGCTCCGCACCCGCGACGCCCGGCCGATCTGGAGCGGGGTCGCGATGACGCTCGGGCTCCTCGTTCCTTGGGCGCTGACCGTCCTCGTCTATGCGCGGCACCTGCCGGAATTCTGGGATTGGTGCTTCGCGCGCAATTTTGGATACGTCGGCGAGGCTTCTGCAACCGATCCTGCGCTGCCGCGCTTGTTGCTTTCGACCGCGACCTGCATCGGCGCGACGCTCGTCCCCTGGCTGCTCTCGATCCGGGAGACGTTTTCGCGCAGCCCGCGCTCCCGCGAGCCGCTGCGGGGCGCGCTTGTCGCTGCTTTGTGGCTGACCTGGATACCGGTCGCCATGGGCGGCCGTTTCTATGAGCATTACTACCTGCAGTTCGCGCCTTTCCTGGCGCTGATGGCTGCTCCACGGGCCGCCGATTGGCTTGCGTCGTGGCCGCGCCTTT
>DASXHM010000195.1:0-9681 GCA_036488495.1 Myxococcales bacterium | reverse complement strand
CCGTGACTTTGTCCGCGCTGGGGATCTGATTCGCGGGCGCCTGGTGCCATCCTTGGTCGAGCATGGCTGCGAACAGGTACTCGCTGGTCAGGTAGCCCGTGTCGAACGTCTGCGCCGCGAGCACCTTCTTGAACAGCTCGTCCGGCATCGGCGCGCCCGTCTGGTACTGCTTTGCATAGTTCTTCAAGATCGACGGCTCCCGCGCCCACATCTCATTGAACTGGGAAGGGAACTCGACGAAGTCCTGCGGAACCGCCGTGCCGGACAGCAAGGGATACTTCGTGTTCGCGAACATCCCGTGCAGCGCGTGGCCGAACTCGTGGAACATGCCGGTCACTTCGTCGAAGGTCATCAAGACCGGCTCGCCCTGCGGAGGCTTGGGGATGTTGAGGTTGTTCACCACCACCGGCTTTTGATGGAGCAGCGTGGACTCGTCGACGTAATTGCTCATCCACGCCCCGCCCTGCTTGTTGTCGCGTTTGAAGGGGTCGAAGATGTAGATGGCGGTCTGCGTTCCGTCGGCCTCGCGCACGTCGAAGACGCGCACGTCGCTTTGATAGACGGGCAGATCGTGCCGCTCGGTGAAGGTGATGCCGTACATCTTGTTCGCCGCGTAGAAGACGCCGTCCTGCAGCACGTGGTTCATCTCGAAGTACGGCTTCACCTCGGCGTCGGAGAAGTGGAAGCGCGCCTTGCGCACCTGCTCGGCGTAGAAGTTCCAATCCCACGGCTCCACCTTGAACGGCTTGCGGCCGGCGGCCTTCTCCTGGGTGTCGATCACCTTCTGGATGTCCGCCGCGTCCTTCTTCGCCTTCGACAGCGCCGCCTTGGAGAGCTGCGAGACCATGTCGTTGACCGCCTTCGGCGTCTTCGCGGTCTCTTCGGTCAGCTCATAGGCGGCCCAGTTCGGATAGCCGAGCAGCGCCGCCTTCTCCGCGCGCTTGGTCACGATCTGCACCACCGTCTCGCGGTTGTCGGCGTCGCCGTTGTCGGAGCGCCGCACCGACGCCTCGAAAATGCGCTGGCGGAGCGCGCGGTTCTTGAGCTGCTCGAGCGCGGGTTGCTGGGTGGTGTTGGCGAGCGTGATCACCCATTTGCCGTCCAGCTTGCGCGCCTTCGCCGCTTCTGCTGCCGCGCCGATCTGCTGGGGCGAGAAGCCGTCCAGCTCCTTCACGTCGTCCACCACCACCGCGCCGTCCTTGGTGGACTTGAGGACGTTCTGGCGGAACTTCGTCGTCAGCGCCGAGATCTCACCGTTCAGCTTCTTCAACTTTGCCTTGTCCGCGTCGGACAGCTTCGCGCCCGCCCGCAGGAATTGCTTCTCGTACCGCTCGACGAGCTGCAGCGATTCCGGGTCGAGCCCCAGGCTCGAGCGCTGTTGGTACACCACGTCCACCCGCGCAAACAACGCCGGGTCGAGGAGAATCGAGTCGTTGTGCGCGGTCAGCTTCGGCGCCATCTCGGTCTCGACCTTCTCCATCGCGTCGTCGCTGTTCGACTGGGTCAGGTTGAAGAACGCGTGCTGCGCGCGGCCGAGGAGCGCGCCCGACTTCTCCAGCGCCACGATGGTGTTCTCGAAGGTCGGGGGCGCTGCGTCATGCTCGATGGCGTCGATCTCCTTGCGCTGATCGGCCATCCCTTTGTCGAGCGCGGGCCCGTAGTCCGCGTCGTGGAATTTGTCGAAGGGCGGATATTGGAACGGAAGCTGGCTCTCTTCGAAGAGCGGATTCGACGGAGCCGACGCGGCGGCCTGTTGCGGCGGAGCGGCCTTCTCGGCCGCGGCCGATGCCTGTGGAGGCGCGGCCTTTTCGGCCGGCGGAGCAGTCCGCTCCTGGGAAGTGGCACAAGCGAGAACGAGCGAGGAAACGATCAGCGCATAGGTTTTCACAGCGGCTGCTTACGCCAGCGCGAGCATGAGCTCAAGTCCACCCGGGTCAGCTCAGGCCGTACTCCTTGATCTTGTCGTAGAGCGTGCGCTCGCCGATGCCGAGCCGCTCGGCGGCCTGTTTGCGATGACCGCCGGTCGCCGCAAGCGCCGCGGCAATGGCTGCGCGCTCCGCGTCCCGCAGCGTCGTGGCCGAGGCAGTTGCCGCGCCCTGCACCTGGAGGTGCTCTGGCGAAAGCTCAGGCCCTTCGGACAAGATGGCCGCGCGCTCGAGGACGTTGCGCAATTCGCGGACATTCCCCGGCCAATCGCGCCTGAGCAAGACATTGCGCGCGTCGGCAGAGAGCGAAAGCCCGCGGCGGCCCAACTCCTCGCCAATCCGCACCAAGAGATGCTCCGCGAGCGGCAGGATGTCCCGCTTGCGCTCGCGCAGCGGCGGCAGCCGGACGGGGAACACCGCCAGGCGGTGATAGAGGTCGGTGCGGAAGCGGCCGGCGGCCATCTCGGCAGCGAGGTCGCGATTGGTCGCGGCGATCAGCCGGACGTCGACCGAGATCACCCTCGATCCGCCCACGCGCTCGAAACGCCGCTCCTCCAAGACCCGCAGCAGCTTCGACTGCAGGCCCGGCGCGAGCTCGCCGACCTCGTCGAGGAAGAGCGTCCCGCCGTCGGCCAATTCGAAGCGCCCGCGCCGCGCCTCGGTTGCCCCGGTGAACGCGCCTTTCTCGTGGCCGAAGATCTCGCTCTCCAAGAGCGTCTCGGTGATGGCGGCGCAGTTCATCGCCACGAACGGGCCCGACCGCCGCAGGCTCTCGTCGTGCAGCGCGCGCGCCGCCACTTCCTTGCCGGTGCCGCTCTCGCCGAAGAGCAGCACCGAGGCATTGGTCTTCGCCACCTTCGCGATTTGATCCGCCACCGCGAGCATCGCCGGATCGGCTGCGACCATGCCCTTCGGCGCCGGCCGCTCGCGGCGGTTGCGGTCGCTCTCTTCGCGCAGCGCGTGCGTCTCCAGCGCGCGGCGGACGAGCAGTCGCAATTCGTCCGGCCCGCTCAACGGCTTTTGCAGATAATCGAAGGCGCCGAGCTTCATTGCCTCCACCGCCGTCGCGACGGTGCCGTGCGCGGTGAGGACGATGACCTCGGTCTCGGGCGTCTCTGCCCGCAGCTTGCGGACCAGCGTCATGCCGTCCATCCGCGGCATGGTCAGGTCGGTGATGACCAGGTGGAACGCCTGCTTCGAGGCAAGCTCCCACGCTTCCTGCCCGTCGCGGGCGCGGGTGATCTGGAGACTTTCGCCCTCCAGCGCCTCGGCGATGAAGCTGCGGATGTCCTCCTCGTCGTCCACCACCAGGATGCGCCGCTTCACGAGTCCGCCTCCGGGATCCGCACGCGAAAGAGAGCGCCGCCGTCCGGCTGATTTTCGCCTTCGATGCGCCCTCGGTGAGCCTCGACGATCTGCCGGCAAATGGCGAGGCCGAGCCCGGTGCCGCGGACGTTCTTGCCGTGGAACGGCTCGAAGATGCGCGCCTCCTCGCCGGGCGGAAGTCCCGGTCCGTGGTCGCGGACGGTGAATTCAAGACACCCGCGCGCGACGTTCACGCCAACCTCGATGGGCCCTTCCGGCGCTGCTTGCGCTGCATTGCGGATGAGATTGACCAGCACCTGCTCCATCCGCAGCCGATCGAGCGGCCAGGTGGTGACATCGGGACCGACCTGGAGGTGCACCCGCGGCTCGCCGGCGAGCTCGATGGCCGCCTCCGCTACCTCCCGCGGACTCTCCGGCCGCGCAGTCACGGCGCCGGTGCGGGAGAAGTCGAGGATCTGGTTGGCAGTGGTCTGGAGCCGCATCGCGCCGGCGAGAATCCGCTCCGCGCCCGGTCGCGCCGGATGATCCGGCGCGAGCTTTTCCAAGAGGAGCTGCGTGTGACCCTTGAGGCCGGTCAGCGGATTGCGCAATTCGTGCGAGAGCACCGCCGACATCTGCCCGAGCGACTTGAGCTGCTGGTCGCGCGCGAGCTGCGCCATCAAGCGTTCGGTCTCACGCGCACGCCGGAACGACAGCGCCGCCACCGCCAAGAGGAGCGCCGCGGCGAAGCAACTGATGACCAGCGTCACGAGCGCGCGCGAGGCGAGCGCGGCCGCCGGCCCGGGCAGGAACTCCACCACGAAGGAGAGGCCGCTGCGGCCCGTGCGCGGTCCGAACATGTGATGATTGCGGAAGGGCCGGCCAATGTTCCCTTCGGCGCGAATGCGTTCGCCCACCTTTTGCCAACGCAGGTTGCCGACCCCGGACACCTGCCCGACGCGGCCTTGGGTTGGGACGCCGCCTTTCGCAAGCACGTCTCCCTGGCCATCCAGCACCGCGAGGTACGTCACCTGCTGCTCGGCGAGGCCGTCGACAATGTCCTGCAGCGCCTGCGCGTCGATCACCTCTGCCATGTGCAGCTCGCGACGCAAGAGCAGCGTCACATCGATGGCCCGCGCCTGCACCAGCGCTGCCGATGCGCTGCGCGCCGCCGAATAACCGACCGCCCCGGTCGCGACGAGCGCGAGGGCCATCGCGATGGTGGAAGCGAAGAGGCCGTAGCGCGCGAGCTTGCCGCTCATGCTGCGGGAACTACCATGCCCGCGAGCCGGAAGAGGCCCGCGGGCAGGGACAGTGTGGCGCATGGCGTACGAGCTCTCGGCGCTCGATGCGAGCCGCTCAACCGTGCTGGTGGTTGGCCTTCATCTGCTGAAGCTGGGTCTGCTGCTGCGGCGTCAACAGGTTGTTGAAGGCGATGCGGAAGTCCACCATGGCGGCGCGGATGGCCCCGCGCTCTTGATCGATCTCGGCTTCCTTGGCGAGGATGGCGCTGCGGTCCTTGTTGGGCGCGCTCCACAGCGCCTTCAGCTCCGCCCGCTTCTGCTGAATGACCTGGCGCACCGGCGCGACCTGCGCCTTCATGTTCGCCTTCAGGCTCGCGAGCTGGTCCTGCTGCGCCTGGGTGAGGCCGAGCTTCTCGATCATCTGCGGGCCGAACCCGTGGCCGTGCCGGTGGCGGAAGCTGTGCTCCTGCGGAGCTGTGCCATCCTGCCCCTGGGCAAAGGCAGCGGTCGAACCGAGCAGGCTGACGGCCGTCAGGATCATCATCGTCTTCTTCATTGTCGATCTCCTTGGTTGGACTGGCTGCACCGGGTGATTGCAGCGCGAGTGCCAACCCCGGATCGACCTGAAGCGACGTTTTACGGCGGTTTTACCGCGCGGACCTGCAGATGCCGCAGACCGCGCCTGCGGCATCTGCAGGCGGCCCGGGCGCGTTCATCACCGTGACGGCCTGCCTACGGCGTCTCCTCGAACAGGATCGCGTTGAGCGTCGCCGGGCGAGTGAACGAGGTGAAGTCGTCGAAGAGCGACAGCATCCAGGCGCCACCGTCGGGCTTGAACCCGAGTCCGGTCGGGAAGACGAACGGCTCGGTGAAGATCAGTCCAGGCTCGCCCGTGCTGAACAGCTCGTCGCCGAGCGAAGTCACGATCACGCGCGACTGGTCCTTGCTGATGGCGGCGCGCACGAACGCGGGATCGGATGGGAGATGAATTGGCGCGCCGAACTCTTCCGTTCGCGTCCAGGTGCCCGACGTTCGCGAGGAGACTGCGATGCCGCCGTCGACGAACCCGTCCGGTCCCGCTCGCGTGGGCGACTCACTCTCGCGATCGACCATCGTCACCTTCTGCGCGGTTGCGGACAGGTACGAAGGCACATGCGCGGTCAACAACAAGAAGCTGGAAGGCGGCAGATCCTCGCGCACCCAGCCGCTCGCGTCCTTGAACAGATGGAACGGATTCGGATCCGCGGAGGCGAGGTGGGGAACGGAATTCTCGTCGGCCGCTACGACCAACGACTGCGTCGCCCGGAACGTCGCCGGCAACGTTTCGGTCGACCACGTGCCTGCGGCCGTGCTGCTCGCGACGGTGATGAGCCCGCTTGCGTCGGCCCACGCCGCCCACAGCGCGCCGTCCGCGCCCACCGTGAGATCGACCGCGGTGGCCGCGCTCGAAGGCGCGATGGTTTCCTGCTGCCATTGCGCGCCGTCGTAGAAGACGTGGACGACCGATGCGCCCTGCGCGTACGCGGCGTGCGGGTGATCGGCGGCATCGAGGAGCAGCCGTGGCGGATGGTAGTCGGAGGGCACCGCGAACCCGTCGCCGGCAGCGCCGCCAGGGGGAATGATCATCCGCACACCGTTCACGTCGGCGAGCAAGGCAAGCTGCCCCGACGACGATCGCGTCGCCTCGACGAAGAGTGGAACGGTGATCAGCGTTCCCTTCCATCCCGGCGGCGCCAACACCGCGCGCGCGCTCGCGATGCTCGGCGTCTGGAAGCCGGTCGTCGTGAAGGTGCAGTGATACTCGTACAGGCCGGCTTGCGGCAGCGTGTCGTCCGCCGTGAAGACCTGGTCGGCGCCCGTCGTCTGCACGATGGCGACCGGATCGCGGTTGTTGATCGAGGTGCCGCTGTCGCGCAACACGTGAAGGGTACCTGGGATGCGGCTCGTGGAGCGGAACTGAAGGTGAACTGCCGCGCCGTTCGCTTGCGCGGTCACTTCCGGCGGCGCCGGCTTCGCCACGCCAGTCTGCGTGCCAGCGGAAGCGGTCTGGCCTCCCGACGCGATTGCCACCGTGTAGACGTATGCGTTTCCGTCGACGAACGAGGAGAGATCCAAATCCACGAACGTGGCGCCACCCGCGGCTGGCGTGGTGGTGGTGAACACGGCGCTGGAAGGGCCGGTGCTGCCGTCGGGCGCGAGCACCGCGCGGCTGATGGTGACGGAGTCCAGGTGCAGCGGGGGCAAGCCGTAGGCGAGACTGAAGCCAGTTGGCGATTGCGTGACCGACAAGGTGGGCGCGAGCATTGCGCGGTCGTAGGTCACGACGTTGCTCGGCTGCCCGGCCACGAGCGCGAAGAGCCGGAACTGGTAATGGCCCGCAGGGTCGTTCGGTCCGAGCACGATGCTCTGCTTCGCGCCCGCGCCGACCTGCTGCAGCGTTCCGATCTGGTGAAACGGCTCACCCGGCGCTGCCCGCTCGAGGGTGTAGGATGTCGTCAAGGCAAGCGGGTCCCACCAATCGAACTCGAGCTGGATTTTGCTCTGATCGGGAAACTGCGGAGTCGCGCCCTTGAGATACAGCCGCAAACCCGGGTCGTCCTGGTTGAGGCTCCATGAACATCCGCTGGCGGCCATGCAAGCGACCGCCAGCGACGCCCAGCTCCTGCGGCTTCTCATCGCGAGAGAATGGCCCGAGAACTAGCCTGCGAGCAATGGCAATCACGGTTGTCAAGCGAGGGGGCTGCATGACACTGTGCCGCGATGTTGGCCGTGCTGGCGCTCCTCGTCGCCGCTCCGCAGTACAGCAACATCTCCGCGGCGGCCACGGTCCGGCAGGATCGTGCGAGTCTCTGCGCGCCCGGAGCGCTGCCTGAGCAGTGCGATGCCGATGTAGGAGTGGAGGTGCGGCGGGCGTTCGCTCGGAAGCTTGCTCAGATGTTCGTGACGCCAGCACCGAATGCCGCACCGGACCTGGTTTTCGACGTCGCGGTCTCGCGCGCGCGCCTCACTCCCATGGCCGGCTTCCCCGATGTGGAAATCGAAGCGCACGTGAGTGTCCGCGACGCTAGCGGCGCAACCGTGGCAGAGCTCACCTGCAATGGCGGGCAGCAGATCTTCGAACGGCTGCCGGAGATTGCTGCCGCGGCCTTCGACAAGGCGGCCGCGGTCGCCGCCGACGACTTCGGCGATCGGTTCGCGAATTCGGAGTCGATCGTTTCCTGGCTCGCACGCCGCGGCATCGCAGTGCGCCATTCGCACATCACAGGTCCCGCGCGTGGGGACCTGGTCGTCTTCGCGACCTTCGCGCCTGGGTTCTCGGTGGCGAACGATCTGCGGTTCGCGCTCTTCGCGGAGCTCGGCGTGAGCGGCCGATTTTTCATCGTGCGCGGCGTGTACGGGTCGGTGGGCGCGACCAGCGCGCATGATTCCGACATCTCGACGCAGCTCCTGGGCATCGAGGTGGGTCCAGCCATCCGCCTCGGCCGCAGCTTCGAGCTGCACGCGGGTGCCGGCCTGAACCACGCCTCTGGGACGTTGACGCCCAGCGTGCCGGCGCAGCCGGGCTTCAGCGGCGATTTCTCCAGGACGCTGCCGTCGGCCTTTGCCGGATCGACGTACGCATTCTCGGAAGGCCCGCTCGCTCCCTTGCGGCTGCGCGTCTCGGTGGAAGCGCGCGCTTATTTCGATCGCGACGTGATCTTCGACATCACCCGCGAAGTCACGCCTGTCGCGGGCTTCGCAGTGGTCGCGGGCATCGGCATCGAATTTCCGCTCGTCAAATCGAGCCTGCCACCGCTCTGAGCACGCCGTTACGGCCGTTGCATCTGGCACGTTGAAGTCTGCGCGGTCTGGGGACCGTCGATCTTCAAGTCCTCGCGGAAGCCGAACTCCTTGGTGCCGTCGGCGTTGAGCTTCACGTTCTTGCCGTCCACCTTGGCAAACGTCATCACGTACAACGGCTGCAGGAGCTGGTGGTCCTGCGCGCGCATCTCCACCGGCCCGAAGTATTCGTCGGCCTTCATCCCTTCGAGCGCTTTCGCAACCTTCAATGGGTCGGTGCTCTTCGCGGCGGTCATCGCCTTCACCAGCATGTCGAGCGCGGTGGGGAGCGCCATCGTGTACGGATCGGATTCGGCGCCGTACTTCTTCTTGTAGGCGGCGATGTAGTCGAGCGTCTTCTTGGGCGCCTCGTTCGGTTCGTAATAGGCGACGACCTTCACCCGATCGACGCCTGCTTCGCCGAGCGCCACCGGCGATCCGGTCACCCCGGCATAGAAGGTATAGAATTTCGCCTGCAGGCCCGCATCGCGCGCTGCCCGGATCAAGAGCGCGAGATCGCTGCCCCAATTGCCGGTCACCACCGTATCCGCGCCGGAGGCTTGAATCTTGGCGACATAGGGCGAGAAGTCCTTCACCCGCGCGAGCGGATGCAATTCGTCGCCGACGAGCTGCGCGTTGGGCAGCTTTTCCTTGAGCAGCACCTTGGCCGTCTTCGAGACCTGCTGGCCGAACTGGTAGTCCTGGCCGATGATGTAGACCTTCTTCACGCTCGCATCGCGCGCCATCTGCCCGACGATCGCTTGTAGCTTCATGTCGCTGTTGGCGTCGAAGCGGAAGTGCCAGAAGCTGCACTTGGAGTTGGTGAAGTCGGGGTCGACGGCGGCGAAATTGAGGAACAAGACGCTCTTGTCGGGATTCCGCGCGTTGTTCTTGTTGATGGCGTCGATGAGCGCGCCCGCGACCGAGGATCCGTTGCCCTGCACGACGTAGCGGATGCCTTCGTCGACCGCGCGGCCGAGGAGCGTCAGGCTCTCCTGCGGCGAAAGCTTGTTGTCCATGCCGACGATTTCGAGCTTCTGCCCGAGCACGCCGCCTTTGTCGTTGATGCGCGCGGCGGCGAATTGCAATTCCTTCAAGCCGTGATCGCCGGTTGCGGCCATCAAGCCCGACAACGGATCGATGTAAGCGATCTTGATGGTGTCGGCGCGCGCGGAAGCGGCGGCGCAGAGGCAGACCAATACGGCAGCCAGTTTCGAGCCCATTGTCCCTCCCGGGAAAGTTACGCCACTTCGAAGAGTCCTGCCGCACCCATTCCGCCGCCGATGCACATGGTCACCACCACATGCCGCACTCCGCGCCGCTTGCCTTCAATCAGCGCGTGCCCGACCATCCGCGCACCCGACACACCGTACGGATGCCCCACGGCG